>JBGTNW010000127.1:0-14302 GCA_041742865.1 Phormidesmis sp.
TTTTAAAGGTTGCCCCAAAAAATACCTAGAAGCTGTCTAAAAGCTGGCTAAAAACTGTCTCAAATGCGCTTATTAGCCTAGATGTAGGTGAAGAGCATCTTTGGGCGAGAAGGCGAAAGGAAGGTTGCGATCGCTACAGGACAACTCGCGAATGGCTGCTATACAAAAAAGGGGTAGCCGTTACCTTTAGATAAGTTCATGGGTTATTGCCCGGATGAGGCGGTCCATTTTCTGAAGGTTGTAGGGTAGCTCGTTTCCTCAAGGCTGTATCAAAATAAGCAGCCTTCCGACAGCTTCTTTATCCTGGCCATTGCCTTTGAATTGACCGTAATTTTCTTAGCCGCTGATCTCAACATCTCAATTGCCCTATGACATGTTTAGATTGTTTCGTCGTCACCGTCGTAAAACTGCCTACCCTTGGACACAGCGACTGAGTTCGCTGGCGCTATTTTCGTGCTACGAATGCTTCATGGATTAGCTGAATTTAGCTAAAAATTAGCTAATTAGTTTTATTTGTTCTCTTGAATGCTCCACCCGTTTGAGAAATCCCCACAAAGCGAAAGACTCTGCGGGGATTTTTATGGGAATTTGTGTGAGAACTTTGCGCTGCTGTAGTAAGGCTTATGCCAGCTCAGCTAACACCTGCTTGAGCGCTGCTAGAAATGTGTCTACATTCTCTGGCGTAGCGTTGTAGCCCATCAAACCCACGCGCCATACCTTACCCGCTAGATCCCCCAAGCCGCCGCCTAACTCTAAGTTGTGATCATCAATCAGCTTATTCGTCACAGCTTTACCGTCCACGCCAGCAGGAATGCGGACGGTGGTGAGGGTGTGCAGCCGGTGCTCACGCGGCACATGGCAAGTTAGCCCCATGTCTTCTAGCCCTGCGTAGAGGCGCTCGGCGGCATTTTGGTGACGAGCCCAGCGATTTTCTAAGCCTTCTTCGGCGAGTAAACGCAGGGCTTCACGGATGGCATAGGTCATATTTACGGGGGCGGTGTGGTGATAAGTGCGGCCTTTGCCCCAGTAGTTGCTGAGCAAAGACATGTCTAGATACCAGTTAGCGACCTTGCTTTGGCGGTTATTGAGTTTAGTAAGGGCGCGATCGCTCATCGTAAACGGCGAACTCCCCGGCGGGCAGCTCAGCCCCTTTTGGCTACAGCTATAGGCCAAATCCACGCCCCACTGATCTAAAAACAAAGGTACGCCGCCCAAGCTCGTTACCGTATCGAGAATCAACAGACAATCGTACTCACGGCACAAATCGCCAATGCCCTCCATCGGCTGACACACGCCGGTAGAGGTTTCGGCATGAACAAGGGCCATTATTTGCGGGCGATGCGCTTCGAGCGCAGCGCGGATATCGGCTAGGGTAAACACCTCTCCCCAAGCCCGATGAATGCTGCTCACTTCAGCCCCATAGCGCCCAGCCATATCGACCAACCGATGGCCAAAATAGCCATTGACGCACACCAGCACCTTATCACCGGACTCTATGGTATTGGCCAGCGTCGCCTCCATTGCGGCTGAACCCGTGCCGCTTACCGGTAGCGTCATGCGATTATTGGTTTGCCAAGCGTAGCGCATGAGCGATTGCACTTCGTCCATTAGCTGAAGGTAGGCTTTATCAAGATGGCCAATCGGCTGGCGATCCATGGCCGCTAGCACGACGGGATCAGCATTGGAAGGGCCGGGACCTAGCAATAGCCGAGCGGGAATATCGAGCGGTTTGAGCGACTGTAAATGACGAGTATCAATAGTCGGCGCAGTCACAGAGAGAGTAGTCATAAGCAATGGCGGTTTTTATCCGAGACAAACAAAGAGCCCAAGTGAGCTTTATGTATATCAGCCTACCGTTTCTGAGCTTGCCTTCATAGCGATGATTTGCAGCGATGATTTGCCTAGTGGTATTTAGCTGAAGTGAGGCGTTCTTGGGGTATGGTTACTTATCTCTAATGGGCATCGGGGTTAAAACGTCGGCATATGGTCACGATAGAAGCACTGCAAGATGAAATTTATCTCGGCACAAGCCAGTCGTATCGGTGCGATCGCCCTATCAACCTCTACAAAACGTCAGCCTGCGTCGGCTTAGTAACCCAAGCCGACATAGGTCATATGCTGCATATTTTAGAAGTCGCAAAAGATCATAACGCCATTCGCGTTTGCATCTGTAAAGACGACTATCTCGGCTGGATCGCAGCTAACCATATCAGTGACTTGAGCCCAGTGAGTGAGCCTTATCGAGCCCCTACGCTGAGCGCCCAAGCCATTCAGTTACGACTGCCGCAGGTGATTGCCTTTGCCCAAGCGGCCATGGCAGTGCCGAATGAATATCTATGGGGTGGGGCAACTGCGCCTAACTACGATTGCTCAGGATTAGTGCAGGCGGCTTTTATGTCAGCAGGCATTCAGCTTCCCCGTGACTCTTATCAGCAGGAAGACTTTACCCAGCGCATTGATCTAGCCAATTTGCAAATAGGTGATTTGATATTCTTTGGCACGCCTGATCGCACAACGCATGTCGCCCTCCACCTAGGTGAAGGGCGATACATTCATAGCTCCGGTAGTAATATGGGCCGCAATGGCATTGGTATTGACTCGATTGCTGATCTGAGCGATCCTATCAGCGCGGGCTATCATGCTTTGCTGCGATGCTTTGGCCGAGTCGTAACGAGCTACCAACCTACCGGGCGCTGCGCATAAAACTAATGACTTGCCCGTAGGTTCGACAGTAGACTCGACTGCTGGCTGGACTGGCGCCGAAGCCCTGCGCTCCCCAGCAAAACTACGCCCAGCAGCCCTAGCAAGGCTGAAGGCTCAGGGATATCCGCCGGATCAGTAGTCGAGCTAGGCGGGCGAGCAGACAGTCCCTTGATAGCAAACACCACGTCATTAAAGTCGCGATCAGAGCCTTCGTTTTGGCCGCCGCTAGCTCCCAATTCACCCCAAAGATCTTCAAAGCCGATGATGGTGTAGTTTTCTTGAGCGACTTTATCAAAGTAGTTGTAGGCAATCATGTGGGTGAGGCCGTCGGAGTTGACGGGTTGATTGCCGACAGTGGTGTTGCGGTAGTCGTCAGAACCGTAGATGTTTTGACCACCGTTGAAGCCATTAGCACGCAAAAAGAACGATAGCTGAGTGGGGCCAAAGAACTGTTGAAGCGCGACGCCTTGACCGAGCGATAGGGGGCCATCGGCTTCGCTGAAAATGCTTTGAGGAGAAGAGATGTCATTAAAAATCATCTCTAGCGGCCCGTCGTTGGCCCCAAAGAGCAGCTGGTTTCGATAGCCTGCGCCTTCATTGACGAAATAGACTTGAACGCTGTTGGGATTGCCATCCCAGTAAAGTTTTGAGTTGTCTAGCTTGGGCAGCGCAAGTTCATCAAAAGCAACGCCTTCGGCCTGAATAAGCTGGTTAAAAGTCGTCAATAGGTCGCTTCTGAGGCTTAGCCCCGCAGCTTCTGCACCTGTCGAAAAGGTCATGACGGACAGGGCAGAAACGGTTACTAGGCCCAGTTGTATGTATAGCTTTTTCATGGCGGTTGGCAGGCTGATGGCTGTTTACGCTTTCTACTGTGGCGGATCTTGGCAAGGCTGATGGCTCAGTTTTGGCGGATTGTGATACTCCGTACGTATATCAGTGAGGTTCCTGATCGATGGTTTACAAAGTTGTTGTAAGTGGCTTTTTGTTTAGTGGTTATGCTGATGCGAACAGCGGTGAATGGCTGCGGATGGCAGCAAATAACTGTAGAAAAGATGCTTAACAACTGCGACGAGACTTCAGCCTCAAGGTAGAGCTTAAAGCTTGTAAAAGGTTGGATGATGTCTGAAAATCCTTAAACTTTGCGTGTAAGCTCGCAATTTCAGTGCTTCTGCCAAAAGTTCTACCCGGCTAGGAACGATGATTTCTAGCTATTTTTATGCAAAATTCCATATGAAATCAACCGCGATCTTTTGTCGCAATTCTATTTTTATTATTTTGGGCAAGAGGTCAGCAGCATGTTTTTGTTTTTAATGGAGCCGATTTCTGAGACATTGCGATCGCCAGTGGCGACCTTTGTTCTATTGCTGGCAATTGTACTGGTAACGCCCCCCATCTTTGAGCGCTTTCGACTACCGGGGCTAGTGGGCTTAATTGCCGCAGGCGTTGTCTTTGGCAGTAGTGGCTTGGGCTGGCTGAACGCTGACTCTGACACAATGAAGCTGTTTGCTGACGTTGGTAAGATCTATCTGATGTTTGTGGCGGGCTTAGAGATCGATCTGGCGCTGTTTCAGAAGACGCGCGATCGCTCACTCGGCTTTGGATTTTTGACATTTGCATTGCCGTTAGCCGGGGGAATGTCAGTTGGGTTGTTTTTTGGTTTCGGCTGGCTGGCCGCTGTTTTGATCGGTTCACTGCTGGCGTCGCATACCTTGTTGGCCTATCCAATTATCCAGCGTTTGGGCGTTGTAGATGATGAGGCGGTAACGGTGACGGTGGGGGCGACGATTTTCACCGATATTGGATCGCTGCTTGTACTGGCGATTTGTTTGGGGATTAGTCAGGGCGATTTTTCATTGGTGAAGCTGCTGACATTGTTGGGCTCTTTGGCGCTGTATGCCGTGGCTGTTTTAATCGGCCTAAAACAGCTGGGCAAAGTCTTCTTCCGCAAGGTGGGTAGAGATGAAGGAAGCCGGGTGTTGTTTGTGTTGCTGTCGGTTTTTTTGGCGGCGGTGGTGGCGCAACTGATCGGGGTCGAAAATATCATTGGCGCGTTCTTAGCAGGGCTGGCAATCAACAGCATCATTGGCGATGGCTCGGTGAAGGAAAAAACAGAATTCATGGGCAGTGTGCTGTTCATTCCGATGTTTTTTGTCAACATGGGTCTGCTGCTCGATCTCAATGCGTTTAGAGATATTTTAGCGGCGGTTAATTTGCCGCTGCTGATTGTAGGCGTGCTGCTGCTAGGTAAGCTAGCGGCGGTACTTGTGGCCAAACAACTTTATCGCTATAGCTGGACACAAGCCTGGACGATGTGGTCACTGTCAATTCCGCAGGTGGCGGCGACGTTGGCCGCAGCGCTAGTCGGCTACGAAGCGCAGATCATAAATATAGAGGTATTTAACAGCGTAATTTTGCTGATGCTGGTAACTTCAATTGTGGGGCCGTTGGTGACTACGAACGTGGCTGCGCAACTAGCTGCGCAAAAGACATTTGATGAAACAGATTCGTTGGAGTGGTTGCCTCCCCCGAGTGAAATTCCGGAATCTTTTGCAGTGGTAGTGCCCGTGTACAATCCTGAAAATTCGCTACCTCTGATAGAACTCGCTACTGCGGTTGCGCAGTATGCGGGTGGCCGGGTGATTCCTTTGGCAATTGCGCTGACTCAGCCCCAAATGGACTCGCCGCAGCTTACCAAAGCCCTGACTCGTGGTCGCCAGCTACTAGAAACCGCGCAAGCCGCCAGTGAAGCCTTTGAATCGATGGCTGAATTGGTGGTAGAGCCAGAATTGAGAATTAGCGACAACGTGGCTCAAACGATTGCCCATGTGGGCCGAGAGAAGAATGCCAATCTCATTGTGTTGGGTATGGGCCGCCGGACTCAGCCTAGCCGCCGCTTATTTACGGATATTCAAGACGAGGTGATGCGAATGGCTCATTGCCCAGTAGTGGTAGCCAGATTGCTGAAATCTCCGTCTGCGATGAAGACCATTTTGATTCCAATTGAAACGCCTTCCGTGATGACGCTGAGAGTGCTGCGCTTTGCCCAGGTGCTAGCGGCAGCGAATCAAGCGAGCGTTACGCTGCTGCATGTGTACAATCCCCGCGCCTCGGCCCTTTATCAAACGCGGGTTAAAAAACAGTTAGAAGTGTTGTTAGATCGGCTGCCATCGACAAACACGACGCTAGAAGTTGAGCTGTTAGCAAGAGATAATGTGGTGCTAGCGATTACAAAAATGGCTCGTAACTATGACTTGGTGATCTTGCGATCGCAGCGTCGTCATAGTAGTAGTGGTCTCACCCTCGGTGCAAGCACTACGCCGCTAGTTCAGCAGCTTGCTGGCTCGGTGATATTAGTTGGGGAGCCGCATCCGAATCCTGTATCTTCATCTCCGCAAGTAAAGGCAATGGCTGCTAAGTTATCGGCGGCTTAGACTGCTTTAGATGGTTAGGGAGCACTATAATTTTGGTTACTTGCCCATTTTGGGGCCTATCTTTGGGCCTGTTTTTGGAGGGAGTAGTCGGCTACATATAGGCTGTATATGAACTACTCTATGTCATTAGGCATATATTTAAAGCTGGCTACTTTGGGTATAGAGGTCTAGCTTGGGTAAAGCAATCCTAGACTGTTTGTGCTTCTCATCTAATATGTCTATCAATTTGATGCTTCAGAACCACTCACAACGGGATACCGTCTTTTCGCCTCGATTTTTGTGGTTGGTAGCCGGCGCTGGGGTAGCGACCACTTTGCTGGCAGTGAATATGATCGCTACGGCTAAAAGTATTCACCGGCTCAAAGAGAATACGACTAGCGTTGCTCAAGCTTACGAGACGATGGCGCAATTAGAAAACGTGCTTTCGCTTGTTAAAGACGCTGAAACGGGACAGCGAGGCTTTTTAATTACCGGAGACCCTGATTATTTGGAGCCTTACAACCGCTCCACTACCGAGATTGCTCAAGCCGTTGAAGAGGTTGCTAGATTCACCGCTACAGACGTTCAGCAGCAGGCGCAGCTACCGACATTGCGCGATCACGTAAATCGCACACTCAGCATCATGGAAACCCAGATTAGGCTTCGGCAATCTGCCGGATTTGAAGCTGCTAGGCAGATGGTTTTAACCGGTCAAGCAAAGGCCGAAATGGACAGAACTAGAGCGATTGTTGCTGAGATGGTGCAGCTGGAGCGAGAGCAATTTCAGGTGCGATCGCAGTACGCAAATCGCGCTTACCGCACCGCAATTTTGACGGGGCTAATCTCTGGCTCACTAGCGCTCGCTTCACTCGCCGCTTTTTTAATTGCCTTACGAAAATATCTCAATGCCCGTGATAGTGCCGCTAACTTGATTGCCGCGCAAGCTGAAAAGCTCAAAATTACTCTGGCTAGTATTGGCGATGGCGTAATCACGACCGATGCCCAAGGCCGAGTGACAAACTTCAATACGGTTGCGGAAATGTTGACAGGTTGGACAACAAAAGAGGCCGTGTCTCAGCCGTTGGAACAAGTCTTTGAGATCGTCAATGAAAGCAGCCGTCAAAGGGTTCCTAACCCCGTGTTTAGAGCCTTGGCTGAAGGTACAATTGTCGGCCTTGCTAACCACACGGTGCTGATTGCTAAAGACGGCACTGAACGACCCATCGATGATAGTGCCGCGCCGATTCGAGCCCCTTCTGGGGAGATTATGGGCTGTGTGTTGGTGTTTCGAGATGTGAGCGATCGCCAACAGCAAGAGCGGCAGCTCCGCGACAGTCGAGAACGCCTAGATCTAGCCCTTTCTGCCGCCGAGATCGGCCAGTGGGATCTCAATCTCATTGACAACACCGCCGAGCGCACTTTGCAGCACGACCGGATTTTTGGCTATGAAGCCCTACTCCCCGAATGGACCTACGGCAAGTTCTTAGAGCATGTCTTTCCACAAGATCGCGTGGCTGTCGAGGCTGCCTTTCAGCAAGCGATATCCACCGGCAATCCTTGGAACATTGAATGCCGAATTCGTCGCACTGATGGTGCTAAGCGCTGGATATGGGTCAAGTCAGTCGTGCAGCAAAACGCAGCCGGACAAAGCAGCCGAATGCTTGGCATGGTCGGCGATATCACCCGCCAACGTCAGGCCGAATCCGATCTGCGAGAAAGTGAGCAGCGCTTTCGGCAAATTGCTGACACCATGCCTCAAATCGTTTGGGTGACAAGGCCCAACGGCTATCACGAATACTACAACCGCCGCTGGTACGACTACATCGGCTGCACCCCTGAAGACTGCCTTGGCAACGGCTGGAGTGCACCGCTTCATCCAGAAGATCAGCGAAGAGCGATAGATCGTTGGAGCCACTCTTTACGCACTGGCGAACCTTACGAAATTGAGTATCGCTTACGCGCTCATACCGGCGAATATCGCTGGTTTTTAGGCCGAGCGCTACCCGTCAAAAACGACACGGGTCAAATCACTCGATGGTTTGGAACCTGCACGGACATTGAAGACTTTAAACGCGCCGAAGCTGAGCGCAATCAACTCGCTGCCGATCTCTCTGAAGCGGATCGCCGCAAAGATGAGTTTTTAGCTACACTTGCTCACGAGCTGCGAAACCCCCTTGCCCCCATTCGCAATGGCCTCCAAATTCTACAGCGAACTCACAGTGACAACGAGACTACCGAACGCATTCAGTCGATGATGTCACGTCAGCTGAATCAAATGGTACGACTGGTTGATGATCTGATGGATGTTAGTCGCATCAGCCGGGGCAAAGTAATCCTACGCCCTGAGCCAGTAGAAATCAGCGCGATTATTGAACAAGCGGTGGAAGCCTGTCGCCCCGATATTGAGGCCGCTCAGCAGGTGTTGACGATAACGTTGCCGTCGCAGCCTGCTTATTTACAGGCTGATTCGATGCGGTTGGTGCAGGTATTTAGCAATTTGTTGAACAATGCCAGCAAATATAGTGAACCCGGCGCTGAAATTTCTCTTAGCGCTGAGCCTATCGATCAAATGCTTACAGTTTCTATCAAAGATACGGGTATTGGCATTGCAGCCGACATGTTGCCGAGAATATTCAATCTCTTTACGCAGGTAGAAGGGGCTTTTGAGCGGGCCTCTGGCCCAGCGGCGGCGACCAATCAAGGGGGTTTAGGCATCGGCCTGACGCTCGTTAAGCAGCTGGTCGAAATGCATGAAGGTTCGGTTCAAGCCTATAGCGCAGGGCTCGAACAAGGCAGTGAATTTGTTGTGCAGTTGCCCATGATTCCACCCCCTGCTGAGGCCGTAGATGCTGGTGAGAGCAGCCTGCTAGACTCTAGTATTCGCCGCGTTTTGATTGTCGATGACAATGAGGATTCGGCCATGACCTTGGCAATGTTGTTTGAAATAATTGGCGACAAAACGCAAACTGCTCACGACGGCCTGGAAGCCGTAAAAATTGCCAATACTTTTCGGCCTGAAATTATTCTGCTCGATATTGGTCTGCCGGGGCTCAATGGTTATGAAGTCGCTGAGCGCATTCGTCAGCAGCCTTGGGGAGAAGCGATGATACTGGTTGCTCTGACCGGATGGGGCCAAGTCGAAGACCGACAAAAATCTAGCGCCGCAGGGTTTGACGCTCATATGGTCAAACCGGTAGACCATGATGCATTGCTGGCTTTATTGCAAGCGCTAATGGATGGCCGACCGAACCGATAACTACCCCCCGCTAGAAAGAAGTTAGAAAGAAGTCGATTAAGTGGCTATTTAAGTTGGGTAATTAGCGCGATGCGGATAGGGTTCGCCGACTAAGATGACTGAGCTCGTAAGCTTTTCTATCAAAGGCTGGGTTCTAGTCCCGAGGCTGAGGCCGCTGCCAACTCGACGACGCTGCGATCTCAAAATCACTAAATCATAATCCAGCGCCGATTGCGCTATGGCCCCCACCAATCCGTCTTGCACCACAATTTTCACATCGATCTGGCAGTTTGCTGCCGGTAGTTCATCTATCAGCAGCTGGAGCTGATCTTCGAGCTGCGCTTTGTAGCTCGAAGAAGAAAACGTACTGCACACATGCAGCAGTGTGACTTTACCCTGATTCGCTGCGGCGAGCACCTGGGCAAAGCGCAGCACCCGAATTGTCTGTGGTGATGGATTTTCAATGGGCAAGAGCACATTTTTGAGCTGAGTCGGAGAGGCCAGTAATCTCGCGACGACTACCGGGCAGTGGGCCGACCACAGTACATCATCATGCACGCTGTTGAGCAGCGGCGCTTCAAACTTCATCTGTCGCCCTAAGCCGAGCACAATTAAGTTGGCATCTTGCTCTCGGCTGACATGGCAAATGGCTTGAGGGACGCTGTATTCAATTCTTAAAATTGGCTCTAGTGGCACTTCAAATTCATCGCTAATGGCTTGCGCAGCTTTTAGGCGGCGGCGGCTGTGAACGATAGCTCGCCTAAGCTGCGGCGTATCCATTTGCGGCTGCGCTAAAGCCACCGCTACCGGCACCACCCGACCATGCTCATAGTGGGCAATCATGGCCGCTAGCTCTAGCAGCCGAAACTCGGTTTTGGGATTATAGATGGGGACAACTACTGTAAAGGTGCCTGCAAAGCCGTCACTACCAGAAATCTCTGGCACAGGCAACCAGCTCAGTGGCGAAATATTTTCAGCTGCGTCATTCAGCGCAATCCGGCGGGCGGTGCGAGCGGTGATTAAAGGCCCTGCAATCGAGGTAACCAGCATTAGCAAAATCACGCTATTAAAAACCTGAGCGTTGATGATATTGGCTTGGTAGCCAACTAGCGCTGCGGCTAAGGTGGCAGCCACCTGCGGAATTGACAGTGACCACATCGTCCAAGCTTGCGGCCAGCTATAGCCAAACAGCGCCTTAGTGCTGAGTGCGGCTAGCAGCTTAGAGCCTAATAAAGCAGACACAATCAGCAACGGTAGCGCGATGAACTGAAGCAAACTGCCTAAGGCATTGAGATCCATTAGCAGCCCCATGTTGACAAAAAACATAGGGATAAACAGTACGCTGCCCAAGAATTCAGTTTTCTCTTTGACCGGGCCGTTGCCAATGACGCTATTGATCGCTAACCCAGCCAAAAATGCGCCAATAATAGCCTCTACGCCAATTAGCTGCGCCACCACTGCCGCCAAAAATACCGACAGCAGCACAAATAGAAACTGATCGCCTTCGTTTTTGCCATTTGCGTGGAAAAACGCTTTGGCCAACTGCTTGAGGCCGACCAGCACAGCGGTTGCATACAGCGCCAATGAACCGAGCAAAAAGGCTAGTTTGAATGATGTGAAGTCGCCTTTACTAATGCCTAAACAAATCGCCAGCACTAGCAACGCGGCAATATCGGTAAAAATGGTCGCACCGACGGTAATGGTGACCGCTTCATCGCCGATGACGCCTAAGCGCTGCACAATTGGGTAGGCCAGCAGGGTATGAGAGGCCAGCAGCGAACCTATAAGCACAGCGGCTAGCCAGCCATAGCCAAAAAACAGCCCGATGCTGATGCCGCTGACAAAGGGAATGGCAAACGTCAGCGCGCCAAAGGTCAAAGAGCGATTTCGGGTTTTTTGAAACAGGGCCAGATCAATTTCTAAGCCAGCGGCAAACATCAGATAAATTTTGCCAATTTCAGACAGTAACTTCATGGTGTCTGAAGTTGGATCGAGCCAGCCGAGCGCGCTGCCGCCAAATAGGACTCCGGCAGCAAGCAAGCCGACGAGACCGGGCAATCTGATGCGCTCGAATAGTGGCGGGATAATGAGCGCGATCGCCAGCAGTAACACAAAAGTAGCAATGGGCGATCGCAGCGTTTCTGAAATGGGTTCAAGCAAAAAAATCATCATCACAGTAGGCCATTGCTGGATCTAGCCACAGGTTTGAGACGCCCCGACCTGAGCCAAGCTTAAGCGTATTAGATTTTGAGCCATCCGCTGTGTGGTTTTTCAAAGCACGGGTTTTCAGAGCACGGAGAATCTAAGCCTGATGCAACAGCGCGATCATCAAAATCTAATTAGCTAAAAATATTCTTTATCTAGATACTGAAAAGGTTTACTTATCTTTCAAATTGAATAATCTGTTCCAAATTTGAAGATTATTTCATCAATTATGAGAAATAACAGGATAGTCTTATATCAATGGGAAAGAAGCTATCGATTGACTTTAGTCAATCATTAACCAAAGGCAACTTTCTGCGCGTCGAAACATTTTTCTAGAAGCCTTCTTTTACTTTTTTCACCTTTTTTCCATCTTCTTTTCACACCAGTACTTTTTTGATGACAGCAGTTCGCGGCTGGGCTAAAGCTCTCGCTTTGGTCGGAAAGTGAATACGCTGCAAGGAGACTTTATGGCTGATTTTTCTGGATTTACACGTCGAAAATTTATCTTCACCGCTGGTGCGTCAGCAGCAGGTTCACTGCTCTTAAATAGCTGTTTGGGCAACCCGCCTTCGGCCACGATTGGCGCTGCTAATACTGGCGCGGATGGGGCGGGTAGCACCGCTAGTGGTACGGCAGCTCCTAGCCCAGTTGCTGCTGCCGATGCCCCTGAAACCCCCAACGTCAAGCTGGGCTACATTCCCATTGTGGAATCTGCCGGACTGATTATTGCCCAAGCAAAAGGCTTTTTTGCCAAGTACGGGATGACTGGCGTAGAAGTCTCTAAGCAGGCTAACTGGGCCTCTGCTAGAGATAACGTCACCATTGGCGCTGAGGGCGGTGGCATTGACGGTGGGCAATGGCAAATGCCGATGCCTCACCTGATTAGTGAAGGCATTATCACTAATGGCCAAAAAGTGCCGATGTATGTGCTCGCTCAGCTCGTGACGCAAGGCAACGGTATTGCCATCTCTAACATTCACAAAGGCAAAGGGCTTGGTCTTGATATCTCCGGCGCAGCTGACTACATCAAAACCTTTGCTGAAAAGCAGGGCCGTAAGTTCAAAGCGGCTCACACGTTTCCAAATGTGAACCAAGACTTTTGGATTCGTTACTGGTTTGCAGCAGGTGGCGTCGATCCGGATACAGACATTGATCTGTTGGCGGTGCCGCCCGCCGAAACCGTGCAGGGTTTACGCAATGGCACAATGGATGCCTTTAGCACAGGCGATCCTTGGCCCTACCGCATTGTTGCTGACAAAATCGGCTTTATGTCAGCTTTGACTGAAGAGATTTGGCAGTTCCATCCAGAAGAGTATTTGGCGATTCGCGCCGACTGGGTAGATGCGAATCCGAAGGCGACTAAAGCCATTCTTAAAGGGCTAATGGAGGCTCAACAGTGGTGCGATAAACCGGAAAACAGATCCGAACTGGTGCAGATTTGCGCGGGTCGTAACTACTTTAATATTCCAGCTGATATTCTCACGCCGCCCTATAAAGGCAATTACGTAATGGGCGATGGCAAAGCCGATATTGATGATTTCCAAGCAGGCCCGCTGTATTGGAAAGACGGCATTGGCAATGTCTCCTATCCATATAAGAGTCATGACCTGTGGTTTTTGACAGAAGGGCTGCGATGGGGCTTTCACAAGGGCAAAATCGATGATCTTGATACCGTGCAGCGAATCATTGAATCGGTGAACCGCGAAGATCTGTGGCGTGAAGCTGCTCAAGAAGCTGGATTTGCCAATATCCCTAAAGAGACTTCTCGCGGGGTAGAAACATTCTTTGATGGCACAAAGTTTGATCCTAAAAATCCTCAAGCTTACCTTGACGGCTTAGCGATTAAGCGGGTCTGATTTACGCTTTTCCACGTTTTTTCACGCCTTTTCATAACTGGCTTCACGTCTTTTCACTTTTGTTCACCTCATAGGAACATTCACTCATGATTACTCAACAGCGCCAACGAAAAAAAACAGTCAAGCTGCCGTTCTCATTTCAGTCTTTTTGGGACAAAAAGGGTCAGGATATTATGCTGCCCATTATTGGCGTTCTAGGCTTTCTAGCAATTTGGCAATTGTTCTCCTCGTCGGGTTGGACTAGGCTGCCGGGGCCTGCGAGCCTTTGGACAGATCAGCGCACCAGAGAGCTGATGCTCTATCCTTTTTACGATTTGGGTGGGCTGGATAAAGGGTTGTTTTGGCAGACGCTAGCGAGCTTGGGCAGAGTTGCGAAAGGCTATTCGGCAGCGGCAGTGGTGGGCATTGGTGTCGGGGTGTTAGTTGGCGGCAACAAAGTGCTCAACAAAGCGCTCGATCCGATCTTTCAGTTTTTACGGATGGTGGCTCCGTTGGCTTGGGTGCCGATCGCGCTTGTCGCCCTTCAGCAAAACCAGCCAGCGGCTATTTTTGTGATTTTTATCACGTCAGTTTGGCCGATTTTGATCAACACCGCTGAAGGCGTTCGTCAGATTCCACAAGACTATCAAAACGTGGCCAAGGTGCTGCAACTGTCTCGCAAAGACTACTATCTCAACATTGTTTTTCCGGCGGCGCTACCGTACATTTTCACTGGCCTAAGAATTGCGATTGGCTTGGCTTGGCTTGCGATTATTGCGGCTGAAATTGTGATGTCTGGGATTGTCGGGATTGGTTTCTTTATCTGGGATGCGTATCAGCAAAACTACATCAGTGAGATTATTTTGGCGGTGATTTATATCGGGGCGGTGGGTCTGTTGTTAGATAGAGCGATC
>JBGTNW010000128.1:0-9400 GCA_041742865.1 Phormidesmis sp.
CTCAATCGCAGAGCAGCAGACGAAAGACTTACCGACGCCGCCCTTCTCGCCGCCGAACCAATGAATAGCCGTCATGAAAAAGTACCGTGTTATAGATTGAATTCTTTTTCGATATCGAGGTCACTCTCAGGCAGCTGACTCGACGGTTGCCGACTTGCCAGACTCCGCTTCTTTCCATCACTATCAGAGCGCCCCTTATCTGTGATCGCCTTTGCCTGCTGCTTTTTCTCAGTCGCCGGTTTACCCGCCGCCTCAGCGCTAGCCGTCTCAGCAACATCTAGCTCGAATAACTCCCGTTCATTAGGCCGAGTCAAAAAGCCATCCATCATTTCCAATAGGTCAGCTTGGGGCCAGCGCCCAGACTCAACGCGAGCCATGACCGCCGCGCCGATGAGAATCTTGCGCCTAGTATCGCGTTTCTTCTCCCAGGTACGTTCAGCCGACTTAGCGAGTTGAATTTGCGCTTTAAGCTGAGCTTCCTTTTCAATGAGCCTGTCTAGTTTTGTCGCCATGACCTACCTCCATCAGGGCTGAGCCAGAAACAGAAATGACTCAGATCACAGATCAGGTTAGCGCCGAAGTAGAGGAACGGCACACACCGTCCAGGCATCCGGACATCCAGACTGCTGAGTCTTGGATATGCTGAATTTGACTATCGCTTGATAGCCCGTACCCCTAAGCCCACGACCTCCCGAGCTGGCCATTTGGCAATGGCCCCGTCCCGTGAGAACAGCCCCTACGCTACCCGTCAGCCCACCATCCCGGTAGTTCACCCAGAACGGAAGGGCGCACTTATACGTTGCTTTGCAACAGTGCGCAGGGGCGAAGCCCCTAGACCCCTTGGAGAAGAGCCCCGCGTCAATATGGCAATCTTCAGTATGCGAATGCAGGTAATCGGTCGCAGCGCAGGGCGAAGCGCGACGGCAGCGGCTGCGTATCGGTCGGGCGAGCAGCTCACAGATGAGCGCACTGGGCAGGTGCATGACTACACGGGCAAGAGCGATATTTATGGGAGTGAGATTCTGACACCAGAAGGAGCGCCGGAAAGGTTAGGCGATCGCGCTTTGCTGTGGAACGAAGTGGAGCGGGTTGAAAAGCGTAAGGACGCGCAGCTATCGAGGGAAGTGATGATAGCGCTACCGGCAGAGCTGAGCCACAGCCAAAAAGAAGCCCTAGCCCGTGAGTATGTGCAGGCAGAATTTGTCAGCCAGGGGATGATAGCGGACATTGGCTATCATGACTTCGACAGTCACAACCCGCACGCGCACATCATGCTGACGATGCGCGATGTCGATCAAGATGGCTTTGGCAAAAAGCGACGAGAGTGGAACCAGCGGCAGGCGTTAGACCGTCATCGCCAAGCGTGGGAAGAGTACGCGAACCGAGCGCTAGAGCGGGCAGGTTTTGAGGAGCGGATAGACCACCGCAGCCTGAAGGAACAGGGCCTCGAACGCGAGCCACAGATCCATCTCGGTGCGAAAGTGATGGAGATGGAAGCGCGAGGCGTACAGACGCGAGTAGGCGATGAGTCGCGCCGCATTAGCGCAGTGAACCGTGACCTCGAACGCCAGGAAGCGCAGCGCGAAAAGCTACAGATAGATATCGAAGCTGAGCAAGCACCGCCTCAGATATACATACTGCCTGAACTCGTCTTTTCAGATGAGTTAGAAAGTGAGGCTCAGCAAGTTCCATCGGGGGAGCCGGTGGAACTATTGCCAGCGCCAATCGAGCAGCCGGTCACACGATCAGTCCCTACAATTGACCGCGAATTGGCGGAGCGAGTTTGTGAGGCGATCTCTAGACGCAGAGAGGAGATGATTCTAGAAAACTCGCCAGTGGTCGGTGAACTAGCTGAAGTGATAGAGAAAATTGCAGCGACGATGAATGAGCTATCAGCAGCGGCGGAAGAAGTCACTGGAAAGATAAATCGGGTATTAGCCAAGGGCGATAAAGATCAGCCAGTTGTGACAGATAAAAAGCTACGTCAGCCTCAGCTAGAGGCAGGACAAACTACGCAGGCTGATGGCGTGGCTGAAGTCATACTGAGAAAGATTGCCCCCGGTGACTTAGCGCGTTACCAAGCTCAAATTGCTGAGGTGAAAGCGGCAGAACCGCTAGTTGAGAAAAAGCAGGCGGTAGAGCAGGCGGACAAGCGCCACCGTCGCCGTCAGATTTACCAGCAGTAGGGTGAACGAAATTTTACGCGGGACGTTTGTACTATTGGTAAATCGTCTAAATTACCATCGATAAATTATGGTTTCCAGCTTGCTGAGGAGCTGCCCAAATCAATGGTTTTTCAGATCCCGCGCTTTTTTTCGTTCACCCTTCACAAACTACACCACCTCAAAAGTGACAACAAGGTCGTTGTAGTCGGCATCCCCTAGTCCAGGCAAGTCTTCAAAGCCCAGAGCGTTGTTGCCCAAAAGCTTCACATGATCATTACCGTTGTTTGCGCCGAGATAGGAGAAATAGGTTTCAGTCGAGTTGAGGTTTGAATTTTCTACGCTGATAAACGTGCCGTACAAAAGATTATCCACAGTGGCTGTGAAGGTTTTAACGCCACCGTTTTCTGACTGGAGGGTTACGTCGATTATCCGCTGTAGGGCGGCGGCTTCGTAGCCTTCATCGCTTACCATAAACGTGTTGCCGTTAACCGTCACGGCACCGGTCAAATCATCTATTACATAGAGACCCACTGTGCTATCGTAAGCAGCCTCTCGATAGACGGTGAACTTAACATCTGAAGTCGTCCCTGCCTGAGTGCTAAAGTCGATGGCTGCGCCGTCATCGCTTTGCGGGGTTCCTGCCACAACCAAGTTGGGTGAATCCATAGCTAGGTCGGCCTTAAGTGAGAGCCTCGTGCCACCGCCAAAGTCTAGCTTCGCACCCCCATTTTCTAGAACGGATATTGTTGCGATGCGATCCCTTTTATTTTCAATGAGTCGGAACTGTAGCGTATCGCCCTGGTCTACATTTAAAGAGAACGTAGGCGCAAAGCCTGTGGCCAATTTACCAGACTGCAACAGCGAAAACTCGTCTACTTTGGTGAGGACGTCATTACCGTTTACCTTGAAGATTTCTATGGTGCTAGCGTTACCAACAGCCACTTGGTCGAGTGAGAATCGAACAGACCTCGCTCCGTTGAGGCCCGTCAGTGTCAATTCATTCCTGGCTTCGTTGGGGGTGAAGTCGCCGTCGTTGTTATTGTTGATAGGTTCAACTACAGTTGCCGCTATGGTTTGAGCGCCAGTTAGAGAAATCGTATATTCACCAAACGACTCGCTGGTATCTCCCGCAAACCCAGTTAAGGGCGAACCTCCCCCTGAACCGGTTGGCCCGACGACCTGGTTAAACAGTCCTCCAGGGAAAATTTGTCCGTCTGCGCTAACAGCCTCGTAGCCTGTACCCGAGATGCCTAAGAAGTAGGTACCCGAAGCTTCTGGTGAAAATCCACCGAAACCCGAGGGTAAGGTAGACTGAGCAGAGCCGAAGAGGTCATCGTTGGCATAGACGCCGTTCCCCTGCTCGTCGAATAGGAATATCTTGGGATCAATGACGACAGCAATCGGAAGACCTATGGCCTGATCTGTGGGGATGTCCATCGTTCTACGGCTGATAGTTGTCGCTGAGAACGTCTGTCCGCCTGCAAGAAAAATCTTGAACAGATCGGCATCTCCCGAAAGGGTGCCTGAGATTGATTCCAAAGGCATCATCTGATCGGTGATGATCGAAGTAGCGGTGGCCAAGCTTTCGCCCGCATCGTTGCTTTCAGTAAATAGGTTGACTTTTTCCATGGAATGGCCCTTATAGGTGAGTTAAGTAATCGTCAGCTTATAGATGCTACTAAACCAGTACATTTCGTTAGCTTCATTGGTTTCATACGCGGGTAGGGTGCCAATGAGCTTTGATTTGTTGTGAAATAAATCTCAAAAAACTTGCAGCAGTGACCGGGTAGAAATCCCTATGCCAATCACAACAATTCCAAAAGCGCTTGCTATCGGTAGCCACCGCGTCCAGGATAGCTGAGCCGTTGGCAGGTGTTTGAATAGCTGCTTGGCATACACCAACAGTAACCCTAGTACCGTCAGCACCAGTGATAGCCCCAAGCTGAAGACGACGACCAGGATTAATCCCGATAGAGGATTGCCGAGAGCGATCGCACCCAACAACAATACCAACGCTGCCGGACAAGGCACCAGACCCGCCGAAAATCCTAAGAACAACAAACTTCGCCAGGTAACCGGCTCTCCTGGAGCAGGCAGGTGAGAATGAGAGTGCCCACCGTGTGAATGTTCATCGTGTGAATGTTGACTGTCAGCATGGCTATGCGTGGGGCCATCGTGATGACTTTGAACTGGTTCATGGTGATGACTTTGAACTGAGTCATGTTGATGACTGTGAGCGGGTTCATGCTGATGGATCTGGCCGTGGTCATGAACGTGAGCCTTATGGCTACTATTGCCTTTTTTAGCAGCATATCGCCGCCAGCGCTGCCACAGCAGGTTGCCACCAATCGCTATCACCATGCACCCTGACACGAGGCTGAGCCACGGATAAAGCTGCTCTGGCAAAATGTAGCGAGCTGCAAACAGCGTCACCAGCCCCAAAGCAAAGACGCCCACCGTGTGCGTAACCGTTGTGATGGCTGCCAGGAAAATAGCGTGAAGTGGTGTTGCCCGCTCGCCCACTAAATAGGCTCCTACTAGCGTTTTGCCATGTCCCGGCGACATCGAATGCGCTGCCCCCCAGACAAAAACACCGATCAGCGTTAACGCCCATTTACCGCTGCTAAATAGCGATCCTCCCGGCGTCAGTAGCAAAGTTGTCTTTTTGGGGGTAAAAACATGACTCGTGAACTGCCCTGCCTGAGAAATCGTCGCTAAACAGGTGGCTTGGGGTGCCTCTTGAACAAATAAGTTGTAGTCAATTTCGATACCCTGAACGGCGGCGGGCCAGGTATAGCTTAGTTGCACACCTGTGTGGGTGTTAGGAGCCGCCTGCCCGCTAGGCGAAGCAACGCCACTGCGAGGGCTAACGGTCAAAGCGGCTGGTTGGTTTAAGCCATCTTTTAACCGAATGCGATCTTGAAAGAAGGCTTGGAGCTGCGGGCGGTGGCGACTGATTTCCCCGTCTGAAAGCTGGCCGCTGTCGTCGTCATCGGCAAACGCAGTTAGATTTGTGGGATAGGTCAGGGCAATTTCTGCCTTAGTCTGGTTATTTGACGGGTTATCTGATTGGGCAGCCGCTGGAATGGTGATTTCGGCAGTTGCCAGGTCAGCCCAGTGAGCTTGGCTAGGGGCGGCGATCGCTAGCCAAAGGCAGCAGGCACTGAGCAAACTCAGCAGGCTATATCGACGTAGTTTTCGAGTCATGGTAGCAATCTACTATTGGGTAACAAGCTGGGTAACGAGTCCTAGTCTTTGGCGGGCCTGCTGATCGAAAGTGGGATCGAGCGCTTGGGCCGAGCGAATATATTTCTCAGCCTGAGCCGGGTTGTTTAGAGCAGTTTCAATGTCAGCGGCCCGGTAAAAAATGCCTGCATCTTGAACGCCCTGATCGAGTGCCTCGCGAATGGCGATGCGAGCTTCCTGCTGACGACCCCCACGCGATAGCGCCCAAGCTAAAATATCGAGTGTTTCAGCATCGCGCCGGTTTTGGGTTTCGGTCTGCATGAGCGCGATCGCCTCACTCACATCCTGGTTTCGGCCTCGCTCCAACAACAAATGCGCCAGATCGCGTCGATGCCCCAGGGCATTTTGATCAATTTGTGATCGCAGCACCGTCCCAGCACTTTGCCACTCAACTTCAGCAGATTTTCCCTGCAATGCTCTAACGCGAGCAATTCCCTGAAGCGCCACGCCCTGTAACGCCGCTGATCTGCCCAAGCGCGAATACTGGTGATTAGCCGCCCGGTAATGGCCCAGGCGAGTCTCTAGCTGAGCTAAGTGCTGAAGTGCCAGCGGGTAGTCAGGCACAATCTCTAGGGCGTCACGGTACAGCTTCTCTGCCTGCTCGCTTTTGCCCTGCTCGGCGTACAGCCGCCCTAAAAAGGTTCTCACCTGAGCAGACCCGCGCTGTTCACCAGGTTCTTCAGCGGCGATCGCCTGCTGAAAATCACTCAGCGCCCCGGACTGATTTCCCTGCGCCATCCGCACCAGTCCCCGAAAACTCAAGCTCCCTAAAGAGGGCACAAAATCTACCATCGCGTCTGCTGCCGTTTCAGCCTCTGTAAGCTGGCCCATCGCTAGCTTTGAAGTCACCACTACCGCCAGCGATTTTGCGCCCGATACCTGATTGGCCAAGCGGACGGCTTCGGTAAATTCATGCTTAGCCTGGGCAATTTCAGCTAAGACCATCACCGCCCCGTCATTGTCGAAAGGTAAATTAGCCAGCGACTGCCGCGCCTCTTGTTCTGCTAACAAATACCAGTTCGCCGCCCCGGTCACGCGGGCCATTTTTAGGTAAGCACCCGCCAGCGCAGCGCGATCTAAGCCGTCTTCTGGTCGCCGATGAACCCGCCCCTGATAGAGTGAAATAGCGCCTTCTACGGTCTGTTGATTGTCGCTTTTTAAGGAGAGAGAGAAGGGGTAAGCATAAAGAGGTTTTGGCCCTGCGATCAGGCGTTGCCCAACCGGCGTGGTCAGCAAAGCGGCTCCTGATAACAGGCTCAGCAACAGAACGCCAGAGACTCGCCACTTGAATATAGTTTTTTTTAAGTGAGTAAGCTGCATTAGGAATAGCTGCAATCGGGGCGATTAAGAGATTTAAGAGGCTAAAAAAGCAAAATAGCGCTACGTTCTGCGCTGGCCCTCTTCCAGAATCCTTCTCCCCCTTGGGAGAAGGATTTTGAGGCCGGAGCGTTCGACTTTGGTAAAAGTCTCCTAGTTCGGGAGTGCTAGATACGGAAAGTCCGAAATCAACGGATTGTGTCCCTGGGCAGGGTTGCCAGGTGTGCCTTCGTAGGAAACGTTGTCGCTGGTGATCGCACCATTGGTTAGCACAGAGAGCGTCGTATCGATCACGTCATCCTTGAGCAGTCGCCCTGCAATGGGGCTACCTTTGGCGTTCAACGCACTGCCGTAGCCAGTGGGGATAGTGGTGTCAATTCGCATCACGTCTGGCAAAAATGCGCCGATGAGGACGTTGGTTCTAGCCTCGTCATTGCCGAGTGCCTTTAGCGTCCGCTTGACTTCGCCGACGATTGGGCCAGCGGCACCGGCTGCGGGCTGTTGGCCTGCTAGGGCAGAGGCTTCAAAGGCGGGCGTGACAGCGTTGAGCGTGTTCAAAAAGTCGTTGGTGAACACCAGCCCTTCGTTTACCGCAGGACGAGCTACTCGCTCAATCTGGTTAAACGTTTTACCGCTGCCGGTAGAGATCGTTGTCCACACATCAAATGTGGTGGCTCCGGTACCGCCAGCGAGCAAGGCAGTCGGAATTTGCACGGTGATCGCATTGACGTTGTAGCCAGCTGCAAAATCTACTGCCTCGTCAGGGTCGCGGAAGCCGACCGCTGGCCCAATTCCCAATGCGCCCGCGCGAACCCGGAAAAACTGCTCTACGTCAAAGAAAAACGGATCTTCTCGTAGGCCCGCAAATACCTTGACCATTGAGTTACCAACGGTGCCTGAGGTCACCATAGGCTCACCACCCAGGGCAGTGGTTTGCCCGGTAACCGTGCTGGTGGTGTTACCACCTTCAATCACGGTCATCGTGTAGGGCTGCTGGTTTTGGGCGTTGGGCGCTGCGAACGTAAATTGCAGGGTGACATCGGGCATCCCAGTTGGCGACGCATCTTTATCAGCGACGCGGGTGACCATAAACTCATACCGAGCTTTGGTACTGAAATAGTATTGCTGGCGGGCGACTGATCGCGGATTGGTATTCATCACAAACACCAGATTGTCGGGCGATGCGCTGGGATTTTGATCGATTTCACGAAATACGTACAGATCCGTCAGGTTTAAATTACGTCCCTTAAGTTCTGTTTCGCCATCGTCGTGGTCAGATGCCTCTACAAAGGTAGCCGTTCCAACGACTGCCATGAGCCCCAAAAGCAGACCGCCTACGCCGAGCACTTTTTTCCAGTTCAAAGTGAAAGATTTATTTAAGCGCTTCATTTTTGATATCTCCTGATTTTTTAATTTTTGAAGTAACGGCTACAGCCCCTAAAGCGAGCAGGCCCAGCGTCATCGAGGGATCGGGTACGCTGACGGGTGGATTGGCGGTGGCAATGGTTTGAGCGCCCGTCAAAGAGATGGTGTATTTGCCTGATGAGAGGGTGCGATCGCCCGAAAACCCAGTCAAAGGCGCACCCCCACCGGGCCCGGTGGGGCCTGCCTGCCGGTCAAATGGCTCAGTGGGGAAGATTTGTCCGTTAGCACTAAATGCTTCATAGCCCGACCCAGAAATACCCAGGAAATAATTACCCGACTCAGATGGCGAGAATCCGCCGGGGCCGGAGAGTAACGTTGACTGGGTTGAGCCAAAGGAGTCGTCATTGGCATAGACGCCGTTACCAAAGGCGTCAAACAGGAATATTTTGGGGTCAATTACAACATTAATGGGAATTCCTAGCGCCTGATTGACAGGGATTTCGGCTGTTGCGCTGCTGGTTGTTGTCGCTGAGAACGTTTGTCCACCAGTGAGGAAAATTTTGAACAAGTCAGCATCTCCAAAGAGAGCGCCTGAGATAGATTCTAAAGGCGTCGGCTGAGCAGAAGTTATCGAGATCGCATCGGTGAGGCTTTCGCCCGCATCGCTAGATTCGGTAAAGCTGATTGCTCGCACAGGCCCTGCGACTAGCAAAACGCCCAGCCCTGATAGCGTCAGCAGCCATTTAATTGAGATTGTTTTCATTTAAAGTTCTCATAATATACATTTGTACTTCCGGGTAAATAGCTAAAAGATAGATATTGCTATAGCCTTCAAAGATTATCGGCCCGGTTTTATTCATTTGATTGCGAACATTAATGATTTACTTAGCTACGACTCTACATTCTCAGTACGGTGAAGCCCAAAGCGATGGATTCACTTCATAACAATCTTTACGGAAACTTTACGAAACGGCGAACCAACGGTTAAGTTTCGATGAGCGCTGTCTAAGGTCATTGCGATCGCGCCCGCTCTACTTTAAGTCAGCCAGCGTTTGAGACTTTTTTGAGAATTCTGGCGAGTGGACTATACCTTTTTGCACTACCCCTCAAAAAGGTATAGTCCACTATAAGACGAGTAAGTCTCATGGTGGATTGTTTGCGGTAGGCGCAACCACTCTACTCTTTTTAATGGGCTGAAGCTGTTTCATAAGCTGATTTACAGCCATTTTTAGGTTGGTGACAGTTAGACCATGAGACTCACGAATTGTCGCCGTTTGAGCCCTAGTGTCGGGGGCTGTTTTAGGCCA
>JBGTNW010000129.1:0-21142 GCA_041742865.1 Phormidesmis sp.
CCAAAAATTAGGTCATACTAAATGGCAATAGCTGTAACCTAATTTTTCAATGTTGATTGTATTGGTCATTATTGCCATTGGCCTGACCCCGGCTCTGATTTCTATGCTGCTGAGCATTTACTCTCGTCGGCAAGTGCAGCAAAGCCTGTATTTAGCGGCTGATTATGCGGCCAATGAGCGGTTTCGGCAGCGCCCAGAAAGAGCTTCTGTACGAGTCTCGACGCGATCGCACCATCCTGATGAGCGCTATGTCGAGGGCATGGGCTTTGTCATTGGCGACATCACTTGCCAGCTCAATGCCCGATCGCCCTTTATCCGCTGCGCCCCCAATCCAGTCGGTCCCTGCGAAGGCTGTCGGGAATACGAGGGCAGAGAGTACGAAGACCTAGCCTGTGAGCGCAAAGAGCACGAGATCAGAGAATATTTATAACGCTAGGCGCAGCCATGCTTTGATCTGCGCAATCAGCTCATCTACTTCACTTTCTAGCGTGAGATAATGTACGCAGGCTCTGACACAGTTGGGCGAAAGCAGGGTTCGCACGTATATTTTTTGGGCTTCTAGCGACTTCACCAAAGCGCTGTGCCAATCGGGGCTAGGCTGGCCGTCACTACCGAGTAGCTGAAAAGAGACTAGCCCTGACGGCGGCGGGCACTGCCTTAGCAGGCAAGCTACCTCAGGCACCGCCTGTAATCCTGCCCACAGCCGTTGACTTAGCGCACAAATGCGGGCATAGCGAGCGGCACTGTCTCCCCAGGTTGCCTGCACAGTCATCGCCTGCCGCAAAGCACGCCACAGCGCATAGTCAGACGTTGCGACTTCAAACCTTCGCCCATCTGGTTTCCAGCCCGTTGGCTGGGCCTGATCATTGACCTCTACGCTGCGCCAGCCAATAAAGGTCGGCGCTGTTTCAGCCAATACGGCTGGCCGCACGTACAGCGCCCCGATGCCCGCTGGGCCGCACCACCATTTATGCCCGGTAAAGGCGTAGTAATCTACTTCAGTTTCGGGCAGTGTCCAACCGGGCTGATCAAGCGGCAGCACGCCGACTGATTGGGCGGCATCGACGAGCACCCGAGTCTGCGGGGCATTGGCATGACAGCAGGCGACAATTTCACGCAGCGGCAGCACTTGGCCAGTGTTCCATAAGATGTGGCTAATGATTACGAGCCTCGTGTTGGGGGTTAGGGCTTGCTCAATCACTGCAACCGGATCGCCGCCGTTACGAGTATCCGCGAGGGCGCAGGTGCTGACATCTAGGCCATAGCGGCGGCTGATTTCAGCCACGGCAGCCACGACGCCGGGGTGCTCACAGTCGCCGAGGAGAATGCGATCGCCCTTTTGCCACGGCAAGCCCCACAGCGCAATATTGCAGCCAATGGTGACGTTTTCTGTGAGGGTAATGGTTTCTGAGGCTGCGCCTAACGCTTGCGCGATAGCTGATCGGGTGCTGTCGCCTTCGCTCAGCAGCCACTGATAGATGGCGTTGGCAAAGGGGCCTTCGGTCTGAATTTTTTGCTGGGCTTGGCTGAGCGCAGCGATCGCGCTATCGGCCATCGGCCCCTGCCCGCCATAGTTGAAATAGCGCTTACCGATGAGAGACGAAAATTCTTGCTGAGCATTCATTTCTAGCATTTTAGAAGTTTTAGCCGCCAGCATAACCCGTTTCCTTGAGTGAGTGCGATCGCCCAGCTTTTAAAAAATAACTATAGGCACTATCGCCACTATAAGATCTAAATTCATCTAAACTCATTGAGGCATCTTGCGTTCTAATTCTGTCTATGCGAAATCTTTTTCTCTTTCCGCTTATCTTTGTCCTTTTCACTGGCTGTAATCCGCCCGCTTCGCAGTGTAAACAATTCGCGGCCGTCACGCAGCAATCGACGAGCATTCGAGAAACCTTTGATCGAGAGATTGAAAATGCTCAGGTGACGCTATCGGGGGCTCAAAGCCTAAGCGATTTGCAAAGCGGTGCACAGGATTATGCCGCTGCGGTTAATCAAGTTGTTGATCAGCTTGATGCCATGACGCAGGCTTTTGAACAAATTAATATTACCGATGAACAACTGAGTGAGTATCGCAGTCAGTACCTTTCGTTTATTGCAAATTCTAAAAGCGCTTTAACCGATGCGAATGGGGCGATGCAGATGGTAATTGAGGCAGAGAACGAAAGAGACTTTAGAGCAATTTTTGGCACGTTTACAACTCAAAGCGATCGCGCTTACAACCAGCTCCAAGCTTTGGATATTCAAGAGGACGAAATTCTCACTCAGCTCAATTCCTATTGCACCGAAGCAGTGGGTTTACCGCAGTCATAGCAAAGCGTTTCGAGTCACACCTGCAAACTGAGCAATTAAATTAGGCAAACCATGCTCAGCAAATCGCGCCAATGCTCATCACTCTAGTTCTCCTTCGGTTTCCCGAATAGCTTGAGCGAACAATTTAACCGTCAAAAGCTCAAGCTTTTCGGCCTGTTTTCTGTTTCTCTGCTTCCCTCTAAATCTAGAATCGGCAAAAGATCATTCATCATCTAGGCTCCTTTCTGCAATGGGTTGATATTCTTGAATGCGATCGCCCTGAACCACCCATAGCTTGCCAACAACATCGGCTGACTCTAAGCCCAAAATCAGGGTTGAAATCGCCTCATGCCAATCTGCCAACTGAACCTGAGACGGCAAACGAACCACCACAATCCCTGAGTAATTAGCTGGGTTATATCGGCCTCGATCACTAAAATCTCTGTCAGCAGTGACCAGGCAGCGCTCTTCTTGGTGACAAACCTCAATCAGTTCTCTATCAGGAGCCGCCGTCATTTTTTGTTCTGGCACAGTAGCGACATCGTAACCCGCCAGTCGAAATTGAGCCAGGATGCGTAAATCGACATTTTCATCTCACTTAATTTTTATGAAATAGGTTCCTTCAACCGCTCAAACGGCACCTCTGCCTAAGCCCCCTCGAGCCATTTCTGCGCCATAAGCCATGCAGGCCAGTACGTCTTCTCTTTGAATACTAGGGTAAGCCTCTAAAACCCCTTCAATAGTTTCTCCTGCCGCTAAATAGTCCAAAATTAAGGCCACCCAAATTCGATGCCCTTTAATGCAAGGCTTGCCAAAGCAAATATTGGGGTCAATAGAAATTCGAGAAAGTAGATCGGTAGAACTCATCAGGCTGTCTCCAGATTGGGAAAATACTTGACCATTTTTAGAATATCCAGGCTTCATTCTCTTCGCGATTCCAATATCGAATCAAGGTTTCTAGCATGAGTGCCGATTGCCCAAATGCGATGGTGTAAGGTGGATTTTTATCATCTAGGTAATCGCTCAATCGCTCAACTCATGGGCTTGAGCGCCTAGAAGATCAGCCGCAGACATTGCTCATGGTGAGAAACATCACCAGCAGCTTTTGGTTTATGCGTGATATTTTGCCCTATGGGGCAGATTGTGAAGTGATTCGGCCAGCAGAATTGAGAGAGAAGATGGGGGCGATCGCACAGAAAATGCATCAGCAATATGCCCGTCAAGATTGAATCACGTCTAGGGGGTCTAATGAATTAGGTGTGGCTGAATAGCCGTATGACTTTACAAAAAAATGAACGAGGTTCCAATAGCTATGGCAATCGGTTCATGCCTAAGAATTAGCAACGCCCGATTTTCCATGCTTTCTATACGACCGCGCCTCAGCTTGATTATGCGCCTTAACTTTTAGCCTTTAACGCTACACCCGTTCAAAAGATTGTTAGAATTTATAATCAACTTCTGCGTTTAATTGGCGATCGCGACAATCGACAAAGGCGTGGAATATGAACGCTACATATCCTTCTATAGGGTTGTAAAGGCCAAGCATTTAAAGTCTAGCCTTTTAGCGTACACAGTCAAGCAACGGCCTTATGTCCATGACCTCACACCCCATCGCTCAATCTGAAACCCTGTTCGGCGGCTACGCCTATCAGATTATTCGGCAGCAGTTCAAACAAATGATTAAGCTGCGATCGCCCGTCTTAGCCGACACTGATCCAGAAGCCCTACACGACATGCGGATCGGCACCCGACGGCTGCGATCAGCGCTGAGCCTGTTTGATGACGTCATCAGCATTCAAGATTCAGCACCGTCACAGGCCAGCCGTGCAGCCAAGCACGCCGATTCTAGCCAACTGACCAATGGCCAACTGACCAAAGCCGTTAGCAAACTCACCAAAGCTCTCGGCAAGGTTCGCGATCTCGACGTAATGCAGCAGTGGCTAGAGCGAACCCTAACCACCCTCGACTCAGACTCCAGCAAACTAAAAAAAGCAGAAAAAAAGACCGTCAAAACTCTTTTAAAAAAGCTGAAAAAACATCGCAAAAAGCAGTTTTCTAAGCTCGAAACAGTTCTCAACAGCAAAGCTTACAAAAAGCTTACCCGACAATTTAGCCAATGGATAGCGCAGCCAATGTTTTTGGCCGCTGCGCAAGAACCCGCTGAGCGCGCCGCCGCTACGCGCATTGTCGGCCCGATTGCCGAGCTATTGCAGCATCCAGGCTGGCAAGTGGGCACCACCAGCCTTCATCAGGGCAAACAAACTTTACCCCAAGAGGAGATGACTCTCCCTGAGCTAAACCAGCTCTTGGATCAACTTGGGCCACAGCTTCACGACTTACGCAAGCAAGTTAAAGGCATTCGCTATCAAATGGAGTTTTTTAGAGGCTTGTTTGATCTCACCTACGCCGCTCAAGTTAGAGAGTTTCGGGCCATTCAAAGTCTGCTGGGCGAACTCCAGGATCAAATTGTGATTAGCCAGTTTTTTGCTGACCATCTAGGCGCAGATTGGTCACAGCAACTGCCCACTATCGAAGCGACCTTTCAAGCCTCGCGGCTAGAACTGTGGCAGCAGTGGCAGCCCTATCAGCTCAAGTATCTGGCGCTACAGGCAGTGTCCGCATCAGCCGCCTAGCGATAAGCTCTAGCGACTCTGTTCACACAACACTGCTCAGCAGCAGATTGAAGCCACGTCCCAGTTGAAAGCCTGAGCTTCCCCGCTCGAAAAACTACAATTCTGGACGTGGACAAGCCTTAAAAGCTAGCATAGGTCGCAAAATATGGGCGATACAGGACTCGAACCTGTGACATCCTCCTTGTAAGGGAGGCGCTCTACCAACTGAGCTAATCGCCCGCAGCACAAAAAGCCTATGCTGTCATCTCTAAAGCCGCAAATTCCGGGTAAACCGGGAGTGCTGCGCTTCGAATTAAAATGATACCAGAAGAAGTCCATCCCGCAAAACCTAGCGTAAGTGCCAGATTTTTCTGACGCTTTATAAAAACATTTGTATTACTTTATGAAGCAACGCTTAGATGACCCTGTAGAGTAAATGACACCGTAAGGGTGTTGCATTTTTCTTTACTTTTTATGCCATCAGGCCGTACCCACGATCAAATTACGCTTTGGGGCTTACCTGCCGTTATCGGCGCGGCCTTCGGCCTGACCCGTGGCCCTTCAATCACAGCCGCCGTTAGCATTGCTTACCTCGTCGGCGGATTCATGCTCGGCCCCGACTTAGATATTCACTCCATTCAATATAAACGCTGGGGCCCCATTCGCTGGATTTGGCTGCCTTACCAAAAGGCCCTATCTCACCGATCGCGCTTTTCTCACGGCCCGATCATTGGCACCGTCATTCGAGTGATTTATTTATCGCTATGGATTGCTGCTCTCACCTTTCTCACTGTCAGCATCCTCAATGCCGTGTGGGATGCAAAGCTCACTTGGCTGAGCCTAAGCCATAGCTTTCACAGCTTGATTCGGGACTATCTTGGGCAGTGGCTAGCCATTCTAGTGGGGCTAGAGGTCGGGGCAATGAGCCACTCTATCAGTGATGTAGTGGGCAGCTATTGGCTAGGTCGAAAAAGGTCGAGGCGAAAAAAATCAGGGCAAAAGAGGTCAGGGCAGAAAAGGTCAGGGCAAAAGAGGTCAGGCGATCGCAGAGGAAGGTAAAAAAGCGTTGAGTCCAGCAGAATTGTTATAGAAAAGTCAACCGGCAGGTAAAGGAGCAGAGCCAAAATAGCTCAAAAACAGAACAGAGATTGGGGAGTTGCGCCTAAATTAATGTACCGATGCCCTCATCCCCCTAGTCCCTTCTCCCAAAGTTGAGAGAGGGCTAGTCGGTACGCTATTATTTTGCGACTCCCTTAGGACGCAAATTGGGGCAAAACCAAGCTAAAAGAAAAATAACAAAAGAGTAATAAACCCCTTTATCCTTATTCATCCGAGCTTCAGCGAATTCTCACTCTTTTCACCGCTTGACAAAACATAATTGAAGCAACTAGCTTTATGAGCGATACGGCAACAGTGCCGCAGCTCAAATCTGATATCACTCTTTTACTCACGATTAGGAGTTACAACATGAAAGTTAAGTATATGGCTGCTCTAGCGGCTGCTTCTGTCTTTGGTATGGCGACGCTGACTGCCTGTGGCCCTAGTGCAACTGAGCCCGATGCGAGTGGCGAAGTTGCTCCTGATGCAGCGGCTGACCCTTGCGCGGCTGACCCTTGCGCGGCTGAGCCGGGTGCGGTTGAGCCTACCACAGCGCCCCAGTAGTCAAAAGCTTCAGTAGTCGAAAGCTTCAGTAGCCGAAAAATAGTTGTTGAAAGCTGTTGGCGTAAAGATAAATAGCGAATATCTTATGCATTCGTCTGTTGATCTGTAGCTGTGTTGGCGATCGCTAACATGATTGCAAATCGACACTACCAGCAAAAAAAGTTCCTAGTTATTCTAGGGACTTTTTTTATGTTTGTTCTTTTCACTAAATCTATGATCTGTTGATGATCAATACTACCGAACTGGTTTTTGGCCAACAGTCGTGATGTATAGAACGGCTTCTTCATCCGGAATGCTTAGCAGTTTGTTAACTTGATCGTCAAAGAATCCGGCGATGCCGCTGACACCTAAGTTGCGGCGAGTGGCCGCTAAGTTTAGGCGCTGACCGAGGTGTCCGGCATCCATGTGGAGATAGCGGTAGGCGCGATCACCGTATTGAGCGATCGCCCTGCCCAAATCAGCCGTATGAAAAATTACCGCCCCTGCGTCGCGGCCCAAGTCTTGACCTAGGCATAAAAAATGCAGGTCTCGATGAAATTGATTGAAGCGAATTTGCCGCAGTTCTTGGGCTTGAGAAGCATAATAGTAGCAGCCAGATTCTAGAGCATCCACGTTTGAAACGGCCACAAAAGTAGCAATTAAGCTCAAGTCAAAATAATCTGGCTGTGAATCAAAGCCCTGCAATCGATAGTGCTCTGGGTGATAGGTAAAATCTAGCAGCGCAAACAGATCAGCTTGTGAGAGCGGCGCGCCGGTATAGCGGCGGGTGGAGCGGCGAGTGAGCAGCGTATTTTCGAGTTCTGCGAGCTGATCGCCCCACAAAATGGGCTGCGTTTTGGTCGAGACGGTGATCCCAAAGGGAAAGTTGTATTTATCAGCTAGGGGTTTTTCGGCCGTGGGTTTTTCGGCCGTGGGTTTTTCGGCCATGGGTTCGCGATCAAGCGCAGCAGTGTTGTCCGCCTGAGCGGCTGAGGGCAAGGGTAAGTCTCGGCTTTTCTGCTGCTGCTGGCCAAATCCGGCATCGGCAGCAATTAGCGTGTTTTTGTGTAGATAGCTCAGCAGTTCGCCATCAGCAACCGGCAAAATTTCAGCGTGAATAGGGCTCGGTAGGGCGCAGCGGGCAGCGGGTAGATTTTGCTCGACTTTGAACAAATCGGCGAGGGCCAATAGGGCGATCGCACTTTCTTCTTTTTCATCCAAATACAAAAGCTGATTCACTAATTCATCGGCAAAGCCGCCAATCACATGAGGCCGGTAGTCGCACAGCGTTGCAGCTACTTCCAAATTACCAAGCAAATGCCCAGCATCTAAAAACACCCGTCGATAGGCCCGATCTTGATAGCGCCAAGCCGACCGATGAAACACAGCGCTCACCACCAGCGCGATTTGCGTGGAGGCCAAAGCCGGATGCCAAAAGCAAGCGGTTTGTAGCGCCTGCCAAGGGTGATCATCCCAAAACCGCCAGAGAGAGTGCGATCGCACCTGATAGTTGTACAGCCCCGCCGGGAGCAAAGACGTGCCGCGTGACACCAGATAGATCTCAGCCGGGTACAGCCCCCCGGCCGACGGCGCAGCCCGCAAATACATCGGCTCACCCGAAAACGTCATTACCTTAGCCGTCAGCCCATAGCTATCCACCAATAGCCGTGACAGCCGCTGCCACCAGCTCCACTGATCGTCTACATCGGTAGGCGTATTTTCTAAATAGGGCTTTAAATCAATCTCATGACCCAGCTTATAATCTTTGTACGGCAAGGGCTGCTGTGACCAATCTAGCCCCGCCCCCCGACGCTTAGCAATTGTTTCAGGGTCATACTTCGTGCGCTGATGGTAATGCTGAGCAATCGAGATATCTGTCATAGAGACTTTTTAATGAGGTCAGGCCGTGATGGGTTTAGATCCAATTTAACTGATAGCGAGCTGAGCCAACAGAGTCCCAACTAGAACTCAAACTAGGGTTCAAACTAGAACTAAAACTAGAACTCAAAGGGCACCCTAAGCGCCCTGAGGATCTGCTAATCTGACGATTCAGGTAGAATGCACATAAAACCGGCAGCTAACCGCCGGGGTTAAAGGCCCAAGCAAGGCCAAATAAGGGGCTATCCCATGCAGGGAAATCAAAAAAATTGGCGCTTAATACTGGCCATCAGTGGTTTGCTCACTAGCGCATTGGTGATAAGCCAGCGTGAACTGAGTCAGTTTGCCCTAGCCCAGCAGCAGAGCGAAACGGCCATTGAGGCACCGACGACAGCGCCGATTGCCCAGCGCCCCCCCGACAGCCGCGTCGATCAGGCCACAACGCTGCTGATTGTGATGATCGGCGCTTTTGTGCTCGTGCTAGGCATGGGGGTGCTGCTGCTGTGGTCACTGCGAAAATCGGTGGTAAATGAAGTCGCAACCATTGTGCGCACTCAGCTCAATGAAATGACCGAGCTAGAAAATAAGGTACACAGCGCTACCCGCAGCCTCAATCGAATTTTGGCCGATGCCGACGATCTTTCCGGTGAACTCAAAGGGCGATCAAGTCAGTTTCAAACAGACGTAATCGCTCAGCGCGACGTGCTAGCAGGCTTAGTCAAAGAACTCGATGCCTTTAAGCTGCAAACCGCTAAAAACTGGGAAAAGCAGCTCGAAGACATCAATCAAAAGCTCGAAGCTACCGCCACCGACTTCGCAGGCGCTACCGCCGACCTCAAGGTTCAAGCGCAGCAGCGATTAGCCGCGATCAATACCGAAACTGCGGTTGAAAGCCAGCGCATTCTTCAGCGCTTCACCACGTCTGAAAATGAGTTCTCTCGCCATGTGGGCGTGATTAAAGAAGAAACCCAGCGCCGTAAAACCGCCTTTTTTGACGAAATTGAGCGCAAAGAATCTGTTCTTTCTGACCAGTTGGGCAGCTTGCAGGCCCAGGCAATCGCCGAACAAGATCGCGTTCTCTCTACGCTGGTCAAAGCCGGGAATGAATTTGGCCCGAAGCTCTCAGAAGTAGAAGCCGCTGCCAAAGCCAAAATAGAACAGCAGCGCGATCAGGCGCTAGACTCGCTTAAAGAATCTGAGATGGCTGCCATTCAAGAATTAGAAGAAATTCAGGTCAGCGCGCTGGGGCATCGCGAACTGGCGCTGCAAAACATTCAGCGCTCTACCGAAGAATTGCAGCAGCAGTTCAACGCTATTCGCAGCGAAGTAGAAAGCCGTAAAGCGGATATGATGCAGAGTTTCCGTCAGTCTGCCGATGGCTTTTTGACCCAGTTTGCGACCCTTAGAGCCGATGTCGAAGGCCGTAAAGGCAGTATTCTGGGCGATATGGATAGCGTCGCTAACGCCTTTAAACAACAGATTGCCAGTCTGCAAGCGGGCGTGAATGAAGAGCGCAGCCATACGATTATGCAGCTACAGTCTACAGCAGAAGGCTTTCGGGCGCAGCTGGCGAATTTAGGCAGTGACTTAGGTACGCGCAAAAGTGAGCTGTATAACGAACTTACGGCAACGGCGCGGGCTTTTTCGGATCAGCTAGCAGCGGTACAAGGAGAACTCGGTGAGCAGCGCGATCAGGTGACGGGGATAGTGCAACAGCTTCAGAGCGATTTTACGCAAGAGCTGAATGAGCTAAATTCTGGCCTAGGCAGTGAGCGAGAGGGATTGTTGCGATCGCTCAAAGACATCGAAACCAGCTTCACGGGTGAACTCGCCAGCGTTCGCAACACCGTTTTTGGCCGCCGAGATGTGATTATTGAAAAGCTCAACAGCTTCGACTCACGCCTCGGTGAACAGATTGGCGAACTCGCCAAAGCCGCTAGTGAACGAGAGCAATCCGCCCAAGCCCGCCTCGCTCAAATTGAAGAAAAGTTTGCTCAAACGCTCGACGCGTTGCAGGCTAATCTCGATCAGCGACAGACTCAGGCAATCACCGAAGTCACTCAAGTCAAAGAAGAGATTCAGGCCAAGCTCTCTGCCCTGAATGCGGAAGCCGAAGCCGAAAAACAACAAATTATGCAACAGCTTGGCCAGCTCACGCCTGAATATGTTGCCGATTCTTTTATGAGCACGTCTCAGGCCCAAATCGATACGCTGTCTGAGCAGGTGAACCGGCTCAAAGACAACCGCCCCGAGCTGTTTTTAACCGCTGATGAATTTATTGCAGAAGGCGATCGCCAGCTCGAAAATCAGCAATACAGCGCCGCGCTTGCCGCCTACGACCGGGCCTTAGAGGTGCAGCCTAGTAACGCCGACCTGTGGTTTAAGCGCAGCCGCGCCCTCAGCGCATTAGAGCAAAAAACGGAGGCTTTAAGCGCCCTCGCAGAAGTGACGCGGCTCAACCCAGAAAACATCGAGGCTTGGTATCAAAGCGGCTTACTGCGGCGCGAACAGCGGCAGTACGAAGAAGCCCTCAGCGCATTTGATACGGTGATTGAGCGCGATCCAACCGATGCCAAAGCTTGGCTGAATCGCGGCATGGTGCTGAGCCGATTGCGCAAGCGAGAAGACGCGATCGCCGCCTTTGATCGCGCCATTGATATCAACCCTGAGTACCACGAAGCCTGGGTGAATCGCGGCGTTGCGTTTGGGATTTTGCAAGCTCACGAAAAAGCCTTTGAATCGTTTGATCAAGCCGTTACGTTGCAGGCCAATGACGCGGTGGCCTGGCTAAATCGAGGGCTAGCCCTGACGGAGCTAGAGCGCTTTGAAGAAGCTGTGGTCTCGTTTGATAAGGCCGTGCGCTTTAAGCCGACCCTGGCGAAAGCCTGGGATAATCGAGGCTATGTGCTGCTGAAATTGGGGCGCGATCGCGATGCGCTCAAAAGCTTTGACAAAGCCATTTCAGCCGACCCTAACTACGCCAAAGCCTATTACAACCGCGCCCTGTGCTACGCCCTGGGGCGTGACAACGATCTCGCCCTCGAAAACCTTCAGCAGGCCGTTCGCCTGGAGCCTAGCTATAAGCAAGAAGCCCTGGCCGACGAGATCTTTGAAGACATCTGGAGCGATGACTGGTTTAAAGAACTGGTCGGCCAGTAGTTGGGCCACGAATAGCTGATCCAGGAGTTTTATCGACGAGGCTGAGAAAGCTGCATTCCGTCAACATTAGTGACTGAATGCCAATAAACCTAAACAGAATTGACTGGCATTGCAGAGATGACTATACGAATTCTGGTTGTGCGTCAGAGGAAGGTGGTTTTGCTAAAATAAGCTTGTCGAATAGCAGGATATTGAGATGGAATGTCCCTTCTGTGAGCATCCTAAGGCACACAAGCATAGCAAAACCAGCAATGGTCATCAACGATATCGATGCCCTAGCTGTCACCAAACGTTCACTGACACGCTTGACACCGGGTACTATCGTCGTCAACTGACACCAGAAGAAATCGAAACGATTCTCTAGGCTCGCGTAGAAGGTGTTAGCCTCAGAGGGATTGCGCGCTTGACTCAGCGCGCATACAACACCGTCGTGAATGTAGTTAGAGCATCGAGCCAGAAGGCTCAGTTAGTTCACAATGAAGAAGTCAAAGACGTCGAGACAGACAAAGTAGTCGCTGATGAAATGTGGTCGTTCGTGAAAAAAAGCGCATCGCCTGCGCCGAGGTTTCCTCGGCGCAGGCGATGCAAGCGACAAAAACACTGTACTGCCGACGAACTGAGGCAAGGTGACTGCTGGATAGGACTAAGTTTGGCTCACGAGAGTGGTCTGATTATGAGTCTGCGAGTCGGCAAGCATACGGATGCATTTTTATCAGAACTGATGGCTAATACTGAAGGCAAAACGGACTGTAAGTTTTGGTATACCGATGATTGGGGCGGCTATGAGCGGATTCTGCTATCTGAAGTCACGCATATTATCGGCAAAGAGAATACTCAACGTTTGGAGAGACCTAATGGCATTGTTCGTCAACAGACAGGCCGATGGCACAGGCGGCAGAACAAATTTGGAAAGCTGTGGGAACAGACTAAAGTGACCGCTCGGCTAGCAGTCGGCTATTTCAACTGGATCTGGCAACATAGCCGAGAGCAGACTACGGCTGCTCAGCGAGCAGGATTAGCGATCTCACGCTGGTCATGGCATGATCTCGCAACCTATCCCACTTTCTACTGACGCACGACCGAAGCGCGCAAGCAGAACTATATCCTAAGGATGTTGATAATTTTGTCATTCCTTTCATTGCAAAAGAGCAGCAGAAAGTCATGAATCAATACATTCTATCTCTCAAAAGGAAGCAAAAATCCAAACAACCGCTAGAAATTGCTAAAACAGGAGTAGAACGGGCAATTCAAACCGACGAAGCTACAGCAACGACTTGGATTAGCGAACAGCTAGAAACTTGGGGAGTAAAACTGACATGACAGTTACTGCGATCAAACTACCGATGGAAAAAATTTCTGAATTTTGCGATCGCTGGCAAGTCATCGAGTTTGCCCTATTTGGTTCCGTCCTGCGCGGTGACTTTCGCCCCGACAGCGACATTGATGTGATGGTGCAATTTAACCCAGAGGCTCACCCCACCCTCTTTGACTTAACTTACATGGAAGACGAATTAAAAATACTCTTTCAGCGAGATGTTGATTTAGTCACTCGCAAAGGTATTGAAACGAGCCGTAACTACCTCCGGCGAAAAGCAATTCTCTCCTCTGCCCAGGTGATTTATGGAACGCGATCTTCAATCTCTGCTTGATATGTTGCAATCTGCCCAGATTGTGATGGATTACCTGAAGGGGCGATCGCAAAACGAATTAGCCACCGATCTACAATTTCAAGATGCGATGATTCGCAGACTCTTGATCATTGGTGAAGCCGCAAAACGAGTTTCTGAAACAACTCGACAAACTTTAACAAGCATTCCCTGGGTTGCAATTAACGGCATGAGAAATCGGCTTGTCCATGAGTATGACGAGATCGATCTGGACGTGGTACGGGATACCGCAGTCAACAGCTTATCAGTTTTAATTTTAGAGTTAAAGAAAGTAGTGCCTCCTGATGAATAGTATAGAAATTGCTAAAGCAAGAGTGGAACGGGTGATTGAAACCGACGAAGCGATCGCAATGACCTGGATCAAGCGGTGTGCAGATGCATTCTACACCGCGACTCGCTTGGCCCGTTGTGCTGCAAAGGTTTCACCGAGACCTCTGTATTCTAGCCAAGTGAGAAACGCTATAGATAGAGACTTGTTGCCCATTCTTAACCCGATTTAGAACAGATCTTTATCGGTAACTGCGCCCTGACTGCTCGAAGATACCAGCTTGGCATATTTAGCCAGCACTCCGCGATCACAGCGAGGCTTGGGTGGTGTCCACTGGGCTCGGCGCTGCGCGAGTTCTTCATCGGATACGTTCACTTGCAGCAACAGCTGATCGGCATCGATGGTGATGGTGTCGCCCGGTTGAACCAGTGCGATCGCGCCCCCGACTGCCGCCTCCGGCGCGACATGCCCCACCACCATTCCATACGTCCCACCCGAAAAGCGCCCATCGGTAATTAGCCCAACCGAATCACCTAAGCCTGCGCCGATAATTGCCGAGGTGGGCGCTAGCATTTCGCGCATTCCCGGCCCGCCTTTGGGGCCTTCGTAGCGCACCACAATTACATCACCCGCTTGAATTTGATTGGCCAAAATTGCTTCTAGGCAGCTTTCTTCCGATTCAAACACGCGCGCTGGGCCCGTGATGCTGCGATTTTTGATGCCCGTGAGCTTAGAAACCGCGCCTTCAGACGCGAGATTGCCCTTGAGTATCCCTAGGTGCCCTTGCGCATACATCGGCTGGCTAAAGGGGCGAATGACATCTTGATCGGTAGGCGGCTGATCGGGCACATCGGCCAGTACTTCGGCCACCGTTTGACCGCTGATGGTGAGCGCCTCGCCGTGCAGCAGCCCTTCATTTAAGAGCATTTTCATCACTTGCGGGATTCCGCCTACTCGGTGCAAGTCTGTGGCGACATAGCGACCCGAAGGCTTGAGGTCACAAAAAACCGGAACTTTGAGGCGAATCGCTTCAAAATCATCGAGGCTGAGAGGGACGCCGATGGTATGCGCGATCGCCAGCAAATGCAGCACCGAATTCGTTGAGCCGCCAACGGCCATAATTACCGCCATTGCATTTTCAAAGGCTTCACGAGTGAGAATGGCTTTGGGCAAAATCTGCTGATGAATCGCTTCGACGAGAGCAAAGGCAGATTTTTCAGTGCTGACGGCTTTTTCTTCGTCTTCAGCCGCCATTGTGGACGATCCGGGCAAGCTGAGCCCCATCGCTTCAATCGCCGAAGACATGGTATTGGCGGTGAACATGCCGCCGCAAGAGCCCGCACCGGGGCAAGCGTGGCGCTCAACTGCGTCCAAGCGAGCGCGATCAATTTTACCCGCGCTGTACTGGCCAACCGCTTCAAACGCGCTCACCACCGTTAGGTCTTCACCATCTAAGTGACCGGGTTTAATCGTGCCGCCATAGACAAATACAGCCGGGATGTTCATTCGGGCGATCGCGATTACGGCCCCTGGCATATTCTTATCGCAGCCACCAATGGCAAGCACGCCGTCCATGCTTTGGCCGGTGCAAGCTGTCTCAATCGAATCAGCAATCACTTCGCGCGAGACGAGAGAATATTTCATCCCCTCGGTGCCCATTGAAATGCCGTCGCTGATGGTGATAGTGCCAAACATTTGCGGCATAGCGCCTGCTTCTCGCAGCGCCGTTTCGCCTCGCAGCGCCAGCGAATTGATACCCATATTGCAGGGCGTGATGGTGCTGTAGCCATTGGCTAGGCCGACAATAGGCTTGCTAAAATCGTCATCTCCAAAGCCCACTGCCCTCAGCATCGCTCGGTTAGGAGCCCGATGCACGCCTTGGGTGACTACCTGACTGTTGCGATTATCCGGCATTCGATCTTCTCCGAGTGTTTGAAAGCTGTGTAGTTCTCTATTGTTACAGAACACTTGCCGCTCGGGGTTAGCGAAGCTAGATGAAATCAGAAGTTTTCAGAAGTTCTTAGAAATCTTTAGCGTTTTTTAGAAGTTAAGCGGTTTGGTCGCTAAAATTGGGGAATTTAAGCGCTTATTCCCCTTCTCCCAAACTTGGAAGAAGGGGCTAGGGGATGAGGGTGTCGGTACATTATTTACGCGCGGACTCCCTTCACGGCCCACTAGCAGCCTATGAGCGGCCTAGGACAAAAGGCGGCAACGGCGATCGCAATACCGTGACGACCTGGCTAGCCTGTAAATGAATGGCCATCGTTTTTTGCCACTGATGCCGGTGGTCAAGCGCATAAAGATAGCTCAGCGCCACCATCCGCCGGTTGAGCGCCAGATCGCCCGATAGCTGAGTGGCAGCAGCAGTGAGCCAGCGACTGAGGCTGCTTGGCAGTTGCTCTGTAAACCGCAGCGGTAAGGTCGGGGTAGAGAGTGACTCAGCGTAGGTCGCGCTTAAGAACGGTCGATATTGAGCGGCTTCGGGCGATCGCTGCGCTACAAAACTCAGTGTCATCCCCCGCAAAAGCTGCCGCAAATTTTCAGTTTCTTCAACCGGCCGCTCAGACATAAACGGCAGATCACTCAGAGCCTGATTGACATTGGCCGGATCGCCCACGCTCAGATGCGTGCCGCCAATCACTGCCAGTAGATACTTCGGCACTGCAAGCCGTGAAAATGGCCTTAACTGCTGCGCTAATGTCGGCGTGACGCTATCGCGTGTACCGCTCAGCAGCAGCGTAGGCACCGTTACTTTCGAGAGGCTAGCCTCACCGAACAGCCGCCCAATCAGCGGATTCATTGCAATGACCTGCGTGATCCGCTGATCGCTTAGATCCGCTACCTGCTCAGGCAGATCCACCGCTGCGCACTGAAGCCAATCAGCCGGAGAGATTACCAAGGGCTGAATATTTTGGCAGAACTCTTGGAGCGATCGCAAATCCAACGTCGCTCCTGCCAGCGCTAGCCCCGTGTAGCCGCCTAAAGAATGACCGATGATGGTCACATCCTCCGTATTAATCAGGCCGCTGTACAACGAATTTCCTGCGTCTAGCTGCGCTAGCTGATCGAGCACAAAGCTGACATCACGGGGCCGGTCTAAAAACTCAGTGGCGGGTAAAAGGCGACTCGGCGACTCTGCTAGTTCTGGATCTATCGGCAAATTAATCAGTGCCTGCACGTTGCTACCGGGATGCTCTACCGAGGCGACTGTAAACCCGTAAGAGGCCAAATGCTGTGCAATGTAGTCTAGAAAGTAGCGATCCGCCCCAAACCCGTGAGAAAGCACAATTAAAGGCTTTCGACTCGTCTCGTCGTCTGCTGATGCGTTTGTTGAGGATCGATTCCAGTACAGCTCTACTGGAATTACCCGCTGACGCGCGGGATCTCGCAGTGAAAGGGTACGCTGCGAAACAGCAAAAGGCCCAGGCGCAGCCGGATCGATATCGGTTGGCAGCGCCATGTCATTGGCCAAATCACCCGGAACAACCGCTAATTCTCGCTCTAGCACACTGCTGAGAGAGCGGCTTTCTAACGCCGATAGATTGACTTGCGAGGCTAGGGCAATCGCGGCACTGAGATCGACTTCTAGCGTGTCTTGAGGAATTGCGCGCAAAATGCCCAACACGCTCAGACCATCCGCTTGAGTTGCCGCTAGGCGAATTGCGGCCTGGAGCTGATTGATTCCTAAATTAGGCGCGATTCGAGAAAGCGTCGCTAGCAGCAGATCGCCATTAGGTGAGGCCAAAACGTCTTCTATCAGGCGATCGCCCATGCGCGGATCGAGCGCCAGCGTCTGCTGCAAGCTGGTCTGCACCTGAGGTGAAAGGAAGCGCTCATACAGGCGCAGGTTAGGCGGCACTGTTCCGGTTTGGGCAAATGTCTCTAGATCGCTCAGCTCAATAGATTGACTCAACGGGCCAATTTTGAGCAATAACCGTTCAGCTGCTAGGCCCGGTGAAGCCGCCAAAGCTGCTAGGCCCAGACCTAAACAGCTTGCGCTTAAGCTGATTTTTAGGCTATTGACCGTTGAGACGCCCTCTCTCCAACTTTTCACAACCGTATACAAAACATTAGACGCTTGGCTTAAACTCATGGGCTATCAAAATGGGCAATTTTAGTGCGGGCAATTTTAATGTGGGCAGACACAGAGGCTTAAGCACTCACCAGAGCACCCACAAGGAAGACTTGATTTATCTATTATCTTACCCACTCACTTCTGTGCTGTTCGAGGCTGTGTCAGTATTTTTTGAGGGTTCTACCCAAAGGTACACCTTTAAATAAGTCAGGTTAGATCATCCCCAAACTTTGCAAATAGCGGCTGATAGCGGCATCATGTACAAGTTACTAGCTATTCCGGGTCCAGGTTTTGTCTAATCCTTGAAGATAGTCGCAGATAGTCATAGTTAACATAGAATTCCGCTACGGATTAGAAAGAGCTTGGAAAGCAACCTTAGCTAAACCACCCTATCAGGAGCAATTAATGTCAGATTCTAATAAAAAACAGCAGTTAGATGATTTTTTAATGCCTCGCAGCAAGTATCAGGGCGAGTTCACGCCCGAACATTTGGCCTTCAATGCCAATTTGCAGGAGTTTGCGCAGCGAGTGGCGCTGATTTGTGGGCTCGAAACGGGCGGCAAAATCAGCAGCAACCAAGCTTATGACGATATTAAAAAGATGTGGAAGGAGCTAAAAGGATCTAAGAAAGGTCTGCTCAAAGATCCAGAAGAGTCTTAGACAAACTGGCTACACGTCTTGGTCTGGCCGAATGATCTGGCCAGTAACCTTTCACCTATGAGCACCTACGCAACTGAGGTCAGACCAAGATCTTTAATGCCCTGACGGAGGCGATCGCTCGCCAGCGGATCGGTGTTTTCGAGCAGGGCGATCGCGCGTTCAAAAGCCCGCTTGCTTTCCGGCAATTTACCCAGCTTAAACAGCACCACCGCCAAGTTTTGATGGGCCTCTGCGTAGTTAGGATCCAGTACTAAGGTATATTCATAGGCCCGCAAGGCAGGCTCTAAGTGCCCTTTAGCGCGATGAACCACGCCCATATTAAAATAAGCCATCGGCTGATCAGGCGCGATTCGGGCCGCTGCCTCGTACTGCGCCATTGCCCCATCCAAATCGCCTTTGAACATCAGCAACGCCCCTAGGTTTTGATATGCGCCGAGCTTGAGCTTAGGGTCAATGGGGACAGCGATCGCGGTTCTATAGCTAGATTCAGCCGCTGCGATCGCGTTATCAGCTGGTTCGGGCGATCCGGATGCCAAATGCCGATGCGTGATCCCCAAGTGATAGTGCAATTCGTAGTCCGTCAGCCGATCAAAATTACGAGATCTCAGGGCCTGCGTTAAGATTTTTAGCGCTTTATCCCACTGGTTATTCTGGGTGTACAAAGCGCCCAGTTTATTCGCGATATAGCTGTCTTCAGGGTGCTGCTCCAAGTGCGCAGCCATAATTCGCTGAGCCCGCGCGAACTTGTCTTTAGCTGCGATCGCATCTACCTGATAGCCAGTGTGACCAATGCCCACCTGATCAAACTGCGCAATTTGCCAGCGCGGTTCTTTTGCCATCAGCGCCTCAACGCTCTCATCGACGCCTTCGTGATAAGGCCGCACAAACTTAATGTCAGGCAGATTGCGAAACAGCCGAGACACCCTTGTATAAGGGGCTTGCTCGGCCCCCATTTCTTGACGCAGCAGGGTCACAAGCAGCACATCTTCAGGCTTTATTTGCCCTAGCGGCTGATTTTGCTTAATCATCGCAATGATTGCTCTGCCGTGATCGCTCAACGTTTCATCGGCATCTAGTACCAAAATCCACTCTTGAGTGGCCTGATCGAGCGAGACATTGCGCGCGTGGGCAAAATCATCGCCCCACCTCAAAAAATTCACCTTGGCCCCAGCGGCTTCTGCAATCATCGGCGTATTGTCGCCTGAGCCAGTATCAATCACCACGATTTCATCCGCCAAATCTTTTACACTCGCGAGGCAGCGAGGCAAATTTGCCGCTTCATCTTTCACAATCATACAGAGGCTAAGCGTGGCCATGAGCAGTGATCTCTTTTGAGCGAGGGCGTTGCTATTATAAGGGCAACGGCGAGAGCACATGGAAAGCCAGCATGACGACCCCGGAAAGAACCCTTACCGTCGCTAAGTGGACACTAGCAGCGTTTGGGCTCGGCTAAGCGCTGAGCGCACTTGTTCAAAGCCGGTGCCGCCTGCGCTGTTACGAGCGGAAACCACTTGAGCAGGCGCTATAGCGGCATAGATATCTTCTTCAAAAGCTGGGTGCAGCGATCGCCACTCTTCCAGGGTCAGATCTTTCAGCAACTTACCCGCTGCCAAAGAGGTTTTGACCACCTTGCCCACCAGATTGTAAGCTTCGCGAAAAGGCACATCTTTTGTGACTAAATAATCGGCGACATCGGTAGCGTTAGAAAAGTCTTCGGTCACCGCCTGATTGAGCCTTTCTGTGCGAAAAGTGATGCCCTCTTGCAGCAAAATCGTCATCGCTTCTAAGCAGCCGGACACCGTTTTTACCGTGTCAAAAATTGCTTCTTTATCTTCTTGCAAGTCTTTGTTGTAGGCTAGCGGCAAGCCTTTCATCATCACCAATAGCCCCTGCAAGTGCCCAAAGGTGCGCCCGGTTTTACCCCGTACCAGTTCCGGGATATCAGGATTTTTCTTTTGAGGCATGATGCTCGATCCCGTAGAGCACGTATCACCCAACGTGACAAAGCGAAACTCTTCTGAAGCCCACAAAATAATCTCTTCTGACAGCCGCGAGAGATGCACCATAATTAGGCTAGCCGCCGCCGCAAACTCAATTGCAAAATCGCGATCGCTCACGCCATCTAGGCTGTTGTGATAAATCTCATCAAAGCCCAACAGATCGGCTGAATAATACCGATCAATCGGAAAAGTAGTGCCCGCGAGTGCGCCGCAGCCCAACGGCGAAATATTTACCCGCTTGAGCACATCGCCTAAGCGCTCCCAGTCCCGCTGGCTCATTTCAAAGTAGGCTAGCAGGTGATGGGCTAAGCTCAATGGCTGCGCTCTTTGCAAATGCGTGTAGCCCGGAATGAGGGTTTCAACATGATTTTCAGCCAGCGTCACAATCGCTTGCTGAAAGGCTTTGAGCCGCTGACGAATTTGGCCAATTTGACCGCGCAGATACAGCCGCAAGTCGGTGCCAACTTGATCGTTGCGCGATCGGGCCGTGTGCAGTTTTTTGCCGACCGCGCCGATGAGTTCTATCAGCCGATGCTCCACCGCAAAGTGCACATCTTCTTCGGCAATGCCGGGGTTGAATTTGCCCGCTCGGTATTGCTGACGAATATCTTCGAGTCCTGACACAATTTGTTCGCACTCAGCGGCAGAGAGCACGCCGACTTTAGCCAGCATTTTGGCATGGGCCACCGATCCCGTCAGGTCGCATTCTAGAAGCTCGATATCGAAGCCGATGCTGGCGTTGAACTGAGCGATCGCTGGATGTAAGGCCGACTCAAACCTTTGGCTCCAGGTCTGAGGGTTTTGAGGGGTCTGAGGCGGCTGATTATCGGCCAAATTAACAGATTGATTGCCCACTGTATTTGTCTTCGCTCCTGCTGATGCGGCTC
>JBGTNW010000130.1:0-5098 GCA_041742865.1 Phormidesmis sp.
AAACGCAATGCCCACCATCGATAAAATGAGCGCGGGTGTGCGTACTTCAGGCTTGAGTAACAAGCGCCAAAAGAGCTGCTTTTTAACGGGGTTGATTGAATTTGCTGGCAAAGCGCCTAACATCGGCTGTGCGCGCGGCGGCTCGCGGCTAAGGAGTACGCACAGTGTGCCAAGCGTACCTAAGCCTGTCATTGTTAAAAACGCCCAGGTAAAGCTGCCTTCCAAATAGCCCCCTAATGCAGGGCCAATGGCCATGCCAATTGGGTTGGATAGGCTCATGTAGCCAATTAGTTCGCCTCGGTGCTGAGGGGGTGCCATGTCAGCGATCGCCGCACTATAGGCCGTTGCAAACGCCGCAATGCTGATACCGTGAAAAGCCCGCACCATGCCTAATAGCAGCACTGCTGATTTGATCTGCCAGCCGACAATCGGCATAGAGAGGGTGATTTCTGGGACTTGCTGAACCGCCAGATACAGCAGCGGCGCTAGAGCAATCACCACAATGCCAATGAGCAACGCTGGTTTACGACCCTTCGTATCTGTAAAGCGTGACATCTTAGGCCGAAATCCTAATAGCCCAAGGGCGAACGCCGCCATCACCCAGCCAATTTCTTGATTGTTCGCCCCAAAGCTTTCAATATAGAGGGCTAAGTTAGGCAATATTCCAGCTAGCCCAGCCCAGAAGCACAAAGACGCCCCAAAGAAAATAATAAGATTGCGTCGAAGCGCAGGCTCAAACGCGAGAAAAATCTTCAAAAATCTGCCTCTTCCGCAAATACCAATCTTACAAAATGTTAACAAGTGTTAAGCCTTTTGGTGAAAGCGCTAAGTGTGAAAGCGCTAAGTGTGAAGAATCGGTGACCATAGATTCCATCCAAAGAACTGCCCTCTTCGATAGCAGCAGGCGCTACCGCTATCAGCTCAATCGGCGCTGGCCGCCCAGCGGGTCTAGATCCGGCCAGCGAGAAGTGGCTTTCATCATGCTGAACCCTAGCTGCGCCGATGAAACGGCCGATGACCCAACGCTGCGGGCCTGCATTCAGTTTGCGCAGCGATGGGGATTTGGCTCCCTGTCAGTGGTAAATTTATTCGGCTATTGCACCGCACACCCGGCAGTGCTAAAAACGGTGGCCGATCCGATTGGGCCTAAAAATGATGACTATCTCATCGCGGCGGTTGAGCAGGCTCAGCAAGTGGTGTTGGCTTGGGGCAATGCCGGTGTTTTTTTGAGGCGCGATCGCACGATTCTCGCGCTGCTCGCTCCCTACCAAGCCAAACTCAGCTATCTCCAAATCAACCGCTCCGGCCAACCACGTCATCCGCTCTACATCCCGCGCAATGCGCCCTTAAATTCATATCGCCTAGCGCCTTAAATTCTCAATGCCCTATTTCTTCACCGCTATTGGATAATGAATAAGTTGCTTTGCCCACAAGTTGAATCCACAAGTTGAATACTGATTTGAGCGCTGATCAAGCCAAGCCCGTTCTCATGCTCGTCGATGGCCATTCTTTGGCCTTTCGTTCTTACTATGCGTTTGCCCGCAGCCGCGACGGTGGCCTGCGCACCTCTACCGGCATTCCGACAAGTGTATGCTTTGGCTTTCTCAAATCGCTCATGGACACCCTAGAGGCCGAAAAACCAGCCTATGCTGCGGTCACTTTCGATTTGGCAACCCCTACATTTCGCCACGAAGAAACCGACACCTACAAGGCCGGACGCCCTGAGACACCCGAAGAATTTACAGAAGATGTTGAAAATCTCAAAGAGCTTTTAGGCGCACTCAAGCTGCCGATTTTTTGCACACCGGGCTACGAAGCTGACGATATGATTGGAACGTTGGCGACTCGAGCCAAAGCTCAAGGCTTGAAAGTAAAGATTCTCAGCGGCGATCAAGATCTCTTTCAGCTCATTGACGATCAAGAAGATATTAAAGTGGTGTACTTGAGCACAACTTTTGGCAGTAAAACCAGCACCGCGAAAGAATTTGGCGTAGCAGAAGTACTCGAAAAATTAGAGATTTTGCCCTGCCAAGTCATCGACTACAAGGCGCTGTGTGGCGATAGCTCTGACAATATTCCAGGCGTCAAAGGCATTGGTAAAAAGACGGCTGTAAAGCTGTTGGAAACCTACGGAGACTTAGAGACTATCTATGCTTCGATTGATCAAATCAAAGGGGCCGTTAAGAAAAAGCTAGAAGACGGCAAAGAATCAGCCGCTCAGTCGAAGTATTTGGCAACCATCATTACCGATGTGCCGGTAGAAACAGATTTGGCCACCTGCAAGCTTGAAGGCTTTGATCAAAATGATGTGATTCCGGCGCTGAAGCGGCTGGAAATGCAGCACTTTGTCAATCGACTTAGTAAGCTCCAAGCCTCATTTGGCGGTGAGTCTGATTACAAGCCATATGCTAAATCAGCGCCCGTTGCCGAGGACTGTGAAGATGAGGATACGGCTTTTTTCAGTGCTACTGACACCGATGCTAGCAGCAGCACAGGGCTTAGCGATGTTAATATTCAGCCGCAAATCATTACCACCGATGCGCAGTTGCAAGACTTATTAACCCGCTTAAAGTCTCATACGGATGTTCAAAAGCCTGTGGCCTGGGATACGGAAACAACTTCTGTTAATCCGCTAGAGGCTGACTTGGTTGGCATTGGCTGCTGTTGGGGCGAAGGCGCTAGCGATCTGGCCTATATTCCCGTGGGCCACTCAAAGGGTGAACAGCTCAGCGTTGAGACGGTTGTAGAAATGCTCCGGCCTATTTTAGAAGACGAGCGCTATCCTAAGGCGTTTCAGAATGCGAAATATGATCGGCTAGTGCTGCGTCGAGCGGGCATTCACCTCAAAGGGGTAGTGTTTGATTCAATGCTCGCTAGCTATGTGCTAAATCCTGAAAATAGCCATAACCTCTCGGATCTATCGCTGCGGTATCTGTCTCTGATGACTGTGAGCTACACCGATTTGGTGCCGAAGGGGAAAACGATTGGAGAAGTTGCGATCGCCTCAGTGGCCGATTACTGTGGCAGCGACGTGCATACTACCTACCGCTTAGTGCCCCTGCTCAAAGCCGAGCTAGCAGAAGTTGTTGAATTAGAAAAACTGTTCAATGACATTGAGCTGCCGGTAGAACCGGTGCTAGCTAACATGGAAGCGACGGGCATTCGGATTGACAAAGCTTACTTAAATGAATTCTCCCAACAGCTAGAAACTGATCTCGCGGGCATTGAAAAGTCGGCGTACGCTGCTGCAGGTGAAGAATTTAACCTCGGCTCACCCAAGCAGCTCAGCACATTGTTCTTTGACACCTTAGGTCTAGATAAGCGCAAATCGCGTAAAAACAAAACCGGCTACTCTACCGATGCCGCGACTCTTGAGAAACTGCAAGGCGATCACCCGGTCGTCGATGCCGTAATCGAGCATCGCACCTTATCTAAGCTGAAATCAACCTATGTAGATGCTTTGCCAGCGCTGATCATGCCTAGTACAGGGCGCGTTCACACTGACTTTAACCAAGCAGTGACCTCTACCGGCAGATTGTCCTCTTCTAATCCGAACCTCCAGAACATTCCGACCCGCACTGCCTTTAGCCGCCAAATTCGTCAGGCATTTTTGCCTAAAGAAGGCTGGCACTTAGTAGCTGCCGACTATTCTCAAATAGAGCTGCGAATTTTGGCACATTTGAGCGCAGAGCCAATTTTAGTCGAGGCTTATCGTCACAACGACGATGTGCACCGGTTGACGGCAACGCTGCTATTTGACAAAGAAAAAGAAGAGATTACGGCGGATGAACGGCGAATGGCCAAAATCATCAACTTTGGGGTGATCTATGGCATGGGCGCGGTTCGATTTGCCCGCGAGACGGGCGTTCATCGGTTAGATGCCAAAACGTTTATTGATCGATTTAATGATCGCTATTCAAAAGTGTTTGAATACTTGCAGCAGATGCAGCGGGAAGCGATCGCCCACGGCTACGTCCAAACCATTGCCGGTCGTCGCCGCTACTTCAACTTTACAACCCGCAGCCTGCAAACGCTCAAAGACACAGATCCCAACGCCATCGATCTCACCCAATTGCGTACCAACGGCTACGATGCAGGTTCACTGAGAGCGGCGGCCAACGCCCCTATTCAAGGATCTAGCGCCGATATTATCAAAGTCGCGATGATTCGCATTCACGAGTTGCTCAAGAGCTATCAGGCCAACATGCTACTGCAAGTGCATGATGAACTAATTTTTGAAGTCCCGCCTGAAGAGTGGGATGATCTAAAGCCCAAACTTGAGCGCACCATGGAAACCGCCATGGACTTAATCGTTCCTTTAAAGGTGGAAGCCAATGCAGGTAAAAATTGGATGGAAGCCAAATAAAAGCTCACTGAGCGAGGCCGTCTAAGCGCCATTGAATGAAGAAGCTATCGAACGCGTTCGGTAAAGACGCAAGCCTTTGAGTCGCCAATAACGCCCTATTTTTCTTCGCCGCCTAATTTTTATCCGACAAAATACGGACACAACAAACCTAACTACGGACAGAAGGCTCAGCCGTAGAGTCGCTGGCGCTGTATAAATCCTGAGAGTGTAGATCATAGGTTACTCCGTAGAAGCGCCGTCAACAGGAAGATTTAAGAGCCTTTCACGAAGTTAATCGCCAGAGGATGACACGCTAATGGAGCTTGCTGCATCCTGATGATGTCAGGGGCATTTTAGCCAACGCTCAGTGGCTGGATGGATTCACTAATGATTTTTTATTAAAGAACTCTTGCCACAATTTCTCATCCTAAAATTCAATGGAAATGCTATGAAAATTCGCCATGCTGTAGCTAGTGCCGGTCTGGTCGCTAGCGGTGTGTTTGGGCTCAGTCCAGCGCCTGCCCAAGCTTTTTCTTTTCAGACTAACTACACAGCATCGCTCAGCGGCAGCAATGCTGCTAAGGGCGATATCTTTCTAAACTCCGTAACCCTAGAGAGTGGTCAAGTTATTAGCAATTTCTCGTTAATCAATGCTGTCAATATCGTTCAAAACGATCTTTATACAGGTGGCAATACGGGTGCGGCTAGTGCTGACATTGGCGATTTGGCCACTACTGGTGTTAAGCAAGAACG
>JBGTNW010000131.1:0-11969 GCA_041742865.1 Phormidesmis sp.
TCAAACAGATTGGGCTACGCATCAAGATTACGGGGGCGCAATGGAAAGAAGAGAACGTGCCACAGGTGCTAAAGCAGCGTTGCGCTTACCTTAACGGCGCTTTCTCATGCTGAGTCTTGCAAGACTGGGATGCACTCGTTAGGAACTTTCAGCACGCGCTCGTAATAAAACCATTTGCCGGGAGGATAGGTGGGTTTTACGGAGTATTCTGTGCCTTCCGTCTCGGATATAAACTCCATTACCACTAGGGGCAAATCGCCTTCGAGCACAGGGGTGTAGCTGCGCTCGACGTCAGCTTTGGGAACGGCGATCGCTGGAATCCGTGACCAGTCTGGTGCTTTGACAACTGTTTTACCATCTACTTTGGCGCAGATGCCGTAATTGGTTGTGGTTGCTGCCGTTGCCGAGAGGTAACCGGCCAAATATAAGCTGTCAGTCAGTGCCGCAGCTAGGGCCGGTTGATTAATATTATCCACCGGATCGTTTGGTAGAACAAAGTCTTCAGGCAGCTTTTCCCAGACGATTTCTGGCTTAGGGGCTAGCTGAACTGTTGCACGAGTCGGGGTTGCGACCATCGGTTAAGCCAAATGGTAGAACAGATATTCTTGTCTTGTTATTGTAAGTCAACTTGCCAACAATGTCGGTATGGCAATGTTGGCATGAACGATGGGTGCTAGGTGCCTAATTCATATCAGGCAATCTCGACCCCTAGCTCGTGGGCTAGAAACGCCCACTTATCGGTGGCTTCTTCAATTTGTTTGGCGGTGGGTTTGCCCGCTCCGTGGCCTGCTTTGGTTTCGATGCGGATGAGTACAGGGTTTTCGCCCTGGTGAGCAGCTTGCAGGGCAGCGGCGAATTTGAAGCTATGGGCCGGAACAACGCGATCATCGTGGTCGGCGGTGGTAATCAGTGTGGGCGGATAGGCGGTGCCGGGTTTGAGATTGTGCAGCGGGGAGTAGGCGTATAGGGCTTTGAATTCATCTTCATTTTGCGGAGAACCATAGTCCGATTCCCAAGCCCAGCCGATGGTGAACTGGTTGAAGCGCAGCATGTCTAGCACCCCGACAGCGGGCAGGGCCGCACCGAAGAGATCGGGCCTTTGGCTCATGCAGGCTCCAACCAGTAAACCGCCGTTGCTGCCGCCTGCGATCGCTAATTTCTCGGCCTTCGTATAGTTCTCTTTGATAAGCCACTCCCCAGCACTGATAAAGTCATCAAAAACAGTTTGCTTATGGATTTTAATACCCTGCTGGTGCCAAGCTTCACCGTATTCGCCGCCGCCGCGCAAATTAGCAACCGCATAGACGCCGCCCATTTCTAGCCAAACTAAGGTGCTAACTGAAAAACTAGGAGAAAGAGAGATATTGAAGCCGCCGTAGCCATAGAGGAGAACAGGATTCTCTCCATTGAGTGCTAACCCTTTTTTGGCGGTAATAAACAGCGGAATCTGGGTGCCGTCTTTACTGGGATAAAAGATTTGTTGGGTTTCGTAGGCGTCAGGATCAAAGGGAATGGTGGGCTCTCGAAAGAGCGTACTTTCACCCGTTGTCAGGTCGTAGCGGTAGATGCGGGTAGGAATGGTAAAGCTAGTGAAGCTATAGAAGGTTTCGGTATCGGTGCGATCGCCCCCAAATCCACCCGCTGATCCAATTCCTGGCAACTCCACATCTCGCACAAAAGCGCCGGTCAGATCAAAAATTTTCACCTGGGTGTAGGCGTCTTTCAGATAGTCGGCAACAAACTGATGATTGAGTACGCCAACCGATTCTAAAGTCTCTTCGGCTTCAGGGATGAGCGTTTCCCATGCGGAGGGCTTAGGATCTGCAATATCAATCGCGATCACTCGGCCCTTGGGCGCATCGAGATCCGTGCGAAACCAAAAGGTTGTACCCTCATTGTCGATTAAGCTGTACTGCGCTTCAAATTCTGAAATGAGTTCAATGACTTCGGCATTGGGATCTTGCAGATCTTTATAAAACAACAGATTTTTAGGCGCGGTGCCCAGCCAAACAGAAATAATTAGATAGCGGCCATCTTCGGTGACATCGCCGCTAAAGCCCCAGTCTGGCTGATCAGCGCGTTCATAAATCAACGTATCCGCTGATTGGGGGGTGCCTAGCGCATGGTAATAAAGCTTTTGATAGCGGTTAACATCTTCTAACTTATTTTCTGCTTTGGGCTCGTCGTAGCGACTGTAAAAGAATCCTCTATGATCATGCGTCCAAGCTGCACCGGAGAACTTGACCCATTGCACCAGATCGTCAGTATCTTCACCTGTTGCGATGTGGCGTACTTTCCACTCCATCCAATCTGAGCCAGCGGTAGAGAGGCCGTAAGCAACGTACTGTGCGTTTTCACTAATGGCAATTCCAGAAAGGGCAACCGTGCCATCTTCAGAAAGCTTGTTGGGATCGAGTAAAACGGTGGGCTCTGCATCTAGCGTAGGTAGGGTGTAAAGAACAGATTGGTTTTGCAGGCCGTCGTTTTTGTAGTAAAAATATTTTTCGTTTTGCTTAAAGGGAATGCCGTAGCGCTCGTAGTTCCAGAGTTCGGTAAGGCGGGCATTGAGCTGAGCGCGTCCGGGTAGGGCATTGAGGTAGCTGAAGGTGACTTTGTTCTGAGCGGCTACCCAAGCTTCGGTTTCAGGCGAGTTGGGATCTTCTAGCCAGCGGTAGGGATCGGCGATAGTGATGCCGTGGTAGCTGTCGGTCTGGTCGCTTTGGTGGGTGGGGGGATAGTTTAGGGGCATGGGTGGGGAGTGGGGGAGTGGGGAGTGGGGAGTGGATTTATTTAGGATAGTGGACGGTTTGTAAGATGAGGTTGGCCATTTTGTCGGCTGCGCCTGCGGGGCCACGTAAAGTTTGGAGGGTTTGGCGCTGGGCAGTGAGTTTTTCGGGGTGGGTGAGGTAGGTTTGGGCGATCGCGGCGATCTCTGTTGCGATAATGGGGCCAAATAGTTCGGGAACAACTTCGCGCTTGGCCCAAATATTCGGCCAAGCAAAGTGTCTACCGGATTTTCGCACGGCTTTGATAATCAAAGGGTTGATGAGGTTGCGGGTGATGGTTTGGGCTCCCGGCAACCGGGTCAAAAAGCCCAAAAGGCCATCGGTGAGCTGCGCGGCTTCTAGGCGTTGAGTGGGAATAAGGACGATCATTGGGGTGGAAAGGGCTCCTAGTTGGGCAGTGTTAGCGCCGATGGTGGTGAAGCAGAGCTGGCACTGAGAGAAGAGATCTAGGGCCGGAAAGCGCTGCCAGAGGAAGATTTTGGGGCCGTTTTCAATTTGAAAGTAGGGTAAACCGCTGGTGGGTTCGACGAGTTCAGCAGGGGGGCTTTGCATGATCTCAACGGCGGGGTTGAGGGCATGATCGGCATAGCGGGCAAGTTCGGTGAGAGTGAGGTTTGGGGCGACGCCGATAACGTAATGGCGGGTGCCCGAATGGGGAAGAGAACAGGGGATCTGGCTGTGGAGCAGGGAGGCGATCGCTAAGGCCAAAGGCAATCCGGTCGTCAGCTTTACGGGTTTAGAACCGGGCAAAAAGCCAATCAGCTCAGATGCGGGATCAATTCCCAGCGTAGCAAAAATCTCCGCTCGATTAGCGGTAGTTTGCACATCAGCCATTAAGTCGCCGACTTCGGTAAATTTGTGTCGGCAGTGCGCAGGCGCTTTGTCTGCTAGCGCTGAGCGCATGACTCCAAAGCTATCAATATAACGAATCCAGCGGGCCTCCCATTCGGCGTAGGTAACCGTGCGATAGCCCAGACGTTTGGCGACAAGAAGCGTGTAAAACTGATCGCCGCCTAGAAAAACCACGATGCCTTTAGAATGCCAGTCCCAGCTATCTTTTGTTTTACCGGTCAGTAAAAACTTGAAGAAGTGATCGGCGCTTTGTACGCGGCTGACTTCGGGGTAGCTTTGTAAAACGGCGGCTTCTTGGCCGGAGGCGTGGGGGCAAGGCGAGAGGAAAATGGAAATGCGGTGCTGAGGGGCTTTTTGGTAGAGCGATCGCACTACTGGCTTCACCCAAGTGGCCACTTCCCCCGGCCCATTAGTCAAAATTACAATATCAATCGGTTCAGCCACCGCAGGTGTGTTCAGGCTGCCGATTGAGCTAGTAGACGTTAGCGCCTCGGTCATCGCACTCAATTAAAATCACCTAGATCACGTTAGCCTATTACAGTTGATATTTCGGCTAATTTTCGACTGAACTTTAGCTGAACCTTGGCTGAACCTGGCCAATCAAATTCTATTACCCCCCATCGCCGTGAATCAGCACACCGCTCTTCGTGACATCCTCCAAGCCGTGGCCGCAGGCCACCTCAGTCCAGAGAAAGCCCTTGAAAAGCTGCAACAATCCACCGGTCAAGCAGCCAGTCAAGCAGCCAGTCAAACCGGCCCTCAAACCGATAATTTCAGGCAGACCCAAGGCTATGAAGCCGTCGGTGACTTTGCCAAAATTGACCATGCCCGCACCGAGCGCACCGGCTTTCCTGAAGTGATTTGGGGACAAGACAAAACCGCTGCGCAGATTGTTGAGATTATGAAGGTCATGGAGTCTCGCCATCCGGTGGTAATGGCTACCAGAGTGAGTGCTGAAAAAAGCACCGAAATTCAGGCTGCCCTACCGCAGGCAATCTACTTTGAAATGGCTAGAATCTGTGCCATTCAGCCACAAACACCTTTGGCCATTCGCCCTGGCAGGCTCAGCATTTTAACCGCTGGCACCGCCGATTTGCCCGTAGCAGAAGAAGCGGCGGTAACTGCACAATTGTGCGGATTCCAAGTCACTCGGCTCTGGGATGTCGGAGTTGCGGGCATTCACCGGCTGCTGAGTAACCGCCATGTCATTACCCAATCTGATGTGTTAATCGTCGCGGCTGGAATGGAGGGCGCTTTGCCAAGTGTAGTGGCTGGCTTGGCTGATTGCCCTGTGATTGCAGTGCCAACGAGTGTAGGCTATGGAGCAAGCTTTAATGGATTAGCGCCCTTGCTGACTATGCTCAACTCTTGCGCGACCGGTATTGGAGTGGTAAATATTGATAATGGGTTTGGAGCGGCGATTTTGGCAGGGCAAATATTGCGAGTTGCCGCGCGAGTTGCAAAATCGTAGCCAGTGAGCTATTTTTTCTCACGCACGTAAATACCTTCGGGTCTGCGATTGATTTCAAACAAGTCAATCGCTTCAAATAAACCAATGAGTTTGGCATAGCCATACTGACCGGGGTCAAAACAGGCTTCTCTTTTGACGTGAATCCCTATAGCAGATAATCTTGACCATTGATCTGCTTCTTGAGTTTCAGCGATCGCATTTCGTAAAAAAATTATTAGCTTCGTATCTTGCTTGAGCTGTTTACCAGTCTTTTTAGTTCCTGATGCTGTCGATTTAGCTATTTCAGGCAGGCTCGTTTGGCTGATATTTTCTAAGTATGAAAAGCTTGAACAAGCTTGAACGAAAGGGGCAGGAGTTTGAGTGCCGCCAAAACCGTAAGCTTTTAGCCCATTCGTTAAAATTCGCATAACCAGCGGCGTGAAATCACAGTCGCTAGAGACAATTGCAAAAGCGTCTAGATTTTGGGTGTACAGTAAATCCATCGCATCAATGATTAAGGCCGCATCAGTAGCATTTTTGCCTTTTGTGTAATCAAACTGTTGCACAGGTTGAATAGCGTGTTCGTGCAGGCATTTCTTCCAATGGCCTAGGTTCGGATTGATCCAATTACCATAAGCACGGCGAATATTAGCTACGCCATAGTTAGCAATCTCAGCTAAAATAAGCTCTATTTTTTACGCAGGCACATTGTCCGCGTCAATAAGTAGCGCAATCTTTGATTGCTTATTCTTAGCTAGAGCAACGGTTGACTGGGCAATTTTAATCGCTGAAGATGGCATACATTTACTGTAAAACACAGCTTCAGCTTACCCAAAGGCAATAGTCTAGCAACACTGTAAATCTGACCGAAATTGCTGTACACAAACGTTTAAACTATGAGGATTTAGAGCTTCCTATAGTTTGGCCTGAATCACTCAAATCCACGTCTACATAGGGCGCACCATCTGAGTTAACGCTTAGCTCTTCGCGGCGCAGAGTCTCTTGCGCTTTAACAACATCTGAGACAATTTCTTTACGAACTGAAACCGTTTGATAGGGCACAATCCGACGGCAAGCCTCGACCTGCTCTTCGTAGATGTCCATTCGCATAGAGCCATCTTCACCGACTTTAGCATCGCCAACATCTAGGCGGGTTTCGCCGCCGTAGATGGATTCTATTTCGATAATAATTTTCTCTTTGGTCACTGGTACATCAGCGTAATCAGTTTCAGTCACAGTATGCTTAGAAATTTTAATTTCGCCCGTTTTGACTCGCTGCTTTTGAGTAAACAAGCGCTCTTCAAATAATTGAATAGGTCTGTTTTCGGGTGCGGGATTTTCTGAGGGTGCTGGATTACGCTGCTGTTGAAAAGAGTGAGCGCCTGCGGGGGTTGTGGACGTTTGAGCGGTGCCTAAACTATCGACTGGCGCGGTGGTCTCTACCGAGTGTGATTGCTCTAAGGGATCCATGCTATAGAGTTGAAGCGCCTGACCTGACTCTCGTATCTGACTGTCATCGTACTCAGGTAATTGGCTGAACTGGTGTCTATTTAGGTTGCGCACCTGCACTCGATTGTCATGAGGAACATCAGCGCAATAGCTAGCCGGTAGTAACAGTTTCTTTCGTCCCTTAAAGCCAATAACTAAATACTGAAGCTGATCTACCTCATCTACTAGCAGATCATGAACGCTGCCCATGGCATGGCCTTCAGCGCTGTATATCTCTGCCCCCTGGAGGTTGCGTCCATCAGAAAGGGCATTGGAATAGTCGGGATGGCGATCGCTAATTCGGTACAGGTTCATAATAACAGCTACTCACAAAGTGCTAAATAACTCAAATTCGCTAATATACGCTTGTACTTTGCTTATATTTGGTTGATTTGTTGATTTAATTATGAATGATAGAAAGAAAAATAATCCTCCATCAGTAGATAGATCAACTGCGGCAGAACAGACTAAATAACGATCTAACTTTTACTAGTTTTTAACAGTATTTTTGACATTGTTTTTAATGTTATTAAGTTTGTTGAAGACTTTGATGGCAAGCTTCTGGCAAAATATGATGAGATACTTAATAGTGACATTTGTTGGTATTTCTGAGGTATCTCTTCAGTATGGGTAAGCGTTTATAAATCTCCTCCTATTGATAGGCTAAACTTTCTCGACATTCTCTTAGTGTATGAGCGATAGACGAGATTGTTTTTCCAAACGGTTATTTTCGGTTGAAAAGTCTAGCATTAAAGTTACAAAAAGTTTAATAAGGTTAAGGAGCTTGACCATGGCATACACAGAAAGAAGAGACATAGACGAAGTTGGAGTACGCTCTACGACTGCTCCAGCCGGGCCTCTAGTGGAATACCACGATACTGTTCGATGGGGGCCGATTTTTGCAGGTATTGTCGTTGCTATTGTTTCTCAGCTGATGCTGAGTGCGCTGGGAACAGCAATCGGTGCGCTCGCCGTGGGCGACGCTACCGCAGGTACTATTGGTACGAGTCTAGGCATTTGGGCTATCATCAGTTTGTTAATTTCTCTGTTCTTGGGCGGCTGGGTGATGGCATCCTCCTGTGGCCCTATGAATAATAAAACAGCAATGATGAACGCCACTATCATGTGGGCAACCACCATTGTCCTCAGCGGCTGGCTGCTGGCATCGGGCATCAGTGGTACGTTTGGCGTACTTGCTAATACTGTTGGTGGCGCAGCTGGTGAAGTCCTCAACCAAACGCAGCAGCCCGGTGGTGGTGCTATTCCTTCACAGGAAGAAGTTGCTCAAGCGGTTCCTACCGTCACCCCTGCTGAAGCCCAGCAGTACGCAGGGACGGCTTCTAAGGCAGGTTTCGCCTTCCTCATTGGTTCGCTGCTAGGTCTAGTCTCTGCGTTGGTTGGTTCTACAGTAGGTGCAAAGAAGCCTCGAGCTATTGTTCGATAAGGTTTTTACAGCAGTCCACACGGCAGCAGTCTCAGAAGGATCGTAAGCGGCGACTAATAACTACAAAGAGTAAGCTACTAGCAAGTGGCTGACTGCTTTACGAAAAATAGGAGTAGGAGAGTGAGCTAAAGCAGTGGATCTCCTGCTCCTATTTTTTTGACAAGATGCCATTTTTTAGAAAAATTTGCTTAATTTTTCTTTTTGGTTTCTCTTTTAAGGAAAAATTGTTTGTTTATTGCATATTCTACAGATATAGTTGCTTCATCTTCAAACCCATCCTTTAGGTAAGTGCTGGATGTAAAGATCTACCTCTCTTGTCTCACAAGATTTCAAAATCAAATTGCTAAAGTTTATATATGGCAATAAATGCCAGAAAAGTTTAGTAATGGAACTCACACACATGGCACTTTTAAGTTTAAAAGACGCTTACCCAGATTACCGTGATACGTTCAAAGACAACAGCATTAGTCACATTGACGAATACAGTGTGTATGCAGATGGCGACGATAAAGTTGGTTCTGTAGAAGATGGACTGTTTGATGATACAACAGGTCAATTTCGCTATCTGGTGGTTGACACTGGCCCGTGGATCTTTGGTAAGAAAGTATTACTGCCTATTGGCCGCGCTCAGTTTGACAACAACCAGCAGCGCATATATGTCAATGGACTCACCAAAAATCAAGTCGAAGAACTGCCTAAGTACGATGGGAGTCAAACAGTTGACTATGATCATGAAGAGAACGTTCGTGGCGTATACCGCGAATCTTCTGTCAGCCAGAGCGCTCCCGTTGATGGCGTAGCTCGTGACCGCACTGCGTACACACGCGATACCTACAGCTATGATCGCGACGCAGACCTTTATGATACGTCTGTAACCGAAGATCGCAATCAACCCATTCGGCTATACGAAGAGCGTCTTATCGCTAGCAAGAATCGCACGAAAACGGGTGATGTGAGCATTGGAAAGCGAGTGGAAACAGAAACAGCTAACGTTTCCATCCCGGTCGAGAAAGAACGAGTTGTCATTGAACGCTCAGCGCCGACAGACGCTTCTAGGACCAATATGGGACAGACACCTGAGAACGCTTTTGAAGATGGTGAAGTTGCTCGTATGGAAGTATACGAAGAAACTGCCAATGTTCGTAAAGAAGCTTTCGTCCGCGAAGAGGTCAATGTTCGTAAAGAAGTTGAGCAGGAAACGGTCAATGAGCAAGCAACTATTCGCCGTGAAGAGCTAGATGTCAATTCTGCTGACGGCACTAATGTGGTCAATCGCTGATTGCCTAAACCTTGTCCCCGTCCAGAACTGTGTTTTTCCGGTGAGGAAACTCAGGGTTTTAACTTGAACCTGGTTTAGTTGCTAGTTTCTAACTGAGCGCTATCTGTAGAAGACTTCGTTAGAAACAGTAGAGCTACTTGCGATGCAGGGATTCAGAAATGGCATAAAATGCCTCTCAAACCGCTGTATTAAGCCATCTTGGCCTTTTTTTCAACGATTAAGTCTAGTGTTACCTAAGCGAAGTGCCTCCTAATTTACAGGCAGGCGCTTCGCTTTTTTCATGCTTTTGATGATTATGCCAGAAGGTAATATGTAAAAAGGCTCAGCGCTAGTGCTTCAATACTATTCGATAGCGGGCTTTACCTGCTTTGAGATGAGCTATAGCTGCATTCACCTGATCAAATGGAAACTCTTCTGTCACTGGCAAAATGTCATGACGCGCTGCAAAAGTCAGCATTTTTTCAATCGTCGCCGGACTGCCTAAAGGGCTCCCTGAAACTGACTTCTGCCCGCCAATCAATGTAAATGCCTGCACAGGTACTGCTTCTGGCACGACTCCCACAAAATGCAGCTTGCCTTGGGGCCGCAATGCCGCTAAGTAAACGCTCCATTCTAAACTGACATTCACCGTCGAGATAATCACATCCATAGAGTTTGCAGCCGCTTTTAGTGCGTCTGGATCTTTTGAGCTGATAAAGCGATCAGCCCCCATTTCTCGCGCCTCTTCCTCCTTGTCTGGACTACTCGAAAAAGCCGTCACTTCACAGCCCCAGTAGTTCAAAAAGCTAACAGCCATATGGCCTAGTCCGCCAATGCCGATCACTCCAACTCGATCTGTAGGCTGAATGCCCAGTTCTACAATCGGGCTGAAAACTGTGATGCCACCACAAAACAGCGGCCCCGCTTTTTCGGCAGGCAGCCCTTTCGGCAGCTCAATTACCCAGCCTTCATCGGCTCTAACGCGATCCGCAAAGCCCCCATGACGGCCCACAATGGTCTGCTCGGCATTGACTTGACACAGATTGTGGTTACCTGACAAGCACCATTCACACTGCATACAAGACTTTGAAAACCACCCCAAGCCCACGCGCTGGCCGATTTCTAGCTTGGTAACGCCTTCGCCTATAGCGGCGACTGTCCCTACGACCTCATGCCCCGGCACCAACGGATACTGGCTATTGCCCCATTCGTTGTTAATCATACTCAAGTCACTATGACAAATGCCACAGTATTCCACTGCGATTTCAACTTCAGTGCGCTCTAAAGGACTTGGTTCGTAGCTAAAAGGCTGAAGGTTTTCACCGGCAGCATGAGCGGCATAAGCTTTAATCATTGTTGGTTTTTCTGGTTTTTTTGGAGTAAGAGCGTATTGGATCGATCCGTAGGATTGTATCGGGTGAGTAAGCTGCCAAACGTCATCCTAAAGCTCTATGGACAGTCGCCACTTATCATGGTTCCAAACTAATCAGCGGATTTTTTTCGATACAGCTGCCGACTCACTCAAATACCAGCGCCAAGGAATGTCTGTGCCCTTGGATAGGCCAATGCGAGTGGTTTGAGTGATTGCTGCGGCACTAGCAGCCAGCTTTTGGGTGGTTGCGATCACGCGCGCCTCTACCCAGAGCCCCGATTCAACGCCCAAGCTAACCCCCTTCAACGATTCATCAATTGCCAAAGTCCGACACAGCTTTCCCGGCCCTGCGGCGATTCTATTAAGCTTTTCTTTTTGTTTTTCTTTTGGCTTCTTTTCTGGCAGTGCAACCCAACTTGGCAACGCTTGCAAATCCACTGCCCGAATTAAAACCGTACTCGCTAAGCCCTCGCGATCCGTCACAATATTAAAGCAACAATATTGTCGATAGATTCGATACACATAGGCCACTCCTGCAACCCCAAACACCACCGAATTCCGCTCAGTTCGATGACAATACGCGTACATCGCCGGATCGCCTGCTTCATAAGCCTCTGTTTCTACAATCTCTCCGCGCACCGTCTCGCCATTAATCACTCGCACTAAAGTGCAGCCCAACAGATCGACTGCTACTGCTGCCGAAGATCGATTAAACCAACCTGCACTCAACAATCTATTACCCCAATCTGTTGACCACTCACGGGTACAATCATATTAACATTTCATACCTGCGGGCTCGTAATGGCTGCTTACGATTCACAAGATGGGCCTTGGAAAGTGGTGCTGCGTACCTACTTTTGTAGTGACCCCCCAGTCATGGGATTTGTCAACGGCTAGACACAAAACTCCCAACGAGGAGATATATGGCTCCTCAGCAGGTTCTGAGAGATAAAAGGAATAAGGGCTCAATAGGCTCTTGATGAGAGTGTTTACAGGATTCTTCTGCGTTCATCTGTGGCCAGACAATAGTCAAACAACCAGTCATTCGTAGTCACAGTCGTAACTGCGCTACCGTTTCCTTATTCGCTGTCCATTGTAAGGCTGCGCCACCCACAAATTTACGTGGTCATCCGATTACGAATGCACACCGGGAGACGGGACGTGGTCACAGCTAAAAGCGAGATGTCATCGTCTAGGCAGAACGAGAAGGATTGTCCTATGGTCGATAAAAAGCCTCCTTAAAAGTACAGGTAAAAACTTGCAAGGTCACTTTAGCTGGCTGTCGCTAAGGCATCTGGTGAGTCAATTTGGTACAGCTC
>JBGTNW010000132.1:0-19434 GCA_041742865.1 Phormidesmis sp.
TTTCGCGATCAAATAAGGCTTTGGCTTTAGCCAGCATGGCCTTATCATCTATCTGCGGCACAAATTCTTTGACAACGCACAGCTCATTGTCGCGATCGCGATCTTCAGCCAAATACGTTTGGCCAAAGCCACCGCGGCCTAGCTTTTTGATCAGAGCGTAGCGATTCCCTTGGAAGGCTTCGCCATCGCCCAACGGGGATCTAGATTCGCCGAATTCACTGCCTGCGTTCATCAGTTCTATTTCTCCTGAGTGTTGCACCCACTGAACAAATTAGCTCAAATCAATCCAAGTCATTAGATAATAACCTTCGCTTATTAATTTTTTTCCCACTGTATCCGTTCATTTTGCTTGCCCATGAAACCTCTCGGTCGCCACATTTTAGTTGAGTTCTATGGTTGCTCCTCTGAAATTTTGAACGATGTGCCTCGCATCGAGCACGATATGCTAGAAGCCGCTGAAAAAGCAGGCGCAACGATTATTAACTCAGTCTTTCACCACTTTTCGCCCTTTGGTGTCTCCGGGGTAATTGTGATTCAAGAAAGTCATTTAGCCATTCATACTTGGCCAGAATACCGCTACGCTGCGGTTGATTTGTTTACCTGCGGCTACACAGTCAACCCTTGGGTGTCTTATGAAAGCCTCAAGAAGGCTTTTCAAGCTGAGCATGGTTCAGCCATTGAGCTCAATCGTGGTCAGCTAGAGCTACTCGAAAAAAGCGATGTTGACTTAGGCGACATGCGCGATCAGGCCACTCAAAAGCTGCGTCCTCCCAAACACAACCGCAGCGTTTGGTTTACCGATAAAGACGAAAACATTGCCCTGTCTATCCGGCATAAGGGAAATCGCCTCTTTCAAGAAAAATCGCCCTATCAGCTTGTCGAGATCTTTGATACTTACAAATACGGCAAAATGCTCACCGTCGATAAGATGGTGATGTGCAGCGAAAAAGACGAAGCGGCCTACCACGAAATGATTATCCACGTCCCGATGCTGGTTAATCCCAACATCAAAAACGTGTTGGTCATCGGCGGTGGCGATGGCGGCAGCGTCCGCGAAATATTGCGCCATCCGCAAGTCGAAAGCGTCACGATGGTCGAAATCGACGAAGCGGTTGTGCGTGCCTCCCGCGAATTTTTGCCCTCGCTGTCGTCCTCGCTAGACGATCCTAAGCTCAACTTAATCATTGCCGACGGCATTGAATACCTTAAAAATGCCGCTGATCAAAGCTTCGACTTCATCGTGATTGACTCATCCGATCCAGTTGGGCCATCGGTGGGCCTATTTAGCGCTGAGTTTTACAAAGACGTCTATCGCGCCCTTACCCCCAATGGCGTCATGAGCGCCCAAAGCGAATCACCCCGCTTTAACCAAACCGCCTTTGTCGATTTGACCCACTGCCTCCAAGCTATCTTTGGTGATACCAACGTTCATCCCTACTTAGCCTTTATTCAGACCTACCCAACCGGTATGTGGAGCTTCAGCTACTGCACCAAAAATGCCCAGCATCCAGTTACCTCATTTGATGCTCAAACGGCCTCACGCTTTGCCACTGAGCATGACTTGAACTACTACAACAGCGATGTTCACAGCGCTGCTTTTTGCCTCCCGACTTTTATTAAAAAAATGCTCAGCTAAAAAAATGCTCAACTAAAAAATTCGCAGCAGATCAGCCTAGCGAAAGCATTTTTTGCTTTTTCGCTGTTTTGTTGCGAATAAACAGTTTTTCTAGCTCAATCCACACAAATAACAAAGAGCTAAAGCCCACACACACGAACAGCTCTGTCAGTGACAGATAGTGAGTGCCAAAAAACTGACGCAAAAACGGCACGTATATTAGCAAGAGTTGAAGTATCGTCGTTGCAACAACAGCAAGCAACACGTAAGGATTAGAAAACTGAGACATTTCGACCGCAAGCCGGTGGCTGGAGCGAACGGCTATGGCATGACCCATTTGTGACAAACACAGCATTGTAAACACCATTGTTTTCCATCTGTCTGGATCGAGATTACTGGTTACTTGCGGATCGTGCGTATATCCATAGGCCCACAGCATCAGCGAAATCGCTAAGATCGCGAAGATAATCCCTACTCGCACCATATACCAGCCTAACCCTCGCGCGAAAATACTCTCTTTGGGATCATGAGGGGCTTTATCCATGATGTTGGCTTCTGGGGGCTCTAAAGCTAAGGCGAGAGCCGGAAACCCATCGGTAACTAGATTCATCCACAAGATTTGCAAAGGCGTTAGCGGCACAGCCACAATTGGCAGCAGGGCTGGTGAGAGCGCGATTGTAATCACCTCGCCAATGTTACTGCCGAGAATATATTTTACAAATCGACGAATGTTGCTGTACACCACGCGCCCTTCTTCTGTGGCAGCCACAATCGACGCAAAGTTGTCATCTAGTAGCACCATGTCACTGGCGGCTTTGCTCACATCGGTGCCAGTGATGCCCATCGCCACGCCAATGTCGGCCTGCTTGAGAGCTGGTGCATCGTTGACGCCATCGCCCGTCATGGCTACCACTTGCTTTTGCGCTTGCAGCGCCTGGACAATTCGCAGCTTATGCTCTGGTGAGACTCTGGCATATACGCTGACGGAGCTGACGGCGACTTCTAAATCCGCTTGGCTCATAGCTTCTATTTCTGGGCCACTGAGCGCTTTAGCGTCGGCTTCGACCATTCCTAAGTCAATCGCTAGGGCTCTGGCGGTGAGCGGATGATCGCCTGTAATCATTACTGGACGGATTCCGGCCCTTCGGCAGCGTTTCACTGCCAACCGGACTTCTGGTCGAGGGGCATCGATCATCGCCACTAAGCCCAGCCAAATCAAAGACGCTTCAGCTATTTCTTCAGTCATCTCTTTAGCCTGCGCTTCTGATTCGATTGGCTGATAGGCGAAGCCTAATACCCTCGCACCCTGACTGGCTAAAGCCTCAATCTTGGTGAGCACGGCTTGGCGATCTTCTGGGGTCATCGGCTTTGAATCTTGTGCAAGCGGATGAGCGATCTGATGACTGAGCTGATGACAGTGGGCTAAGAGTGCTTCGGCTGAGCCTTTCACCAATACCATTGCAGCCGATTTGAGGTTGAGCTGGTTGATTTCAGGCACCTTGACGATGACGCTCATCCGCTTTCGTTCAGAAGAAAACGGAAATTCATTGAGCCGAGGAAACGCGTACTCTAGAGTAGCTTTGTCGAGCCCTGCTTTGGCAGCAAGCGTCACCAGTGCGCCTTCTGTTGGATCGCCTGCAATCGTCCATTCTTTTTCTCCGGCTGAAACAGCTTGCATTTGCAACGCGGCATCGTTGCACAGGGCGCAGTCTAAAAGCAACAGAGAGAGAGTAGGCTTCTCTAAGGGCGAAATGGGTTTGCCTTGAAAACGAAATTCTCCTTCGGGGGCATAGCCTTCACCGCTTACACTGAAATCACTTTCTAAGGGCAGTCCGGCGATGTGAATCGACTGTACGACCATTTTGTTTTGTGTTAGCGTGCCGGTTTTGTCTGAGCAGATAGTGGTAACCGAGCCCAGGGTTTCTACGGCCGGTAATCGTCGAATGAGCGCGTGGCGTTTGACCATACGCTGTGTGCCAATGGCCAGCGTTACGGTGATGACTGCGGGCAGTCCTTCGGGAACAACGGCGACAGCCATACTCAGTGAGACCGTGAGCAAATCTTCAAAGGCTGACCAGCCCATAATCGCGGTGCCGATGACCACCACTAGGGTGACTAAAGAGAGAGAGCCCGCAACTAGGACGTTGCCGAGCTGCTTAAGCCGCTGCTGCAAAGGGGTAGAGAGCGCAGATACGGACTGAATCAGGGTGGCAATACGGCCTAGTTCTGTTTTCATGCCCGTGCCAGTGACGAGCATTTTGCCGCGCCCGTGCACGATTTCGGTGCCTTGAAAGACGAGGTTGGTGCGATCGCCCAAGGCTGCAGCGGCTGGTAGCTTTCCCTGAGCCTGTTTCTCTACGGCTGTTGCTTCTCCCGTTAGCGCTGATTCTTTTACTTGGAGGGTAGCAGCGTCTAGCAAGCGGCCATCGGCAGCGACCTGATCGCCCGCTTCTAGCAGCACAATGTCTCCGGGCACTAGGTTTTTAGCGGGTAGTGACTGCCTTTGGCCGTCTCTGGTCACCTGTACGTTGGGCGCTGAGAGTGTTTTGAGGGCTGCTAAAGCTTTTTCGGCGCGGCTTTCTTGCAGGTAGCCTAAAACGGCATTGACAATGACGATAGCGGTAATCGCGATCGCATCTTTTGGAAAATCGCCAGCGCGCACATCTAGCACAGCTGCAATCACGGCGACGCCAATCAGCATTAGCAGCATGACATCGGTGAACTGATCGAGCAAAATTCGCCAGCGACTGCGCCCGCCCGTTTCAACTAGTTCGTTTCGTCCATAGTCGGACAGTCGCTGCTCCGCTTCTGTTGCCCGCAGTCCTGTCTCAGCGTTGGCCTCTAATGCGGCGATGGCTTCTTGAATATCGAGCGCGTGCCAAAGCTGAGCGGCTTCTGGATCCGTAGACATAGAAAAAGTCTCTGTTGCTAACGATGAGCTGTTAAAGTACATCGCTCAAAGTGTATAACACCTGCCTACCGCTTGCTTTATCTATGCGGGTATCTGGCCTTTAGTTTTTGACTCGGTTTTTGACTCCGTTTTTGACATATATGTGCACATAACCATTGGAATTGCGTTTAATGGTGCCGGTAAAGCCTTTTTTTTTGAAGTCAAAGCGATCGCGCGCTCCCGTTCTGACCGCTTCTAGGCCAGCTTCAATGTCTTTACTAGAGCGGCCATCCACCATTCCTAGGAGCGTTGTCCGCATCATCAGCCGATCAGAAGAAGGCGAAAAAGCGGCTTCTGACTGCTGAACTCGGCTCGAATCGGGCGCATAGGCATAGGCTAGCGCTATCCGGTTCGGCACAAGTGTGTAGAGACTAGTGCGAAAGCCATTGCGAGAGGATTCCTGCGTGGGCGTACCGAGCTGTTGCTGAATGTCGCCTTCGGTTGCGCCCGGTGGGAATCCGGGCACGGGCACCACCTCATTAGGAGTATTCGCTGGAGTATTCGCAGGGGCGGCGGTCGCAGGGGCGGTCGGCTGTGTACTGTCAGGATTGCCGCTATCTTCTAGCAAAAGCGGCGGTTCACTGGGTTCAGGATCTCTGGTGGCTTCACCAGCTTCGCGTTCATCGTCATCGTCATCATCATCATCATCATCAGCCGAATCTTCAGGCGCAGCGGTTTCGCTATCCTCTATGACTGGCGGCTCAGTGGGTTCTGGTTCAGCGATCGGGGCTTCCGGCACAGCTTCAGGCAGGGTTTCAATCGGCGGATTGAGCAAATCGTCGGGAAATTGCTGAGCCCGCCAAAGGGTATTCCCAACCGCTAGACCGGCAGCAGCTACCATCAACAGCAGCAGCGTAGGTACACAGCCACAGCCTTTGCCCCTGGGTTTTGCGACCTTAGCAGCCGGAGGACGGTTAACGGCCTTTTCTTCAACGTACCTATCTGGGACTGGCGCGACTATTGTTTTAGCCGTTTTAGCATGAGCTCGATTGACTGCTGTGCCAATTGGGAGAGGTTGAAATCGACCTTCAGTTTCCGCCTCTGACCGATAGCGGGGCACAACTACCTGAGTCGGCATTTCTGATAGACCAGCGACGGGTAGATCATCAGCCGCAGCGGATCGCCCAAAGAACCCAGTTTTACGACTTTTGTGTTGACTCTTCTGGCTACTCTTTTGGGCCGGTTGATCCAGTAGCGTCAGCCAGCGCCCTACCGACTGGGGCCGATCTTTGAGCTCAATCGCCATGCCTTGCGTCAAAGCGTCTAGCACTCCGGCTTTGACATCCGGTCGCAGCTGCTGGATTGGGGTCAGCGGGGTGCGATCGCGCAGTACAGAAGCCGCTGGCACCTGGGCCGTCAATAGGGTGTACAGCGTTGCGGCTAGGCCATATACATCGGTGGCGGCGGAGCGATGCGCCTTAGGCAAATACTGTTCAATTGGCGCGTAGCCTTCGGAAACGATGCTGGTGTGGGTTTGGGCCGGATTGGGCGTCAGCTCACGGGCAATGCCAAAGTCAATCAGCACCGCTTCTCCGGTGAGCTGATGGATCATGATATTTTGTGGCTTCACGTCCCGGTGCAGCAGTCCTTTGCTATGAACCACTTGCAGGGCTCGGCCAATTTGCTGGATATAGGTGACGGCAGCAGCAACCGGTAGTGGGTTTTCTGGTAGGACAATATCAGCGAGCGATCGTCCCGGAATATAGTCCATCACCATATAAGGCAACCGATCTTCGACAAAGAAATCGCTGACCCGCACTACATTAGGGTGGCTGCACATGGCTAGCCGCCGCGCCTCATCTTGAAACTGCCGCTGCAAATCACTCAGGTTAGGCGCTGTCCAAAAAGACTCGTGCAGCGTTTTGATCACCACGACCTGATCTAAAAAAGTTTGATGGGCGCGAAACGTCAGCCCAAATCCACCCCGACCTAGCACTGCGTCTAGCTTGTACTTTCCCCCCTGCAAATGTTTGCCAACCAGACTGCTCATACCCTGCCCACTCGCTCACTCAATCGCTACCATAGTGCATCTTTGTCACTTCACTCACAAGTCACCCTATTCCAGTTTGAGGGGATGACTACTTGTTGGTGCCAAAAATAGGCATAATCAAAACATAAGACGGGTCAGAACTGTGAAACAGACGACTCAAGCCAGAGATATTAGCTTAGAAAATCAGTGCTCTAAAAACATCAATATTCAACAATACTAATGTTCAAAAACGCCGCTGTACTGCTTCAAGTCTAGGGCTACCAATGTGGGCAAACAAAGCAAGCACTGCTGCATCAAATCCCAGCGGTCTTCCCGTTTCAGCATGTTGGTTAGTTTGTTGCGCAGCGCGTGCAGGTAGCGCACATCATTGGCTGCGTAGCTGAGTTGTTCATCGCTGAGTGCCGAGGCATTACCCCAGTCAGAACTCTGTTGAGATTTATCTAGTTCAATGCCTTCTAATTCTTTTACGAGCGACTTGAGGCCGTGCTGAGGGCTATAAGTCCGCGCGATTTTGCTGGCGATTTTGGTACAAAAAACAGGAGACGTGACAATGCCTAAATGGTGTTGCAAGGTCGCTAGATCAAAGCGGGCAAAGTGAAATATTTTAGTGATGTTCTGAGCTTCTAAGAGCTGCTTTAAATTGGGGGCTGCGGTTTGACCGCGCTCGATTTGAAGGGCACAGACATAGCCCTCGGCGTCGCTGAGCTGAATTAGACATAGGCGATCACGCAGTGGATTGAGCCCCATTGTTTCAGTATCGATAGCGATCGCCTCAGCTTCTAAATATCGCGCCAGCAACTGCTGCGATAAATCGCCACAACAAACCTCAAAATTCTCCACCTAATCTTCTCCTTCAATATTTTCTTAAAGTAATTTTCCTAAAGAGCATTAAGATCCTCTAACCACTCCCAACAACACCTTATCTATATTGGCTACTCAAAATTCAGCACCTTAGCCACCGTCTGCACATCCTTATCGCCTCGACCTGAACAGTTAATCACCACTTTCTCATTTGTCAGCGTCGGACACAGCGACTCCAAATAAGCAAACGCATGAGCCGTTTCTAGCGCCGGAATAATCCCCTCTAGCCGCGATACTAGCTGAAACGCTTCTAGAGCCTCGGCATCTGTGACGCTGTAATATTCCGCTCGGCCCAAATCCTTAAAGTAGCTGTGCTCCGGTCCCACCCCCGGATAGTCCAGCCCTGCACTGATAGAATGCGCCTCCACCACTTGACCTTCACCATCTTGCAACAAGTAGCTCATCGCGCCGTGCAGCACGCCCACCCGGCCTTTTGTCAAGGTCGCCGCGTGCTTATCTGTCTCTGCGCCTTCACCTGCCGCTTCAACGCCAATCATCCGAACCTCCGGATCGCCTACGAACTCGTGAAACAGCCCCATCGCATTCGAGCCACCGCCCACACAGGCCAGCAGCAAATCCGGCTTACCGCCCCACTTTTCTAAGCATTGAGCTCGCGTTTCCACACCAATGACCCCGTGAAAATCGCGCACCATCATCGGGTAAGGATGCGGCCCTGCAACTGAGCCCAAAATGTAGTGAGTTGTCTCAACATTCGTCACCCAGTCGCGAATTGCTTCAGAAGTCGCATCTTTTAGCGTCCCGCTACCCGCACTCACCGGGCTGACCGTCGCCCCCATCAGCCGCATCCGAAACACATTCAGCGCCTGACGTCGCATATCTTCAACGCCCATATAGATCACGCACTCCAGGCCAAAGCGGGCGCATACTGTTGCCGTCGCTACGCCATGCTGACCCGCCCCAGTTTCGGCAATCACTCGCGGCTTACCCATGCGTTTGGCCAGCAGTACCTGACCCAAGGCATTGTTAATTTTATGAGCGCCCGTATGGTTTAGATCTTCGCGCTTGAGATAAATCTGCGGGCCACTATCTGCTGCCCAGCCGTGCTTTTGAGCATAGTGCTGAGTCAGTCGCTCGGCAAAATACAGCGGATTCGCCCGACCTACGTAGTCTTTTAGCAAACCGGCTAGCTCCGATTGAAAGTCGGCTTCTTCGCGATAGCGGTAGTACGCGTCTTCTAGCTCCTGCAAAGCAGGCATCAGGGTTTCGGGCACATATTTACCGCCAAAACGGCCAAAGCGACCTAACTGATCGGGGCGAGCCGCCAAAGACAAGGACGCTTCTGTCGCAGCATTGGCCAGTTGATCGGCGGGCATAGAAAGCGGTGTAACAGTCACAGCAAGTACCTTCAGTAAATATTAATAAGTATAAGGAATGGTCAGAAGTAATTGTTCGCAAGCAATGATCAAAAGACGCCCTAGCACTGTTTGAGCAGGCTAAATTTTAGAAGTTCCCCATTATATAGACCTTGGTCGCAATGACAAAAGGCATTTTTTACAGGATACACGCCTCTAAAGGGCATGTTTTCAAAAGACATAGACCCAAATATATGGACTAAAGTAGCTATAGGTAGAAAAGGGCAATTCAACTATGACGGCGATGATTCCTAATCCCCCTAGTTCTTCTCAATCGGCTAATTCTCCCTCTGCCATTATTACTTGGCCGCTTTTGCCTGACGACTTTGTTCTACCTGATGATCCTGTGGAAAATGAAGCCCAACCGCTACTGGCTGCTGCCCTCACACAAGCACTTGCTAGCCTACCCGAGGTCACTCAAAACGCGCTGATTGTCTCTAACTTTGCCCTGTGCGCCGGTATCAATGGCCGGATCATCTGTAAAGCACCTGACTGGATGTACATTGCACCTGTGCAGCCATCTGCGCGCATTCGCCGTAGCTACACCCCGCACACACAGGGAGCAGTGCCTCAAGTAGTAATGGATTTTTTATCCGAAAGCGACTGCGGCGAGTATTCGATGAAATCGGGCCAACAGATTGGCAAATGGCACTTTTATGAACGGGTGATTGAAGTGCCAAGGTACGTAATTTTTGACCCTGATTCCAGCGAATTAGAGGTATATGCGCTGAAAAGCAACCGCTATGAGCTAGAGACAGCTGATGAGCAGGGCCTTTATTTAATTCCAGGCATTAACCTGCGGTTAGGCGTTTGGGAAGGAACGCATGAAATTCGCACCGGCCCTTGGCTGCGCTGGTGGACGATAGACGGGAATCTGGTGCCTTGGTTAGAAGATAAGGTTCAGCAGGCTGAAGATAAGGTTCGACGGGCTGAGGCTGAAGCAAAGCAAGCTAGAGCTGAGGCGGAGCAGGAAAGACAAGAAAAAGCGATGCTGCTAGCTAAGCTACGGGCGGCGGGGCTAGCGTAGGCAGGCGCTGGCGCTGGTTGGGAAATAGTCAAATTAAGATGCCTTTGTCGATGTCATTAGGAGATGTCGTTAGGAAGATTGTGAATAGTTTTTACGTGGCATAGCATGGGTTTGGAATATTTGCTTACTCTGGACTTTCTCGTATCAATTTAGAACTATGGCACAGTTGCTCTCTGGGGATGTTGGTGGAACGAAGACAATTTTGCGATTGGCGCAGGCAAGAGATGAAGATTTGCGGCGCTGTGCTAGTCACAAAGTGAAGCTAGAAACGCTGTTTGAGGCCCGCTATCCGAGTGCGGACTATCCTGAATTTGTACCGATGGTAAGTCAGTTTTTTGAGGCGGCGGCGCAGCAAGTGGATGAGGTGAAGCCAAGTGTAGGCTGCTTGGCTATAGCAGGCCCAATTGTCAATAACACCTCTCAGCTCACCAATCTCTCTTGGTTTTTGCGGGGGGACTTTTTGGCCGGGGCACTAGGCATTCAAACGGTTCAGCTAATCAATGATTTTGAAGCGATTGGCTATGGGGTGTTGGGTCTGGTGCCAGAAGACATTTACGAGCTACAGGTGGGTAATCCATCGGCGGACTCACCGATGGCGGTGCTAGGTGCAGGTACGGGGCTAGGTCAAGGCTTTTTGCTGCCTTGCGGCGATGAGTATGCAGTGTTTCCCTCGGAGGGCGGGCATGTGGATTTTGCGCCGCAGTCGGAGTTGGAGTTCCAATTGCGGAAGTATTTGATTGACAAGCACGGAATTTCTCGGGTTTCGGAAGAGCGCGTGGTGTCGGGGATGGGGATCCTTTCGATCTATCAGTTTTTGCGTGATCGCCAATACGCGAGTGAATCTAAAGAAATTGGTGAAATGATGGATGCTTGGGAGCGCCGCGCGGGCATTCGCAGCACGCTCAAAGACCCAGCCGCCGCAATTTCACAGGCCGCGATCGCAAAAACAGATCTGCTTTCTCAAAAAACAATGGAGATTTTCATTCGAGCTTATGGGTCTGAAGCAGGCAATATCTCGCTGAAATTTTTGCCTAGAGGTGGGCTGTATATTGCGGGCGGGGTCACGGCTAAAAATCTGCATTTGATGAAGGGCGGCGAGTTTATGTTTGCCTTTAAAAGCAAGGGGCGAGTCAGCCATCTGCTAGATGATATTCCGGTACGGGTGGTGCTGAATCAGCATGTGGGCCTGATCGGAGCAACGATCAAGGCGGCGCGAAATTACAAAGAGCAGGTACTATCGTAGCCAAGTATTTTTTGCGGTACTTTTTGCGGTATTTTGTTGCAGCAATTAGCCTTATCGACTAGTAGAACTTATGGCAGGACATAGCAAATGGGCCAATATCAAACGGCAGAAAGCGCGAGTTGATGCGGTTAGAGGCAAAACGTTTGCCAAAATTTCGCGAGAGATTATAGTGGCAGCTCGCCAGGGCGGTGGCGATCCGGAAGGGAACTTTCAGCTGCGCACAGCGATTGATAAGGCTAAGGCAGCAGGGGTGCCGAATGACAATATCGACCGGGCGATCGCCAAAGGCAGCGGCAGCTTAGCCGGCGAAGGCGACTTTGAAGCGATTCGCTATGAGGGCTATGGCCCTGGCGGTGTGGCCGTACTCATCGAAGCCTTGACAGATAATCGCAACCGTGCAGCGGCTGATTTGCGATCTGCTTTTAGTAAGAACGGTGGCAATTTGGGTGAAACCGGCTGCGTGGGCTGGATGTTTGATCACAAGGGGGTGATTACTTTAGCGGGCAATATCGAGGAAGAAGCCCTGTTTGAAGATGCGCTAGAAGCGGGTGCGCAATCGTATGAATTAGTCGATGAAATCGATGAAGATACGCCCGGTGCAGAGGTATTTTGCGAAGCCACTAGCTTGGAGAGCGTCAGCAATTGGCTAAAAGCCAAAGCGTATGACGTGCGTGAAGTAGATTTACGCTGGATTCCCGCCAACACCGTGAGCGTTGATGAACCCGATTTAGCCGCCGCTTTGCTGAAGATGATGGAAGCGCTTGAAGATTCTGAGGATGTACAGTCGGTGACCGCCAATTTTGAGGTGACCGAAGCCGCCCTGACTGAGATCGATTCAATAGGACGGTAAGCCTTGTTGATAGATCTTCGATTGCGCGTAAGAATGTAAGCAGGATGAAGATAATCAAGGTATTTACTGGACTGCTATGCCTGCAAACTTACTGACTCGCCGATCAGATTTACCTGCTGATACGCCCATCGGGTCTCTCGATTCTGAGCCAGTGATGACGGTTTATGATGTGGTGATTGTGGGCGGTGGCATCGTTGGTTTGGTCTGCGCCTGTAGCTTGCGAGACGCTGGACTGCGAGTGGCTGTGATTGAAGCGCAAACGGCGCAGCAAGCCGCGAGTCGGCAGCGGGCCTATGCGTTTTCGCCTGTCTCTGCGGGCATTTTAAAAGGGCTGGGGCTGTGGGACATGGTAGGTCCGCAACTGACGCATTTTCAGCAAGTTAAGCTGTCGGATGCCAACTATGCTAAGGCTTTGATTTTTCGCCCTGAAGATAGGCGGGCCAAACATAGATCGGCCAAAACCAACAAAAATAAATCGCCAACCGCCGTTTACTATTCGGCTGAGCATACGGTGCTCATGACTGCTTTGCAGGCTGCCGTGCAGGCTGCCCCTGACATAGACTACTGGTGTGAAAGCCAGCTGATGAGTACAGATCAAATTCTAGAGCCTCAAACTTCAGACCCTCAGACTCTCGAACACGTTAATTCGGCTAGTGAAAAAGAGTGGCATCAAGTCACGCTCAAGCGCGGAAAGAAATACCATCGGTTGGCGGCTCGGCTACTCGTGGGTGCAGATGGGGCGCGATCTGAAGTGCGATCTCGCGCGCATATCAAAACCTTTGGCTGGAAATACTGGCAGTCATGCATTACGGCTGTCCTTGAACCCGAACAGCCTCATCACAACATCGCTTACGAAAAGTTTTGGCCAAGCGGCCCATTTGCGATTTTGCCCCTGCCTGACAACCGCTGCCAGATTGTTTGGACAGCGCCCCACGCTGAAGCTAAAGCACTTTTGGCGCTTCCGAAAGAACAGTTTTTGATAGAGCTACAGGCCCGCTATGGCAACGATATGGGCGATTTAAAGCTGGTCAATGAGCCGAGGATGTTCCCAGTGCAGCTTATGCAAAGTCAGCAATACGTCCAGGCAGGGATTGCCCTTGTCGGAGACGCGGCCCACTGCTGCCATCCGGTCGGCGGACAGGGGCTAAATATGGGCATTCGCGATGCAGCGGCGCTAGCGGAAGTGATTCAAAATGCTGCCCAAGCTGGAGAAGACTTTAGCAGCTTAAGCGTGCTCAAACGCTATGAGCGCTGGCGCAAACCGGAAAACTGGTTCACGCTGAGTCTGACTGATTTTCTCAATCGTGCTTTTTCTAACCGCTTTATGCCTTTAGTCGTAGCTCGGCGGATAGGAATTTGGCTACTCGACAGCACTGGCCCCCTGAAGCGGCTAATATTGCAGCTAATGACCGGTTTCTTTGGGAGATTACCCGATAAGGTGAAGTAAAAAAACTATGCCCATTACGCTTGCGCTGACTGCGCATGATAGCCAAAAAGATGCCCTGGTCGCCTTTGCCAATGAACATGTAGGATTGCTCAGTCGCTATCAGCTCATTGCCACTGAGACGACAGGCAATTATCTGGCTCACAATACGCCGCTTAGCCCCGAAAATCTGCTGCCGGGCTCTGAAGGCGGCGACATTCAAATTGCTGCCCGCGTTGCCGAAAACCAAATTGCAGCGGTGATTTTTCTGACCGATTCGCTGCCGACTCAGCACTCTACCACTGACATTACGACGATGATGCGCATGTGCCAACTGCACAATGTGCCGCTAGCGACTAACTTGGCAACCGCTCGAGCGGTCGTTCTATCGCTGGCTAAAAGTCGAATTGCTCATTTAATTTTTAACCCGGTTGCGGGCCAAGGCGATCCGAATCAAGATCTCAGGCTGATCCGCAAAATTTTAGAGCCGCAGATTCAGGTCAATGTAATCTATACAGCGGCCGATATAAACCCTGGACAGCAAGCGCGTGAGTCGATCGCTGCGGGCGCAGAGCTGATTTTGGCTTCGGGCGGAGATGGCACCGTGTCAGCTGTTGCTGAAGCCGTGATTCAAACCGATATTCCGCTAGGCGTGATTCCCCGTGGGACGGCCAATGCATTTTCAGTAGCGCTTGGCATCCCAACTAATCTACGAGAGGCTTGCGAGACGGTTTTGGCAGGCACGACTAAGCAGATCGATGTCGCGACCTGCAATGGACTGCCAATGGTGCTGTTGGCCGGTATTGGCTTTGAAGCTGAAACCGTAGAGCGCGCCAGTCGAGAAATGAAGAACCGCCTAGGGGTGTTTGCCTACCTCGTCGCGGGGATGCAGCAGCTGGGTGATCAAGAGATTTTTGATGCGGAGGTAGAGATCAATGGCGAAGTGAATCAGTTCCAGTGCGGTGCGATTACCGTTGCAAACGCCGCGCCGCTGACTTCGGTGATGGCTCAAGGCTTTGGCGAAGTGATTGCCGATGATGGCCTGCTAGATGTCACTATCGGGCTGACGCCGACAGAAGCGCAAGGGTTAGGGGCAAGATTGCAGGGTATGGGTGTGATCGCTGATCTGTTTACATCTGCGCTTGCTAAGCGCCCCACCCAAAATGAAAATATTCTTACGCTTCGCGTACCGAGCCTGAGGGTTACGACCCATCCCCCGCAAAAAGTGGTAGTCGATGGTGAAATTATTGGCACCACGCCAGTGGAATTTAAGTGCATGGAGAAGGCCCTCACGGTGCTTGCACCGATTGCGATCGCTTAAATCTCTAATCCTCTCAAAAGCGCTTAAATGGCCCTAGTCTTAACAAAGGCTCTAGATAGAGACAGCCACTGAAAACAGCTATTGGACGTAAAGACGCTCACTGAGCTAGCTGACGCTGACGCTTGCGATCGCGCAAGCGATTTCGTCGCTCATCACTCAATTTATCAAAGCAATGCGGACAAGATACTTCGCCCTCATACTGATCGCTGTTTTGATCGGTGGACGAAATGGGATGGCCGCAAGCATAGCACAGCGCATATGAACCCGTTTTAAGGCCGTGGGTAATAGCCACTCGCTCATCAAACACAAAGCATTCGCCCTGCCAGAGGCTTTGTTCTTCAGGAATCTCTTCTAAATACTTTAAGATGCCGCCTTGGAGATGATAAACCGCCTCAAATCCTTGTGAAAGTAAATAAGAGGACGCTTTTTCACAGCGAATGCCGCCGGTACAAAACATCGCGACTTTTTTATGCTTAGCGGGATCTAAGCTGCTTTTGGCATAGTCAGGAAATTCATTAAACGTAGCCGTGTTTGGGTTTTGAGCCCGCTTAAATGTCCCCATACTCACTTCGTAATGGTTTCGAGTATCGATTACGGTGACGCTCGGATCAACAATCAGCTCATTCCACTGCTGCGCCGTGACATAGGTGCCCACTTGGTTGGTCGGGCTAACTTCGGGCAAACCCAGGGTCACAATCTCTTTTTTAAGCCGAATTTTGAGCTTCTCAAAGGGAAAATTGGCAGCTGGAGATTCTTTAATGTCGAGATCAATCAGCCTCTCGTCTGCTTGGATGTGAGCAAATACGGTGTCAATGCCGTGGCGAGTTCCGGCGAGAGTGCCGTTAATGCCTTCTGCTGCGAGCAAAACCGTACCCTTAACCTGTTGAGCTTGGCAAATCTCTTTCAGGGGTTGCTGTAGGGCTGCATAGTCAGACAGGGCAACAAATTTGTAGAAGGTGGCAACAGTTAAGGGCATGACAACAAGCTGAATTCAAAGTCATGTCTATTTTGCCATTAGCGTTTGCTATTCGCGTAGAGATTAAGGCGTCCAAACCGCTTTGGCAGCTCTATGCAGCAAAGAATGTCGGTAAATTAAGGCGCTCATGTCTTCCCCATAGCCGCCGCCAATGACGCAGACAACTGGGTAGCCACTGGCTTTGCAGGCTTGAAGTACGGTGCGATCGCGCTCATAAATTCCCCAATTTGTCAGCGCCAATTTTCCGAGCCGATCCGCTTGATGGACATCGACTCCGGCGTCGTAGAGCACAATATCAGGCTGCAAGCGGGTTAGTAAGGGAAAGAGGTGCGATCGCAATAGCGCCAAATAGTCCTCATCTTCCATCCCAGCCGCTAGCGGCACATCTAAATCACTGTGCTGCTTACGCCCCGGAAAATTCACGCCGCAGTGCATCGAAAAGGTAAATACACTTGGATCCTGCTGAAAGATAAAGGCCGTGCCATCGCCCTGATGGACATCGAGATCGACAATTAAAGCCGTGCGGATGAGCCTTTGGGCCTGAAGCACTTTGAGGGCGATCGCCAAATCGTTAAAAATGCAAAACCCCGACCCGTAGCTTGGAAACGCATGGTGCGTGCCGCCTGCCGTATTGCAGGCAATGCCGTGCTGCAAGGCCAGCTTAGCGGTCAAAATCGTACCGCCAACTGCCGTGCAGGTGCGCTTCACCAAGCCCTCACTCCAGGGCAAGCCAATTCGCCTTTGGGCCTGACTAGCCAAGGTGCCTTCACAGTAATCACGCACATAGTCGGCATCGTGCACCAGCTTCAGCCATTCGCGCGGTGGCGCACCGGGCTGATAGATCTGGCTGGCTTGAATGATGCGATCGCGCAGCAGCAATTCCTTCAAGAGCCGAAACTTAGGCATCGGGAAGCGATGCCCGTCCGGTAAGGGCGTAACATAATCCGGATGATAAACAACAGGAAAATCAGTCAAGGCGCTAGAGAAATCGAGATGTTACAGCTGAGCAGTCGATTGAGATTTAAACGCGGCTTGGGCGGCAGGACTGCCAATATAGCGCCAGTGCCAGGGTTCGTAAGCAATGCCTTGGGGATTATCGGCTGTAAAAGAGATCTCAAAATCGAAGCGATCGGCATTGGCCAGCAGCCAATCGTAGGCAGGCGACTCGGCAAACGCGAGTGAAACATCTTCTGACGGGGGCAAGGTGCCATCGGTGAGATCGACTGCGTAGCCAGTGTGATGTTCGCTATAGCCCGGTGGGGCGCTAGTCACAGCGGCCGCTTCCGGCGATCCTTTAGCCGCAATTTGAGCATTAAATAGAGTCCGCTGCTCAGCAATCGTGCGAAAGCCGGAGGTGGGTACCAGCCAAATCCCCTCGACTCTAGCAGCCGCTACCATCTCTAGCAGCTTGGCAGCCGCGTCACTGTGCAGTATTTCATAGCGCTGCGTATCACCTTCAGCGTAGCTAGCGATTCGCTCCATTTCGGCTGCATTCCCTTCTGCGTAAGGAAAATGGCCGTACTTGGGTTCCAGCTTCAGAGGTTCTGGTGCAGTCTCTGAAGCGGGAACTGGCTCAGAGACTGGCTCAGATGAAACGGTAGCGGTTGGTAACGGCGGTAATTCAGTGAGCACCCCGGGCTTAGCTTCGACTTCCTCTAGAACAGTTCGGTTTAACTGATTTAAAATCTGATTGGGGTGCATTTGCGGAAACAACACCATCATTTCGCTAAAAGCCACTGCATTGATGCCCAGACACAGCGAGACGGCGATCGCTGGCAGCACGATCCTGAGCCAGCGAGGGAGCCGGTAAAATTGTTTCATCGTCTGTACACCACCTATGGGCCAATGAGAACTAGGGGCCAATGAGAAATCGGCGGTAAATCGCTTTTAACCCGTCCCGCTCGCTGGCATAGTAGGGTGTGGCAATTACCGGCTTTGAATTTTGCCTGAGCGGATATTTTAGCTGGATTTTTTACCGAATAGCTGGAAAATGATATGACGAAAGCGATCGCCATCGAAAAACTCACTCTCCAGTCACTCAAGCAAGCTGGTGCTCAAAGATCTGCTCTGGGTTTTGACGATTGAATCGAAGCGGGCAGGCTTTTCGCTCATGGTCGGCATTCCGTAGGTACTGGCCTACATGCTGGCAGCACCAACCCCACAAGAAACGCTGTACGGCATGGTCACCAATGGCCGCAACTTTATCTTTATCAAGCTAGATCGCCATCACCAGCCGCTCTACGCGCCATCTGAAGAGCTGATTGTAGATCGGGCCAATGACTTAGAAAAAACGCTGCAAATCCTTAAAAGGCTGGCCGGTATCGCCGCTAGCACAGATAGCTGGAATATCACCGCACCTTCGCCCCCCGGTAGCGCAATTGACTCTTCATCGCCGAGCGCTGCGCAAAATTAGGCATATCTCCCTGATGCCCCATAATCATCACCGTATCGTTTTCTTGAAGCACCTCCTGATGGGTCGGATGCACAATAATCGTGCCCTTTGCCCGCTTTAGAGCCACCACAATAAACGTCCCTTGGCTGTGGCTTTCTAGATCGCCAATCGTGCGATTCAGCAGCGCCGAATCAGGTGAAACATTGAGCTCATTGACCTGAATATCAATTTCGGCCAGCAGTTCATTGAGATTCGCGCGGCCATCATCTTGCGCAATAAAATTAACCGCATTGGGATGGCTAATGAGGTGAGCCATTCGCAGTGCGCCAATGGCAGTTGGCAGTATGACCTGATCGGCCCCTGCTAAGCGCAGCTTTTTAGCGGAAGACGGCAGCGTTCCTCTGGCAACTATCATCACCTTAGGATTTAGCTCACGCACCGTCAGACTGATAAACACATTTGCCGCATCGTCTGGCAATACGGTCGCTAGCACCCGAGCGCGATCCACCCCGACAGCTAGCAGGTGGTTTTCATCGGTCGCGTTCCCCAAATACACCAAATGGCCTTTCTCTTGGGCGGCGCTAATGCGCTCAGGATTGCGGTCTAAAATGATGAACTTCTGCTGATCTTCGGTCAGCTTTTTGGCTAGCATTTGGCCCATGCGTCCGTAGCCACACACAATGACGTGGTTGGATAGCTTTTGAATTTCTTGAGTCATTTGCCTAATATGAAGGGCGCGGCTGATTTCGCCTTCGGTCACAACTTGGACAAAGCCTGCCACGGTATAGGCTACTGACAACACCCCGGCAATAATCACCAAAATGGTAAAGATGCGCAGGCTCGGCGTATTAAGCGGATTGACCTCACCGTACCCTACGCCAAAAATGGTGATTACCACCATATAAATCGCATCAAGGGGCGTCCAGCCTGCCAGAATGTAGCCAATAACGGCGACTATAATCGTAATCGAAAAAAAGACTATGCCCGTAAAAACGCGCTGGAACGCGCTTTGTTCTAAAGAACGCAATCAGGTAACCCCTTAGCAGAGATAGGGTTATTTTACGCAGCGCCGAACAGGCGGACTGTAGTAAAGGTCACCTATTAACGCCGCTGGATGTCGTAAAAAACACGGATGCAAGCCTTTATGGGCTGCCGTCGTATCGCTGGCAAAACTGGCTGCTGCTGCTATTCAAACGCCCCTGGCTGAGCAGCTAGCCACCTCTTATCTTTTAGCTGTACAACCATCAAAACAGCCGGTTCATCACCGACTGTGCCAGAAAGATGTCCTTTTTGTCCCTTCTCATTAGGCTGGGTATTTTGATCGCCCCCGAAAGAGAATTCACCCGCTCCCATTTCCACCCGCTGCCCGTCCATCGTTTCTACAAACCACCGCCCTGAAAGCGGCACAATCCA
>JBGTNW010000133.1:0-31466 GCA_041742865.1 Phormidesmis sp.
ATGTCGGAATCATCAATACCCCGAACCAACCCACATACAGGCGGTTCTCGGTGCTGGTGACCCACTGACAAAACTGCTCCCACAACGAAGCGCTTTGGCGCTGCTGTAGTGTAGTAGTCATTTTTATTATTCCGGTAGTTAGGTACGTATTAGAACGGCAACTGGGCGACTCAAAAGAAGTCAGCCTTTGCCGATGTGCTCAATATAGCAAATGTAACGGAATGTTGCAAGCTTTTAATTTAGCGTTTAGCTGATGGGCCACATCACAGCGCTATCGCATTGCACCCATCGTGCTTTTCCATGCCAGTTCTTTACATAAGACTTTGAGTGCTCTTTCATTTGCGCCAGTAAATAGCCCACTCGCGATCAAGTCGCCGAGCACTTGCTGAGTGAGCTGAGCTGCAAACCCGCCACCTGAGCGCAACAAATGGCCATAGTAAGTAAACTGTGGCTGGCCCTCAGCCGTCACATGAAAAAGATGAATCTCCGCTGTATCCATTTGGCAAACGGGCGTATTAGCTGGCACGACCACCCGAGGAATACCCTGGATTCCATAATCGTGGGGTTTGCTTTTCTCCAAGCTGCCGACCAAAACCACGTTTAATAGAATGCAGGTATCTTGGATGAGATCCGGTGTAAAGATAGGGTCTGGTGTACTGGTTAGACGCGGGCCGCTGTTTAAAAAAGCTGAGTTAAATAGCTGCGTATCATATACAATGCCGACCGCCCAATGCCGGTGGCTATCAAATTTCACAAACTGACCAAAACCATAGTCTTCAATGGCAGGTGGCTGGTCAACATCGTTGGACGTATCGAGCTGAACAACATAGTCGCAGTGCGAATTAGACTTGACAACCCTACCGAGACAGGTAGATGAGACAGAAGAAGCTGGTGTTGTACGAGCAGAATAGACCATAGCTAGCTAATGTGCTGCGGATTTAAGAATACATTAACTCAGCGTACAACTGTATTAACAAGGCCAAATAATCAGACCCAAATAATCAGATTCACAGAATCCTCCCTTGTAAAGCTTAAAACTCAAAAGCCAAGGGCTAGAAAGTACAGCAATAACTTTCTGATCCTTGGCTTTTGAGTGGTTGCTATTAACTAGATAAGTCATGTCATCGTTTATAGCTTGTGACAGGCTAATGACGACATGACTTATGACGACATAGCCTGAATAATGTAGTCAAAGTACGGTGTGGCTTCGGCAGCATCGGCCTCGCTCATCAGGGGCAGAGCCGCTTCTTTGAGACAGCGAATCGCTTCTACCATACCGGGAACAGGAACATCGAGAGCGTTGTACATCTCGCGGACGCCGATCAGTCCAATGTTTTCAATCGGGTCTTTGTCACCCGCTAAGACGCTGTAGGTTATGAGGCGGAGGTACCAGCCGTAGTCACGCAGGCAGAGGGCTCGCTGCTTTTGGCCGTAGGCATTGCCGCCTTTGGCAATAAAGTCAGGGCGAATTCTCCAGAGTGCGCCGCTAGCTTGGCTGACAATTTTTTTCTCATTATCGGCTAGAACTTGGGCGATGCGCATTCGCTGATCGCCTGTACGTAAAAAGTTTTCTATCCCTTTGAGTTCGCCGCTAGTGGGGTAGCGCAACTCGTCATCTGCGTTGAGGATTACTTGGCTGACAACAGACATAGTTTATTAATGGCGACAACTCTACTTATATTGACAGTTTAGCGACTTGAGGGGAAACAAGGAAAGCACTATCACCCGTTTTTTTAGTGATTGGGATGGCAAAATCAAAGCGAACCGCTGCCAAATCGCCCCTGAGAAAAACCTTAAGAAATATTAAGCTGACTCTGGAAAGGGTTTAATCCTGATGCGAGCCTCTTGTTAAGCTCATTAAAAACCGAAATAAGGGGATAAATGCGCCATACTAATAGGCTGGTTTAATCCCTACATTGACTGGTATTAAACTGAGTCGCTTAATTGTCTGAACATGACTCGCCTGCCCCTGTCCGCAGCTTTGCCGCTATGACTACTATCTCTGCCGAAACCCCTTCCCCTCAAAATCGGCCTCAAACGGCCTCTGAAAAACCGTTAAGCGATCAGCTTGGCGATCCCAAATTAGAGACTGTTTGGCCGTCTGATTTGCCGGAGCCGAAATGGCAGCAGGGAGAAATGCTCAAAGTCACCATTACGGATTTGACGAATAGTGGGGATGGGGTGGGTCGCTGGGAAGATCGGGTTGTATTTGTCCCGAATACGGTTCCTGGAGACGTAATCCGCGTAAAAATGACGAAAGTCAAGGGTACTCATGGCTTTGGCATTCCGGCAGGAATTGTGCAGCCGTCGCCACAACGAGTGCGACCGGCCTGTATTGTGGCGGACAAGTGTGGGGGCTGCCAGTGGCAGCAGGTGAGCTATGAGCAGCAGTTGGTTTCTAAGCGAGATTTGGTGGTAGATGCGCTAACGCGAATTGGCAAGCTAGAAAATGTGCAGGTTGATCCGGTGATCGCTAGCGAGGAGCCATTGGGCTATCGCAATAAAGCGACTTATCCGCTGGGGCGATCGCAGATCAATGCTGTCCAAGCAGGCTACTACCGCCAGGGCTCTCATCGTCTGGTAAATCTGAATCAGTGCCCTGTGCAAGATCCGCTGCTCGATCCACTCTTGGCTGAAGTCAAGGCAGATATCGAAGCGCGGGAGTGGAAAATATACGACGAAAGGCTGCATAAAGGGCATCTCAAGCATTTGTCTTTGCGGGTAGGGCGACGAACGGGGCAGGTGCTACTGACGTTGATTAGCCGTTCGCTCAAGCTCAAGGGCATTCACGAACAGGCCGAGCAGTGGATGGCACGCTATCCGAATTTGGCCGGAGTGCTCGTGAATTTGAATTGGAAGCGGACGAATGCTATTTTTGGCCCGGATACGTATGGGATGGCGGGGCAGTCGTATTTGGAAGAAGAATTTGCGGGGCTGACGTTTCATATCCAGCCCAGTACGTTTTTTCAGGTGAATACGGAGCAGGCAGAGCGGTTACTGAGGCATGTGCAGACAGAATTGGCCTTAACGGGTGAGGAGACGCTAGTAGATGCCTATTGCGGGGTGGGGACGTTTACGTTGCCCTTGGCACAGCAGGTGAAGCAGTGCATTGGCTTGGAGGCTTTTGCAGAATCAGTGAAGCAGGCTGAGGAAAATGCCGTGCTCAATAGGATTGAGAATGTGTCTTTTAAGATTGGGGATGTCGCGGAATTGCTGCCGCATCTAGAAGTGAGGCCGGATATTGTGCTGTTAGATCCGCCGAGAAAAGGCTGTGAGCCTACCATGCTAGAAGCGCTGATAGCGCTTAAGCCTGAGCGAATTGTATATATTAGCTGCAACCCGGCGACGCTAGCGCGCGATCTGCAAGTGCTGTGTGAAAGGGGTAAGTACCGCTTGATGCGGGTTCAGCCTGCCGACTTTTTTCCTCAAACCTCTCATGTAGAATGTGCAGCCTTTCTGGTAGCTTAATTTTCAAGGATTTTAGGTGTGCCTTGAAAGGAAGAGCCGGGGAAAGCGCATGAAATTTAGCCAGATTGTTGCAGCGTTGGGTGATGAGGTGACGGCGTTGAGTTTGGGCACAGACCCGGATATTCAGTCGCTAGCAGCGATTCAGGAGGCCGATAAGACGGCTCTGAGCTATGTAGAGGGGCCCAAGTTTGCGGATTATGTTGCGACGACTCAGGCGGGGGCGCTGGTGCTACCGACCGATGAGGCGTTGCAGGCCAAGGCGATCGCTCGCCAACTTGCCTGGGTTAGTGTAAAAAATCCTCGGCTCATTTTTGCTAGGGCGATCGCTCTTTTCTACCAACCTTTCCAGCTTTCTCCAGGGATCCATCCCAGCGCTGTGATCGATCCTACCGCTGAGATAGGTGAATCTGTGGCAATGGGTGCACATGTGGTGGTGCAAGCCGGGGTTAAGGTGGGCGATCGCGCTTGCCTGCATCCCAATGTTGTGATTTATCCCGGTGTCAGCATTGGCGCAGACACCGTGCTTCATGCCAACTGTGTGATTCATGAGCGCAGCCAAATTGGCGCTAACTGTGTGATTCACAGCGGCGCGGTAATTGGTTCAGAAGGTTTTGGCTTTGTGCCAACGGCCACTGGTTGGGAGAAAATGCACCAATCAGGGGTGACCGTTTTGGAAGACGGGGTAGAAATTGGCTGTAACTCAGCCGTCGATAGACCAGCGGTAGGTGAAACCCGAATTGGGCGCAACACCAAAATTGATAACATGGTGCATATTGCCCACGGCTGCAAAGTCGGAGAAGCCGTGGCGATGGCTGCGCAAGTTGGCATGGCCGGTGGAGTGACCATTGGCAATCGCGTGATTTTGGCGGGCCAAGTCGGGATTGCCAATCAGGCGCATATTGGCGATGGTGCGATCGCCTCTGCCAAAGCCGGCATTCACACTAACGTCCCGGCTGGTGCGACCGTTTCAGGAATGCCCGCCATCCCTCATAAGCTTTACTTAAAGTGCTCGGCGCTATTTAGACGACTGCCGGAAATGTCAAAATCTATCAAACAGCTTCAAAACCCAATCGAAAGCGATCTAGCGGGTGCAGATCTTTCTAACAAATCGTAAACCGATTTATAACTTCCATAGCGCTTCATTAAGTTCAGCAAAAATGCCTGATAGCGATGGGTGAGTGTGCTAGCTTATAAGCAAGGAAGACAACTGAATAACTTGTTGAGCTGGTGTTTCTAAAGCCTCCTTTTTTAAGGTTCACCTTAGAGTTTTACGCTTTAATTAGATTGTTACCTTCTTAAAAGAGTATTTTAGTCACTAGCCACATCAGTCCAATTACTTCTACTGCTTCGCTAACGCTTTGTTTTAACCAGGGCTTTTCAGTCTACATTGCAGCATAAGGCAGCAAAGTTAGACTCAGCCAAATCAAAATAGATTAAAAAATAGAAGCTTAGCCAGCGCTGTTCACATATCTTTTGTCTGTTATCTGCTTTCGTGATTTCACTAGCTATTCAATGAATGTGCCATAAGATAGTTCCCCCGATTGCGAGTAAAGGAGGCTATTAACTGTTCATCTCAAATAACCTCATTTAGGGCTGATCACCTTTGATCGGCCCTTACGTTTTTTAAAATAGGGTTATGGCTCCTAGCGCTGGGCGATAGAGAATACCCGTGTTTTGATTTACCCGTATTTTGATTTAATTGAGCTTAGCGTTCTCAAATTGAGATGTTGTGTGCAGTTCCTTGATATCAGAAATATGGCTGGCTCTGGTCGTCGGAAATACTCGATTACACTGGGGAATCTTTGCTCAAGATGATTTTTTAGGAAGCTGGCATACGCCTCACCTAACAGTTGAAAGGGCTACTGAATTGAAGAGGCAGCGCTTTCAATTGGCAGCTTGGCGATCACTTCTAGATCTCTCCCTAGGTGACTTATTGCCGGAATCAAACGCACAACCCTCATCACTCTGGATCGCTTCGGTTGTCCCGGCGCAAGCGATGATTTGGACGAACTGCTCAGGTGAGGATGCGATTCCAATCGAGACGATCCCAATTGAGGTGGTGATGCGATCGCAGATTCCCTTAACCAATCTCTACTCAACGTTGGGAATAGATCGTGCGATTAATCTATTGGGTGCAAGCGACATGGTTGGCTGGCCTGCGCTGGTAATTGATGGCGGCACCGCGCTAACCCTGACAGCAGGCGATCAAGGTTCACTGTGGGGTGGAGCAATTTTGCCGGGACTAAACTTACAAAGAGAAGCCCTCGCCCAAAGGACAGCGGCGCTGTCCGAGGCCGTTAAGAGCGCTCAGAGGCACAAGACAGCGAAGTTGCCGGAGCGATGGGCGACTGATACCGTTGGGTCGATCGCTAGCGGCCTTACCTATAGCCTCGCCGCCACTCTACTAGACTATCTCACCGACTGGTGGCAGCAATTTCCAACGGGTAATGTTGTCTTTACAGGTGGCGATGGCCCATGGCTTTATGCCCTTTTGAAAGCCTACCTACAAAAAACGAAAGTTACAGCAAAAACCCCAGAGCTAGTCTCTAGGGTTCGAGTTGAGAGTGATTTGATGTTTTGGGGAATGCGGGCCTACCGCAAAGCGCTGATTTGAGATCTGTAGGCATTTGCATTGAGCCCACTGGTCGCTTCTGGCACTGCTGCTTCGTTATTCATCTGCCTGAGCGCATTAACTCGGTTACCTGCATCCGGGTGAGTACTCAAAAATTCCGGTGGCGAACCTTGGCGTACAAGCTTTTGCATAAACGTGACCATAGCAGCTTGGTTATAGCCTGCTCTACCTAGGGTATGAAAACCAATCTGATCGGCAGCATATTCAGCGCTGCGACTAGCCGGAAGCTGGAGGGCAATTTGGGTACCAATGTTGACTAGCCGGTCACGGTTCAAGCCTAGTGCGCCAGTGACACCTTGGGCGATCGCCGCTTGCCGCATTTGCTGTACCGCATCGCGATTGACAATATGACCAATCTCATGGCCCAGTACGCTCGCTAGCTCGGCTTCATTATCAGCGGCGCGCATGAGACCCGTAGTGACGTATACAAAGCCGCCCATCGTAGCAAAGGCATTGACTGCTCTATCTTCAACAATTTGGAAAGTGTAGGGGATATTAGAGCGATCGCTCACCGCCGCCAGCGTTTGGCCAATGCCATCAACGTAGGCATTGAGAGAATTGTTGCGATAGCGCCTCATGCCGCCACTGGCAAATAGCTGACGATTGATGCCACTGCCCAGATCTACTTCTTGGGCATCTGACATATTCGAGAGCTGATAGACCTGAGCACCTCGAATCAAAAGATCGAACCACCTCGCTTGTGAGGGCTGCGCTGTTGTTACGCCAATTCCTAGCACTATGACGACTGCCATTAGGCCATACACTAGCCGGCGATAGAGCTTATGCCTAAAGTTGAGCCAGCTAAAGTTTAATAGGTTTGGCAGATTTGGCATGGATTCGTGAGGATGAAAGGGTTCTCTTGTAGATTAGCGAAGTAGCTCTAAATTGTGCGACAAGCTGTGACAATTCTCAAATTGCCAAAAGACAAATTCAAAGCAGCTCAAAAGCTTGCACTGCCAAGTTCACGACATTTTATCTAGAGATTATCTAGGGAATTTAGGGGTTGCCTTTAGTCCCTTCGTAATGCTGAGGAAAAGTGTGGTTAAATACTGGGGTTAATACCGAGCAGTCAGCTCTAGCGCGACCCAATTTGAAAGCGCCTTTGTCGCTGCATGACGGGTGACAGATTGAACAAGTGTAAAGGCAAGTCAGGAAAATCGATGGCAATTTTAGATTCTAAAGGACGACTTTTTGGCAAACTTAGCCTGCTAGATCTAGGCGCAGCGCTGACAATTTTGATGGTTATTTTTGGCATCTTTTTCTATCCGGGGGCGACTGGATCAGTGGCTCAAGTCAATGCCAAGACCCAAGAAATTGAGGTAGATGTGATCGCTCGAGGGCTGACGGTACTGAATCCACAAACCTTTATCAGCGATCTGGCCCAGACGAAATCAACCAAAATTATTGTGCGCAATCAGCCTTACGGGCAAATCGGGGTCAAAAAAGTGCAGGCACTGCCTCGCAGCGTTGCAGTGCCTCAGCCCGATGGCACGGTTCAGGCTTATCCTGATCCTCGCCCTGAGCTAAACTACACCGCTGATATGCTGATTACACTGGGTGGCAAAGCGCAGATTACTGCAGAGGGGCCGGTACTGGGTGTCCCTGTCAAAATTGGGACGCCTATGGAGATTGAGGGACAAAGCTACAACTTTAATGTTTCAACGGTTGCGGTCCGAGTATTGGATTGAGGGTTGGATCCAGGGTCGGATGGGTGAGCTGAGAGGACGGTTAGAGCGTTTAGAGCGTTGGCGGCAGTTAGCAGGCGGTCGTAAATGATCGCCTAAGGCTGTCGCTGATCTTGTCGGCAATGCCGGAGATCCAAGCTTCATCTTGCTGGGTATAGCTGCGCGGGGCATTGGCTCCCAAAATTAAGACGCCGCGATCGCCCAAAGGCTGACAGATTACGCCCTGGGTGTTTTCGGGCAAATAGTCAAATTCAATGCGACCTGGATAAATATTTAAATTGACTAGATAAACCGGCTTCTGCTTGTCTAACACTCGCTGAACGATGGTGCCGGGATCGACGGTTGATCGGCCACCCAAAATGCCACGCCTGAGCAAAACTTGATCCTCGTAATAGACGACGACGCTACAGGTTACTGTATTAGTCAGCAGTAGATGAGAAGCCCAAGCTAGCTCCGTTTTGAGCGGCTCAGGGAGCTGCGGCTTAAGCTCAAATCCTTCATCGCCGATTAATGTCACCGCTTCTGGAATCTTAGGCTGGATTCGCTGCCACAGCAATCCAATTAAAATCAGCACCGCGCTCAAAATCACACCGAGCGCGTCGCCGCGGGCCTGCGAATCACTCAAAACAGGCGTTGTCACTCGGTTGAGAAAAAGTAGTACACCGCCTAGAGCACCCACTACAATTGGTAAACGTCTCAACACTTCATTTTGATCAGATCTAGTCATAACCGAGCTGTTAATTTAGTTGATTTCACTGATAGGCGTAAATTAGGCAAAAATGGCATGTAAAGCGCAGAGACGCCATTGTCAGTGCGCACGGATGTCTTATGGATAGTGTATCTTTGGCGAGAACTGATTTCTGTTCGTCCTTTTTTTTTGCCGTTTTTAGGATAGAAAATGACTAGCCTTTCATCGGGCATCCTCAAATCAAGCGTATTGGGTGGGCTCTTAAGCCTGGGATTGGGCCTGGGATTGAGTTGGGGGTCAGGCATCCGGGGCTGGCAGCCTTCAATGAGCCTTAACCTAAGCACGATTGATATCCGGCCACAGTGGGAGTCAGCTTGGGTCAGAAATCTAATTGCCGATGATCCGGCGGCTAAAGCAATTGTTGCTAACTATCTCTCTGGGCTTGCTTCGGCAGGCTATCTATTAGATGAGCAAGGCGTTTGGGTAGCGGCAGGTCAGTTTCCGATGGCTCAGCATCAGGGTAACATTCGCCAACCAGCGGCTTCTATTACTAAGGTCGCTACCACGCTAGCTGCTTTAGAGGCTTGGGGGCCAGCCTATCGGTTTGAAACGCTAGTCGGCTGGCGAGGACGGTTTGAAAATGGCGTGATCGAGGGCGATTTGGTTATTGAGGGGGGCCATGACCCCCTGTTTGTGTGGGAGGAAGCGATCGCGCTAGGTAATGCCCTTCAGCAGATGGGGGTTCGCCGGGTGACGGGCGATCTGCTCATTGCGGGGGACTTTACGATGAACTTTGAGCCTGATGCGGGCAGATCTGGGCAGATGCTCCAGCAGGCGATAAACACCGCAGAATGGGATGATTTGGCGCTAATGGCGTATCAAAATCTGCCACCGCAAACGCCACAGCCAGCGGTGCAGATTGACGGCCAAGTCAAAGTATCATCTGCAAGCCTAAAAGCTGAGGTCAATGGCTGGTTAGTGCGTCATGATTCTCTGCCGCTAGTAGCTGTGCTCAAGGCCATGAATATCTACAGCAACAACGCGATGGCTGAGCAGATTACCCAAGCGCTAGGCGGGCCTGCGGTCGTCATGAGTAAGGTCGCCACAATGGGCGTCAGCGCCAGCGAGATTGCTTTAATCAATGGCTCAGGGCTAGGCGAAGCCAACCAAATATCGCCAAAAGCTGCGGTCACCATGCTGCAGGAAATCCAGAACATTTTGCAGGTGAACCGGCTGAGCGTTTCTGATATTTTCCCAATCGTGGGCGCTGATGGCGGCACGGTTCAAGATCGCAACTTGCCTAGCCATACAGTGGTTAAAACGGGCACGTTAGCGGTGGTCAGCACTTTGGCGGGTGCGGTGCCAACTGAGAAAAAAGGCATTGTGTGGTTTTCACTGCTCAATTATGGGTCTGATCTGGACAGCTTGCGGAGGCGGCAAGATCAGGTAATTTCAGCGATAGAGCAGCAGTGGGGAAAAGTAGCCGTAGTACCTGTGGAGCTACAAACAACGGTGATGATTGGCCAAGGAGCCTATCGGTTTGGCGATCCGCAGCGTAATCAGCCAATTTCTGCTCAGTCGCCGAGCCCTCTAGGTCTGGCTCAGCCTGCGAATTGATGGCTTACAGGCCACTAGGTAGGTCATTAGGCACAATTTCGGTGATGACCTCACCTGCCGGGCCGCCAGTAATTACAACGGTGCCCTGCTCTAGGTTGCCAACGGCTTTAGGGCCTCTAAGCGAAACTTCGGGATTAGCAGCTTGCTGATAGCTGACGTTGCCTTCGGCTTCAATCTCTTGAGAGTTGGTTTGCCACGTTACTTTATCGGCGAAGAGGCGAGAGTCGTTTTCGTCACCGCGCGCGCGAACGTTGCCGACGAGATAGATGATTTCTCTGTCTAGGTCTAAATTCGCTTGGTTGGCAGAGGCAGTAATTTGGCGATCGCGCTTTTCTATCTCCACCGGCTGATCTAGGCTTACCGTTTGCGCATCAACGTCCCAAATTGCCCGTTCACTCTGCACTTTGAGCGCTTGAGTAAACTGATCGAGCTGCACCGACGATTCCAGCGTGACAATGTTTTCAGCAAGCTGTACCTGCCCTTTAGCGCCGATCAGGCGATCGCTGATGGTTTCATACGCTTGGCTCTCGTACTGCTCTACTTTGATAGGCTGCTGCGCCTCAATCACCTCACGCTGAGTAAACCAAGCCAGCGATTGCGAAGCAAAGGTGATCCAGGGGGTGTCTTTATTTCTCGCCAGCACGCCACCGAGCAAATCAACGCGATTATCTTGATTAGACACCACCACCACTTGGGCGATAGCTTCTAGGTTGGGCGTAAACCCAGTGACCGGGGCCTGCTTTGGCTGCTCAAAAGAAAGCTGCGCGCCCTCGTTGCCGGGATCAAAAGACCTAATAAATGCCTCGCGGTCAAAATCTGATGGCGTGTTAGAGGACTGTGTATTAGGTAATGGTTGACTATTCTCGATGTTTTCAATGCCTTCAATTGAGAGGGGTTCAACCGGTGTAGGCGCAGCGCTGGTTGCCTCGCCACTCTCTGCATCGCCTGAAGCCATATCGGATGGGGCAACTTCAGTAAAATTTTCATCTTTAAAGTTGCCCATCACCAGCAAATCTTGTTTAGGCTGCCATCTGAGCCGCTCCGACTCCAGCGTCAGCTCATCTTCTAAGCTCTTTGCGACCAAGTGGCCTTCCAGAAACAGCGTCTCTCCCTTTTGCTGCACCTCACCTTCATCAGCCGTCACCGTGTAGATTGTTTCACCGGCCTGGAAAAACTCACCTTCTAGATCCACAAGCTCGGCCCTTTGGCTGTCCGGGCTGTACTTGACTGATTTGGCTTTTAGTCGCCATAGCAGAGTTCCGTCCGCATCAGGCTGCTCTAAAGTAACTGCTTGCAGCGTTAGCTCCGCTTCAGTAGATCCTTCTGAGCTAGGGCTTGCCAGCCTTGTCCCGGTACCACAAGTTCGCAGCGCCACAATTAATACCAGAACTACTGCTGCGATCGCTGTACCTCGATACCACCGACTAATCTTCACCGATCCCCAAGTCTCCACAAAGTTAGGCTCTATTTAAGTCTATACCTATCTCAGATACAGCTCTATTGAGATAAAGCCTCTTGAAGTAGAGATCTATCGAACCACTCAATGAGTCGCTTTTAGGTCGTTTCTAAGGATGAACCTCAGCTTCATCTAGCAGTGAAATGCTAGATAAAGGGCGGTAAGTGTAGTTGTTTTGGGCTTGAGTTTGAGCAGAGGTTTGAGAATGCGTATAGCTGCCTCTGCCCGGTTTGCAAATATCGTCTTTGACGCTATCCAAGTCAATGTAGCGATCTGAGACATTAATCAAACTATCGCTGGTCATTGTTCTGAGACTGACAACTTCAACTCGAACGCCTTTGTAGCTAGCGGCATCAACTGCATAAGCCAAATCACCATCGCCACTGACCAAAACTGCTGTGTCGTAGCAGTTTACTAAAGCCATCATGTCAACGGCTATTTCCACATCTAAATTGGCCTTTTTAGAGCCATCTGGGAGCTGTATCAAATCTTTGGCAATGACTCGATATCCATTTCGCCGCATCCACAGCAAAAAGCCTTGCTGCTTCTCATTAGCCCGATCAACACCGGTGTAGAAAAAGGCACGAAACAACCGAGAACCAGCGGTTAGTCGGCATAGTAGCTTGGTGTAATCAATTTCAATGCCAAGCTGTAAAGCTGCATAAAACAGGTTAGAGCCATCTATAAAAATAGCTACCCGTCCTCGATTTTCTAGTACCTGTTCGGGGGTAAAAATAGAGTCGCATCCCAAAGTTTGATGGCTATTTAGCATTTATCTTCTCGCTTGAATGTTCGTTTAATAAAGGTGAGCTAAAAAATGGTTTGTACAGTTAAATAAATTAGAAACAAGTAAATTAAAAAATGAATAATTTAAGGTTAAAGATGCTCTTTTAAGAGGGATTCAACTTTAGGGCTAAATTAGGTTTGCTGCACCTTGTTAAGACATCGACTATAAGAGGCCAGTACTATTGAGGTCAACTCGAAAAAATGAACTCGATTAAGTATTTACCAAGCAATATCAGCTAGACGAATTGCCCCAAAAAACCTTTTGTTCCCAAAACCCTTTAAAAACACTTTGGGTAAAAAACCTTGGATAAAAGCACTATGAATCCCGCATCTTAGACGGCTTGGGTGAATCTTCAATTGCGCTTTGGAAACACTATCACTATTTGCAGGAGGGCGCGCTATGAGTTGTCAGTAATAGATTTGCGCGTTGACTGTAAGGTTGATTATAAAAAGGCTAGTCCATGTAATCCAATCATACAGCACAGATTTTTGACTGCGACGAGAGTAGGCAGAACTTAATTTCTTCTCAAGGAATGAGCAAAAAATGCGAGGTCAAATGAATGGGCTAAAATCTTTACAGCAGTCACTCGATTGATTCGATTGATTCGATTGATTCGATTATGTAATCTAATTCATCATCTTTTTTGCTCATCTGTCGTTAGGGGCTCGCTATCCTGGCCCGACGGCAAACCAAACTAAGCAGTTAAAACCCTGATCCGCTGCGGTCTGACGCTAATATTAACCAATCGGCGCGACCCTGACTGGGCTTTACGGAAGGCGGAGAAAAAGGCAGAAAAAAAGGTAAAAATATTGCCTCTAGGCAGAAAAACTATCAAACCGATAGCCCTATGACATGGCAGGATCGTTCATATTTTGTTACAAATGATAGTGCACTTCTCAAGTCGGTACTTACCTCAAGCATGTTAGGTAGTCTGCTAGGTTCTCAATCTCCCTCAACGGATTTCGGCGAAAACATGCTGAATTCCGTTGCTCGTCAGGCTATTCAGCAACTATTTACCCGCAGCGAGGCGGTCGAAGTTTCGATTCGCTGTTCGCCTTCTAGCAAAATTTTGCAAGGGGTTGTAGATAGTTTCCAGATGAAAGGTCGCGGTTTGGTGATCCGCAAAATGTTTGAAGCTGCTGAGATGGAGTTTGAAACGGATGCGGTTTCGATTGATGTGGCCGGACTCATGGGTGGAAAAATTCGCCTGAAACAAGCAACCCATGCGATCGCTACTGTCGCTATGACTGAATCGGGGATCAATAAGGCTTTCAAAGCTGATTTGGTTGAAAAGCATTTGCAAAATGTCGATACAGAAGAAGTGACTAATCTCTCGGGAGGCGATCCAGTTTCTTTTCGAGAAGTCAGCATTGTTTTGCTGAGCGATCAGCGCGTGAAGGTATCTGCCAAGACAGATTTACCCAATCGCAGCGATATTCCGATCTGCTTGTCAGCTAAGGTGACCGTAAAACGGCGTCGGCAGGTAATCTTTGATAGCCCTTGCTTCGAACCGGAAGGCATCGCTGAAGACGTCCAGTGGCTGTCAGAAGCGCTGATGCCGGGATTTTTGGGCGTATTAAACAAAATGGTCGATTTAGAGCGATTTGATCTCGACGGTGTGTCGCTGCGAGTAAACCGGCTAGACATTGAAGGCAATCGACTGCTGTTTAACGGCTACGCAGAGATTGAGCACTTTCCCGGTACTTAGTGCCATTGTGTGGTCACAGCCGTGTGATTACCATCGTGTGATGCCCCTGTGTAAATACCGTCATGTGATTGCTCACCTATAGCCAGTAGGTGGCAATCGCTGTACGCTACTGAGCGGGTATGTGCAAGCGAGGGCAATTCGTGGGGCTAATTGAATTATTTTTGTCCGGTGGAGTAGTGATGTGGCCGCTATTGGTGTTTTCGCTGCTAGCGACAACGCTAGTACTAGAGCGAGGCTGGTTTTGGCTACAGCTTGTTCAGCCTCAAGATCAGTTCATTCAGCAGGTATTGCAGCAGTACGGGGCTCAGCCGCAAACGGCGATCGCCAGCCTCAAAGAAAATACGCAGTTTCCAATAGCGCGCATTTTTTTAGCGGCCTTAACCTTAGAGCAAGGAACTCCAGAAGATTTTCGCTTGGCCCTAGAAAGCGCTGCTCAAGCTGAAATGCCCTTACTTAAGCGGTTCAATACAGTATTTGATAGCATCATCGGCGTTGCCCCATTGCTGGGCCTGTTGGGCACTATCTTGGGCTTGATGAGGACATTTGCGTCCTTGCGATTAGGAGAGGCCATTGGTACATCTACTGCTGATGCGGCTAGTAGCTCAGCAGGAAATGTGACGGCGGGCATTGGGACAGCGCTGGTTTCGACGGCAGCGGGGCTATTGGTGGCGATCGCTACCCTCCTATTTGCCAATCTTTTTATGGGCCTTTACCGTCGGCAGCGGGCCGCGATTGAAGCCTATACTGGCAGACTAGAGTTGCTATACCGGCAATATTATCGGCAATATCTAGCCCGACAAAAGGCAAGTCACTAGCGCCCAGTTTGCTGTGAAGTCTCCTGATCAGCTAATTGTTTGGATGATAAATAACTGAAAGGAGTAGCGATCGCTATCTTTTTCTCCCGCTGTTTGCCCTATTCTATTGATTGATTAATCGCTCTACATCGTTTTTTTAACCCTATGCGTCGTTCTAGATTGGTATGGGTAGCTAGCATTGTGACGTTTCTTTTAACGGCACTTTTAATTGTTGCAGCCGGATCAACTCAGCTTAATCAGGCTATTGGCTTACCTCAGCAAGTCAAGCCCAGCGCTCAACTGAGCTTATCGGCAGCAGGATCTGGCCGTAATCCGACCGATTTTACCTGGGACAACAGTGATATCAATGCTTCTGGAGATTTTTCGAGGAGTGTGACAGCAGCCGTAGACCCGGCTCAGGCAGTCCCTAGCTATCAGCCGCGAGAAGCGGTGTATTTGGCTGATCCCAGCAACTATGGGGAGCGTTTTACCCAGGATGCTACTGGCAACCCTATCAACAACCGTTATATTGTTGTTCTCCATGAGACTGTGGGTTCGGCCTTGAGTGCAATTAATTTGTTTCAAACGCCGCATCCTCGTGATGATGATCAAGTCAGCTACCATTCTTTGATCGCCGCCGATGGCACGGTGATTTATATTGTGCCGCCAGAGCAGCGGGCTTTTGGCGCGGGTAATTCTGCTTTTCGCTCGGCTAGCGGGGAAGAAACCGTAGTCACAAATGCTGGATTCCCACCCTCAGTAAATAATTTCGCTTACCATATTTCGCTAGAAACTCCACCTGACGGGCGAAATAACGGTGCCACCGCTCACAGCGGCTACACCCAAGCTCAGTATCAGTCGCTAGCATGGCTGCTATCGCGCACAACGGTTCCTGATAATCGCGTTACGACCCACAGAGCCGTTGACCGCTCTGGCTCACGGATTGATCCCCGCTCGTTTGAACCAGAGCGATTGTTTAGCCTTTTGCATCAGTATCCGAGCCGATTAGCTGTGAATCAATAGCGTTTGAATCGCTTTTACTTGAGAGGGTTTGATCGCAAATTCTTAGAAGCGACTAGAACTGACGGTTTAAGACAGCTTTTAGTCGGGCTTTGATCTGCAGTTTGAGCTGCGATTTGATCTGGCTAAATTTTGAAGGGTTTTGTCGCTGTATGGCGGCGGCTTTACCGCCGGGATCATCGAGGTAGCGGTAGTGCTCCCATAGATCGCGGTAGGGGCCACCGGGGCACATGGGGGTGCCTGCCCAATGCAAGTAGCGAAGCGGGCGATCGCCATCAAACAGCTGTTCGCCGCGCCGCTCAAAATGTGGCGATCCCCCCCAGCTGCCGGGTTCAGGATTGATCAATGCAGCCTGGGCCTTGACAATATTGAGCCGGCGGGGAATTGCACTGAGCACGAGGTAATTCATAAGGGGCTGATCGGTCGTCCCGCTCGAAAAATCGAAATATTCGCGGTGGGCCGCGCATTCTGTGAGCACTTCGTAGAGTTTTTCGAGGGATAGGGCGCTCTTTCTAGATCCCCACAGGCCGCTATTAAACACATCTTGCAGCGCTTCGAGGCTAAATATTTCTTGCGCTGGCACAACCGCTGAAAACACATCTTCTAATCCCCGTTTGTAGTGGTAGTCGCACCAAATAAAGTCAGCTTGATCAAGGTAGGCCAAGGTATCGGTGACGGGGGTAAAAAAGAGGATGTCGGTATCGATATATAAAAACTCGTCAAGCGGGCCAAACCAAGCGGCTAGCTTGCGCATTTTATTGGGTAGAGCCAAGAAATCGGGCGGAAAAATTTCGCCGATGCGAGTCGTTAGACTAGCTAAAAACGCTAAATCAGGAAATAGCTGCACATCGTATAGCTCAGCTAAGCGAGTGGCAACCGCTTGATATTCGTCATTAAAAGGAATCAAAAAGACAGGAATATCGGGATCGTAGCGGCGCAGGCTACTGATCAGGGCGATCGCATTTTCTTGAACTTTGTCATTTGCAACAATGTATACACCTTGCATGATTTTCCTTGTCCTGGCTAATTCAAAGCTAATTCAAAACTTTGCGGCCCGATCTTTCTAGGTCTTCAACGACTTTGAGCAGTGTCAGGGTGGTGTCATAGGCTGAGGACGTCATTTCAGTGCGCTCATTAGGATCCGGTAGGGCGGTGCCATCCGCTAAGAGATTCAAAATGCCTAGAATGCTACTGAGGTGCGATCGCATTTCATAAGAAGTTTTGGTCACAGTCTCTTCCCATTCTGATAGCTCGGGGCCATAGACATCGCCTTTGACCTGCTCCGAAAACTGCATCGCACAGAGCTGAGCGTAATAGCCGCCTTTTTGTAAAAGCTCGGAGTGGGTGCCTGTTTCAACGACACACCCTTGATCGAGTACGGCAATTTGGTCAGCGTTCTGCACCGTGGAGAGGCGGTGAGCAATCACCAACGTGGTGCGATCTTGACTGAGCGCATCAATTGCTTTTTGCACCAAGCGCTCAGAAATTGTGTCTAAGGCGCTAGTCGCTTCGTCCAAGATGAGAATATCAGGATCTTGCAACAGGGCTCTCGCAATGGCTAGCCGCTGCCGCTGCCCGCCTGAGAGCAATACGCCGCGATCGCCAATTAGCGTATCAATGCCTTCCGGCAGCGCCAAAATAAATTCATGCGCATTAGCTCGGTAGATAGCGTCTTTAATCTCATCTTCCGTGGCTTTGGGGCGACCGTAGGTAAGGTTATCTCGCACCGACGCATTGAATAAAAATGTATCTTGACTCACCACCCCTAGCCGCCGCCGAAAGCTTTTAATATCAAACTCCTTAAGGTCAATGCCGTCAATCTCAATGCTGCCCCCGGTCGGATCGTAAAAGCGCGGCAGCAGGTCTGCAATCGTTGATTTTCCGGCTCCTGAAGCGCCCACAAGCGCCAGCGTTGTGCCCTGTTTCAGGTACAAATCTACATTTTTAAGAACTGGCTCATTGCTGCCAGGATAGCTAAAGCTCATTTGACGAAAGTGGATGCCCTTTTGCAGTGAGGTATAAGAGCGGTGCCCTAAACTCATAAAAGGCTTGCCTTCGCGCTTAATGAATTCACTGACAATATCCACACTCGGCAGCACATTCGCCATTTGAGAGCGAGCTCCATTGAGCTGCCCAATCGACGGCAGCATCCGAAACAGCACCAGCAGATAGGTCAGCAAAATAGAGGAAAACGCCTCGATTTGCCCTTGCATCAAGACCCGGCCGATCGTCGCTACGGTAATCAGGGCGATAATGCTAAACACTTCACTAATGGGGCCAATACCTGCAAACAAAAGCTGTGATCGATACTCGGAAACTTCTCGCGCCTCAATTAACTCGCTGACTGCTGCGTACTCCATTTCTTCATTGGCAGTGGCTTTGACCAAGCGAATGCCCGACAAAATTTCGACAATGTGAGATGAGTACTGCCTAGAAAGTTCCGAAAGCTCTGCGCCAAAGGTTTTAGACTGTCTCACTGCGGCCTGATTCACCATCGCGACTGCCCCTAGCGCTACGGTAGCAATCAAGGTGAGTTGCCAAGAGGTCCAAAGCAGAAAGCCGACAAATACCAAAATAGTAATGGCTGTAATCGCAATCCGCGCCAGCGTCCGAATTGCGACTGTCGTGCGGCTGACTTCAATGTTGAGATGATTGATTAAGTCGCCGACTCTCGATTTGGTGAAATAGTCTAGATCAACCTCTAAAAGAATCTGCAATCCCTCTAAGCGCAAGCTAGCGGCTAACTTACGGTTGAGGTTGCTAGCGGCTATCGAGCCCACATAGTTGGCCACATTTTTTAAAATAATGAGTAATACGACCGACACCGCCATGGCTAGCAATCGGTAGCCATCTGGCACGCCATTAAATGCGCCGAGAAAATTTTGCAAAATAGCGGGCAGTTGATCAATCAGCGCTGTCGATTGGCCCAGCAGCTCTAGCAGGATAGGCACAATCAAAACGGTGCTCACCCCGTTGAATAGCGCCCCCGAAAATCCCATCAAAATGGTGAGGAACACCAGAAACGGATACTGGCTTAGCAGATTGATAAGAAGTTTTCTAGAGTGCATGACCTTCTTTAAATAATCAAGAATAACCGCGGGCTAATACGCAGCGGCAGTCTTTTCAAGACTTGGGAAACGGCAGGAGCGCAGTGAACAGTGCCAGAGCTCATACTAAAAAGTAAACGCTGATAGCTAAGAAAAAGTATGAATAATCAATGAAGCTGAGCAACTTTTGTTAAGACGTAACTGTCAAAGTAGCTATAAAACATAGCAATTTTCGTTCAGGCTTGACTGTTTCTACAATACCCATTCGGCTTGATGAATCCAGAATAAGGGTAGTCAGATGCTTAGCGATGAGTTGAATCCTAGCCGCTGAGCCATTTTCGGCCAGTTTTGAAGGAAATCCGAAGGACATTAATGGAGCTGTCGAGGCTTTGTTAATATTCTCTAGTTCATCTTCACTGAGTTAATATTTGTCGGGCTAAGATTTATTTGGCCCAACACGGTCTGTAATCGGTTAATCATTGCGGTGATGCTGTAATGCTCTATGCAGCGCGATCGCGCCAATAATCCCTTTTGCTGCGCTGTCGCCCAGTCCTGGAAAATCAGCGTCAGCTTGGCGGCAATTTGATCCGGTGAGTGGGGATCAACCAAATATCCAGTATCACCTACGATCTCTGGGATATCGCCCACCGTCGTCGTAATCACTGGCTTGGCCATTGACATGCCATCGGTCAGCTTCAGCGGAAATTGAGCTTTAGCGGTGGCTAAATCGCGCTGAGGCACTACTACCACATGCGCCGCCGACACCACCTCGGCCATTTCATCAATGGGAAAGCGCGGTAGCTTTATCAGCCACTTTCCCCAGCGCTCAAAGAGATCGTCTTCGTAACCATCAGGCCGCCGCCCGCCGACAATCACTAGCCGAAAATCTGGCTGATTGAGCTGGTCGAGCGCAATTAAGACGTCTTCTAAGCCCTTGTGCGGACGGGCTGTGCCGGGAAACATAAGGACGCGATAGGGCGATAGGCCGTATTTTTGCCGACTTGCAACGGGATCGTATAGATCTGGGTCAAAAATTGTGGTGTCTTTGCCATTGGGAAGATAATAGCCGCCAAAGCGCTGTTGCAGAAACTGGGTAGTAACGGTAATCGCGTCTGCTTTTGAGACCCAGTTTTCCATCCACTCTAAGTAGAGGGGATGCTCAGGGTTGTGCAGCGCTCCGTTGGGTTTGAGTACGTCGCGCGCGAGTTGTTTGGCTGCTGGTCGATAGCGATCTCCCTCCCCACCAAACCAGCTCATTTCCCAGTCATCAATATCGACAATGACGGGCCGACGAGTGATGAGTTTTTTGATTAGCGCAGTCCCAAAGCTTGTGGGCCGGGGCTTGATGGCGTAAAGGACTTGCCCACTGATTTTGGGCAGGATCTGCGCTAGGTTGAGAGTGTATTTGAGCGATCGCACCGCAGGCAGGGCATAAACCTTGAGGTTGGCAGGTGGCACCGGATAGAGCTGCTCGGCGAACTGACAGCCGACAACGGTGACATCGCAGCCCATTTGCTGTAGGGCGTTGGCGACTAGGTAAACTCGCGTTGTGCCGCCACCCGCGAGATCGGGCGCAATCACGGAAACTGTCAGCGGAGAAGAAGAATGAAGCACGGGAGAAATGGCCGCAAAGACAAGGGTTAGGGCGCGGGGTTAGGGCGTGGGGTTAGGGCGTCGCGATCACGACATCTTTTGGCAGCGATTCCGTCTGAGGTAATACTGCCGGTAGCGGCAACGCTGGCGGCAGCTCTAGGGTCAGTTTGCCGAGCACGCCTTTGCGAAACTCCAGCAGCAATTTGCGGGCGGCGCGTTCTTGAGAGCCTTGAAATTTGTGTTCGGCTAATCGGTGTAAATAGGTTTCGCCTGTGCACTCAGTTGCTTCGATTTCGTACCGGGTTTTGAGCGCTTGCAGTCGCTCAGTGGTTTGCTGGGCCGCATCTAGCTGCTGAAGCAGTTCAATAAAGGCAGAAGCGACTCGCTGCGTATCGTACCCAGCTTGGCCAATGTCATCACAAATCGCCAGCTTCAAAGCAGCGGCTTGATCAGTGAGCTGAGCCGGAATAATACCGGGAGAATCGAGCAGCTCTAGCTCTTCGGAGATGCGCACCCAGCGCAGTTGCTTGGTAACGCCTGCTTTACGGGCACTTTCGACGATGCGGCGCTTGAGCAAACGGTTGATCAAGGCAGATTTGCCAACGTTAGGAAAGCCGATGACAACGGCGCGTACAGGGCGCGATCGCATTCCTCTTTCTTTTCGCCGCTGATTCATCGCCACGCCCGCCGCTTGCGCCGCTCTAGAAATTTGCCCGACACCAGTGCCCTGATTGGCATCGGTATAGTAAGCCACTTGGCCTTGGCTTTTAAACCAAGCCTGCCACTGATCGCGCGCTGCCGCTGAAATCATATCTACCCGGTTAATTACCAGCACCCGGCGCTTATCGCCTAGCCACTGATCGAGCTTAGGGTGCAAAGTGGCTAGTGGAATGCGGGCATCGCGCACCTCGAGCACCACATCGACTCGCTTGAGTTGGGTTTGGAGCGATCGCTCTGCTTTGGCAATATGGCCGGGATACCACTGAATCGAAGGAGAGGCCATAAGACAAACACACAGAAGAAGGAAATCCTCTCTAGGCTACCAAGATAACAGGCTGCCAAGACAAGACTCAACGACATAGCCGCCTAAGGCACCACCAAAACCGGACAAGGCGATAAATTAATTACTCGCGCACTGACGCTATCTTCTCGGCCTTCTTCCGTTAGGCCCGTGCCCCGACAGCCAATCACCACTAGATCGGCCTCTACATCATCGGCCACATCGCAAATAATAAAGGCCGGATTGCCTGAGCGCTCAATCGTTTCAGCCTCAAAACCACGCTGCTCGAAGAGCTGCTTAGCTTTTTCTAATAGCGAAGCCACAGCCTCTGCGGACGTTTGCTCTGGGTGAACCGGATCGCTATTTTCAGCCGATTCTACTACCGACAGCAGCACTACTTTAGACTGGCAAAGCTGAGCCATGTCCAAAACGGTTTGAATCACCTTTTTGGCACCAGCACTAGAATCTATCGAAAACAAAATCGTCTTATACATAGTCACAGAATCGGGTCATAGAGTGGGATCACAAGCGTGAATTTGATGCAGAAGAGATCACAGACTTCTGTAAAATGGTTAACAAATGACCAGTAAGTAGTTTTACTTATTGTCATTAATTTTCATTGATGACTTAAAACATCCCTTGAACAGTCCTTGACTGGCGTTCATCACCATATGCATCCATCCTTCCGAGATCTAGGGTAGTCACGCACAAGCCCGCTTTCGAGGCTGGAGCAGATAAACGTTACATAATTTTTTAGGAGAGTATATTCCGTGGCCAAAAAAGCCCTTGCTGATCTATCCGCTGCCGATGTTGCTGGTAAACGAGTATTAGTCCGTGTCGATTTTAACGTACCGCTAGACAAGGCGGGCAACATCACTGACGACACCCGCATTCGCGCCGCTTTGCCCACCATTCAAGATCTCACTGGCAAAGGCGCTAAAGTAATTTTGGCGAGCCACTTCGGTCGCCCCGATGGCAAAGTCGTCGAAAGTATGCGCCTAACTCCTGTCGCTGAGCGTCTGTCGGAAAAGCTCAATCAAGCGGTGATTAAGTGCGATGACTGCATCGGAGATGAGGTGGCTGCCAAAATTTCAGGCATGGAAAACGGCCAAGTCGCGTTGCTAGAGAATGTTCGCTTTTACGAAGGCGAAACGGACAACGACCCTGAATTTTCAAAACAGCTGGCGGCTAATGCGGATTTGTACGTTAATGATGCCTTTGGTACCGCTCACCGGGCCCATGCTTCTACTGCCGGCGTTACCGAGTATCTCAGTCCATCGGTTGCGGGGCTGTTGATTGAAAAAGAGCTGAAGTATTTGCAGTCTACAGTCGATGATCCGCAGCGCCCTTTGGCAGCGATTGTCGGCGGCTCTAAGGTCTCATCCAAAATTGGGGTGATTGAAACCCTGCTGGATAAAGTCGATAAAATCTTCATCGGCGGCGGCATGATTTTCACTTTTTACAAGGCTCGTGGCATGAGCGTGGGCAACTCTTTGGTAGAAGAAGATAAGCTCGAACTAGCCAGATCGTTGGAGGCCAAAGCCAAGGAAAAAGGGGTTGAGTTTTTGCTGCCGACCGATGTCGTGCTAGCTGACAAATTCGCAGCGGATGCGAATACTCAAACGGTCAGTGTCGATAATATTCCGGATGGCTGGATGGGCTTAGACATTGGCCCTGATTCGGTGAAGACGTTTCAGGCGGCGTTAGCTGACTGTAAGAGCGTGATTTGGAACGGGCCGATGGGTGTGTTTGAAATGGATGCTTTTGCCAAAGGCACGGAGGCGATCGCCCACACCCTAGCGGGCCTGACGGGCACGGGCTGCATCACGATTATCGGTGGCGGCGACTCAGTAGCTGCCGTTGAGAAAGTGGGCTTAGCCGATCAGATGAGCCACATTTCAACGGGCGGCGGTGCGAGTTTGGAATTGCTCGAAGGTAAAACGTTGCCTGGAATCGCCGCGTTAGACGATGCCTAGGCATGAGTGAGCCTTTTACCTCAAAGCTGATCTCAAAGATTTAAAAAATCCAAGTAGATAAGCTTTCAAGCCGCTATCTGATTTTAGGTACCTGAGGCACCTGATTTTACAGATAGCGGCTTTGCTCTTTTCGAGCCGTTTGCACTGCCCTAACAACCATTTCGCCGACTTGATCGATCTCTGTTTGGGTGGTTTCTCGACCTAAGCCAAACCGCAAAGTGGCTCTGGCTAATTCGTCGCTGCGGCCCAATGCTTTGATAACGTGTGAAGGGGCAGGGTTGGCTGAGCTACAGGCTGAACCAGAAGAAAGCGCGATATCTGGCTGTAGCTTTGAGTGTAATGCTGCGCCGTTGACGCCTTCAATGCTGAGATTTAAATTATTAGATAAGCGCTGGGCGAGATGGCCGTTGAGATGAATATTAGGGATTTTGCTCAGGTGATGCCAGAGGCGATCGCGCAATCCCTTTAACCGGTCGTTCTCTACCAATTGATCTGAAACTGCCAGTTCTGTCGCTGCCCCAAACCCGACGATCTGCGGAGTATACAAAGTCCCTGAGCGGAAGCCTTTTTCTTGTCCGCCGCCGTGCATCTGTGGGGCCAGCTGCACCCGAGGATTGCGCCTGCGCACATACAGTGCCCCGATGCCTTTGGGGCCATAGAGCTTATGCGCTGTAATCGACAGCAAATGAATGTTCATGGTCTGCACGTCGATAGCGATTTTGCCCAGCGCTTGCGCGGCATCGGTGTGGAAGAGGATATTGCGATCAGCGCACATCTGTCCAATTTCTGCAATCGGCTGAATCACGCCAATCTCATTATTCGCTGTCATCACCGATACCAGAACAGTGTCGGTGCGCAAGGCTTGGCTAAGCTGTTGCAAATCAATCAACCCATCTACATTCACGGGCAAATACGTGAGATCAAACCCTAACGTTTCTAAATATCGACAGGGATCAAGCACTGCATGGTGTTCAGTGGCTACCGTTACGATGTGCTGGCCTGAGGCCAGATAAGCCTCAGCAACGCCTTTGATTGCTAAGTTATTAGATTCAGTCGCGCCGCTGGTAAAAATTATTTCTGCTGGCTCCGCATTAATCGCTGCGGCTAACTGCGATCTCGCTTTAGCGACACCAGCTTCGGCTTCCCACCCATAGGCATGATCAAGACTGCTTGGATTGCCAAAATAATCGGTAAAAAAAGGCAGCATGACCGCCAACACCTGAGGCGCTACGGGCGTGGTGGCATTGCAGTCTAGATAAATTGGGCGCTGAGACATAGCGGCAAACACGCTTATTAAGCAACCATAACAAAACAACCGTAAAACAACCGCTTACGGTTCTGCCTTGGTCAAAAAAAATCGATTAAAAGCGCCAATCGCTTCGTAGTTGCCAAAGGGTATGGTGGTTTTGTACGTGCTAAAGAAAATGCGATTGCTGTACTCGGTGTTGCGGGTGATGAGTTCTTGAATCTGCTGTTGTGAGAGCGTTTCTCCCTGAGAGAGTAAGCTTTGGCAAGCGCCGCTGAGCGCTTCGCCAATTTTGCCAAGCCATTCAGAAAAGCCTTCTGGTTGGCACAAAGAAACTTGTGCCTCAGTTGTCAGGGTGCCAGATAAATAGTCAGCATACTGGGCTTCGGTGGGATTGGTAAAATACAGTGCGCCGCCTAGCGCCGCTAGCGATAGCAGAGCGAGAGAAGATCCAAGTTTCATACCAAAGATGTTTAAAGGAGATGGTTAGAGGGTTATTAAGGCATCTCTTTAACTGTAGCGTTGCGATCGCCCAACTTCTTGGTTGGCCTTCCATCGGCTATCCACTGACTAAAACAACCTAAAATGACCTAAAACAACGCTGATGAACACGCCTGCTCACGCCATTTTAACCTTGCTCTACTAGGCCGCAAGCATCGCCCCGAGTGGAACCCGCTGATTATTTGGGGAGCTGTTATTCCCGATTTAAGTATGTTTGGATTCTATCTCTGGATGCGGTTAGGCACCGATATCTCCGAAGGGCAAATCTGGCGCGTTGAGTATTTTCGGCCTGCTTGGCAGCTTGTGTTTGACGGCTTTCATTCGATTCCTTTGGCGCTGATAGGGCTAGTGGTGATGCTAAAAGCCAAACGCACTGGCGTAGCGCTGCTATTTGTTAGCATCGCGCTTCATGCCCTAGAAGATCTGCCGGTGCATCATGACGACGCGCACCGTCATTTTTTGCCCTTCAGCAATTTTCGCTTTATCAGCCCGGTTTCTTATTGGGATAATGATCACTTTGGCGCGATCGCTGGCTCGATTGAATTCATCCTGATGATCACAGCCAGCCTTTACCTATTCAGTCGAGTGCGATCGCGCTGGACAAAAGGTCTATTGATCGTCGCCAATGCGCTGCCATTGCTAGCGCACCTTTGGTTTAGCACCACCAATTGACCAATTTCAGCCGCTGTGGGTTCAAGCTTGACCTGAGGCAATCCCCATCAGGGCACCTGTAGAGCAACAGCGCCAGCTTGCCTAATCCTCGCCTCAAACGAGGATGTCCGGGCGCAATGCTGCCGTGCATGGCGTCGTGCCCGGTGACAAACAGCCCGGTATACAAAAAGGTGAAACACGGGATCAGAAGAATGCAGCCCATTGCTCCAATCGTCTTAGCCCCGGTGATGAAGGCACTCAAAAAGCTAATCGCCTAAATCAGCAACATTAAAAGCGCGATCGCAATGCCTTTTCAACAAAAACTCGCGACTCCCACAAGCGGTTGCACTGCCCGCTGCCGAGCCCGGTTATCGGTCAAGTGAGTGATTAATGTATGGCTTGCTTAAATACTCATGAACGCGGGGAGGAAAATTAGGGAAGGCGATGAAAATCATATCTGCGATTGGTTCACCTTATAAAATTCACATTGTGAAATCACAAACATCACCGCATATTTTTCGCTTTACGAAGCATATGCCGCAGAATTTCAACCTGATAAAAGTCGTCAGGACAGATTCAGAGGATCCACATCAATCGTTAGACTGACGCCTTTTGGTGTTTGACGCTGCAATTCAGTTAGCGCTGGCAGTTGGCTGCCTAATGCGTACTTGAGTAAAATATGCCAGCGATAGCGGCCAGCCACCCGAAAAATAGGTGCAGGCACCGGCCCCATCAGGCTCTCAGGTGCTTGACTTGGCCCTAGCAGCTGAATCTGGGCAGCAATATGTTCGGCTGATCGCTGCGTGGCTTTTTCATCGAGCCCGCTGATACGCAGTAGCACAAGCTGAGTGTAGGGCGGGTAGTGTAAGTCGGCGCGATCGCTAATTTCTACTCTCAAAAAATCTCCATAAGCTGCCTGATCTTGCTTCGTTAGCGCCTCAATAGCACTGTGATCAGGGCTATAGGTTTGCACAATCACCCGTCCCGGCAGATCGCCTCGCCCGGATCGCCCTGCCACCTGAGTCAGCGTCTGAAAAGCTCGCTCACTAGCGCGATAGTCCGGCATAAACAACAGCCCATCGGCGGCAATCACCCCCACTAGCGTTACCTGAGGCAGATCAATTCCCTTGGTCAGCATTTGCGTGCCGATTAATAAATCGGCCTCCCCTTGTGCAAACTGCGTCAGCAGTGCCCGATGCGATCCTTTGGTTTGCGTCGTATCACTATCAAAGCGAATGCAGCGAGCCTCGGGTAAATACTTCGCTAGATCATTGACCACGCGCTGAGTACCGCTACCAAAATTTTTGAGATAGGGCGATGCGCACTCAGGACACTCTGTCGGATGGCGCTGCGCGTAGCCACAATAGTGACATTTGAGACTGGCTTTAGCCTCACGGTGGGGCTGATGAAAAGACAGTGAAACATCACAGTGCGGACATTCCATCACATGCCCGCAGCTCCGACACGAGACAAAGCTGCTATGCCCCCGTCGATGGATAAATAAAATGCCCTGATTGCCTTGCTCAATCATCTCTGTCAGCGCCTTTTGCAAAGCTCGGCTAAAAATTGTCCGATTGCCCTCATGCAGCTCTTTGCGCATATCCACAATCTCAACCGGGGGCAGCGGCCTAGATTGAACTCGCTGAGGCAAGGTCAAATATTGAAGAGTCTGGTTCGGACAGCGATTTTGGTTGCTTAAAGCTGGGCTATCTATCTGGGGATCCGTCTGGGAATCCATCTGGGGATCAGTCGCTACTGGCTCATTCATTGCGGGCTGAAAGCGCACCCAAGTTTCCACAGAGGGCGTTGCGGATCCGAGTATTAGGGGGCAATTTTCTAGCTCAGCTCGCCATCGGGCTACCTGTCTGGCGTGATAGCAGGGCATGGGCTGATCTTGCTTAAAGCTGCTGTCATGTTCTTCATCCAAAATGATCATGCCGAGCTTGGGAAGGGGTGCAAAGACCGCTGAGCGGGTGCCAATAATCACTTGCGGTGTGCCTGTGAGCATTTGCCGCCAGGTATCATAGCGCTCGCCTTCAGATAGACCGCTGTGATACACGCACACTTTGTCACCAAAGCGGCTGCGAAAGCGATCAGTCAGCTGGGGGGTCAGGCCAATTTCAGGTACAAGCACCAGCGCTGACTGTTGGGCCTTGAGCACGGGGGCGATCGCCTGCAAATATACCTCTGTTTTTCCTGATCCCGTGACGCCATGTAGCAGTGCCTCACTGTAGCCCTGAAGGCGGTGCAAGCTTTGGAGTGATCGCGCTTGATCATCTGTCAGCGCCTTAGGCTGATCTCGCTCAGCTGTAGAATGGCTGCTAGCACGCAGTACCTCGCGGGGCTCAATCACCAGATAGCCACCAGCCGCGATTTTTTGGAGCGTTTTGCTGGTTGTTTTTAGCAACTGCAACGCTTCATTGAGCCATAGCTCACCGCCATGATGCGCTAATCCGTTCAAGATTACCTGCTGGCGATCGCTCAACGCCATTTTGATATCAGCCGTATCAGTCGCCCTACCCGTGGCTGCCAAAACCACCGCCTGCCGTTTCTGAGGGCGAGGCGATCTCGGCGGGGCCAAATAGCTTTCAACCCATCCCATCGCGATCAGCTGTTGCAGCCCTTGATTAAGCGCTGCGGCTGAATAGGGCTTAAGCTGACGACGCAAATACTGCCAGCTATAATCTCTCTTTTGAGAAACGCACAAAGTTTTGACTAACTGCGAAGCAGATGTTGCCAGAGAATTCTGAGTCGCTAACTGGGTCGTTAACTGGATAACTGTCATCTGCGAAATAAACTGAGTGCAGCGAATTCTCCGCTGCGATTTAGACAATAGTCCCGGCGGCAGAGCCGTGTGGATGACGCGCACAAAAGGCGTCTGATAGTAGCGGGCGACACGGTTTAATAGCTGCCAATACTCTTTAGTAAAAAAAGCCTCATTGATAACGCTATCAATCGTTTTTATTGCACTGGCAACTAGCGCTTCAGGTCGCTTGGAAAGCAGTCGAACTGCAATTGCGCCCACCTGCTGTGACCCAAAAGGAACACTGACAATCGCCCCTGGCTGCACCTTCAAACCATCGGGTATGCCATATGTGTATAGCCCTTGAGCACCCGGACAGTCTACTAGCACCTCAGCCCACAAAGCCAACGGCTCCTGCTTCGTCACACTCATCAATTAAAAGCACGATTAATAAAAGCACGATTAAACATCATCAAATCGATAGCAAATTGCGATATCGGACCCATTAACTACCCATAAATTATTAAAAACCATCATAAAACTAACAACGAATCGTAATGAAAAGAGTGAAAGCCTTACGTACAGAGCATATAGGCGATAGCTGATAACACTTAAGTTATCGTAGTGAACAATTTCTTAATAAAGGGTTGCTATAGTAAGGCTGTAACCGGGGTAAAGGCTACATGAAGGAGCCACTGACCCAAAAAAATCTAGCAAGGTCGAGTACAGCGCCGGATTCAGCCAAAGCGAAGCCTAGCATTTTTCAAATCCAGGTCCAAACGGGTGCCCGTGAGCCCATTGATTGCCTTATTTGAGCAACATGTCTTCGAAAATCGTCATGATGTGAACCTGATTCTAAGTATGACAGCCCCTTATAATTCTGACCTCAGCAGCGCGTCAACCTCAATTAGCAGCCGCCATTCTACCAGCCATTCTTCAGGTGCTGCGCTAACGGTTTCCGTCAGTCAGCAGGCGATCGCCCACAGCGAAACCGAGAGACAGAGCGACGACAATTGGGAGGAACGCCCAAGGATATCTAGCCCGTATGCTAAGCGGCCAACTGCTCTGCTTAGCAAAGATCCTGATGATGGCCTCCTTAGCGACGGCCTCCCTCGCGACAGCACAGATACCACACATTCAGATTTGCTCGCTGATCCCCAAATTGATTTAGAAGATTCAGCAGATAGTCTCTTAGTAGCTGGTGATTCACTTGATGATGACTTAGATACGGATTCAAATATTGACTCTGACATCAACGCAGACGATGACTCTCTTTACTCTGCTCAATATTCGGAGCAAGCGACTGCGACCTCACGCTCTCGAAAATCATCGACTGATGACGCCGTAGGTGCCTTCTTCAAAGAGATGGCCCGCTATCCATTGCTTAAGCCGGACGAAGAAATTGAGCTAGCTCGGCAAGTACGCATTATCTTCGAGCTAGAAGAGTGTTCGGAACGGCTCAGTGAAAGCCTTGGTCGGCGGCCCAACCTGATAGATTTGGCTATGGCCTTTGGCTGCACCGAACAGCAGCTCAAGCAGAGCCTACAAAAAGCCCATGCAGCCAAGCGACGGATGATTCGCTCTAACCTTAGGCTAGTGGTTTCGATTGCCAAGCGCTACCTCAATCGAGGCGTCCCTTTCCTAGATTTGATCCAAGAAGGCGCACTGGGTCTAAATCGGGCTGCTGAAAAGTTTGATCCTGACAAGGGTTACAAGTTTTCGACTTATGCCTATTGGTGGATTCGGCAGGGTATAACCCGCACGATCGCCAACGATGCTCGCACTATTCGCCTACCGATTCACATTGTAGAAAAGCTAAACAAGCTTAAGAAAGCCCACCGTGAACTGCGCAAAGAGCTACAGCGCACCCCTACCGAAGCGGAGGTTGCTGCCGAATTAGACATGACGCCCGATCAGCTACGGGTGCTTCAGCAGGTACAGCGAAAATCGCTTTCGCTAAACCACCGGGTTGGTAAAGGTGAAGATACGGAGCTGATGGAACTGTTAGAAGACGGCCATTCGCTCTCACCTGAATCGCAAATTAGCGAGTCGATGATGCGCCAAGAGATTTCTGACGTACTCACCGAAGTGTTGACTGAGCGCGAAAAGGAAATCATTGCCTTGCGTTATGGGCTAACGACAGGAGAGACTCACACCTTAGAAGAAGTAGGGCGGATTTTTCAGCTTTCTAGAGAGCGAGTGCGCCAAATTCAAACAAAAGCTATGCGAAAGCTGCGGCGTCCCCAGGTGGCCTCTCGGCTAAAAAATTGGTTGAAATAAACCTGGTTCACGTCCAAAACTGTAGTTTTTCTGGTGGGAAAACTCATTGTTTCAAATTGGACGTGGTTTAAGAAGCTGGCTTTCTCTGGTTTCATCCAGTTTATTTGCTTAAGATTAAGCTTGGTTATCTTGCCGACTTGTCGTGGGTTTTGGTTCTAAAGGTTACATTTACGCCTTCATTTGTTTGCGCCAAAATCAGTAGTGGCGTGGGCTTGGCCTTTTGATCCCATTTCATGTTGGCGATTCGGCCTTGTAATGTGGGCTGCCAGAAGCTTTCACTCTCAGGCGGATTAAGAAAGTGCTCAATGCAGTCCACTATTTCTTCGACTGTTGTAGAGGTAGACTGCGCCGGTAGCTTTGTGAGCTGGATTTGAATGCGAAACAGGACGCGCTTACGTTTTTGAGGATCGTTAGGCGCGACGTATTCGACGTCGAAAAGCTGATCGACGGAGCGCGCGTTAGTTGTTGCAATCCCGACCATTCCTTGACTGGCTTGGGACGGTCTGAGTGCTTCACCGATGCGCTGCTTGACTTTGATTTTGAGCTGATTGATAATCGCAAAGTTAAATTGCTT
>JBGTNW010000134.1:0-7369 GCA_041742865.1 Phormidesmis sp.
TCTCCAACACAAAATTCACCTTCTTGTAAAAGCTCAATTACTTGAATACGAATAGGCTCTGAGAGCGCATGAAAACCAGAAAAAACGGTATCTGATGAATTAGCCATTTTGTTTATTAAGATTTACCGTGAGTGAGATAGCTCCGAGTATCCGCGCGATAGGGCGATCCTATGTAACGCTAGATACGCCAAGCTTAAACAAGGCAAATCGGTTTGGCCATCCGAGCTTATACGATGAAATCAAGCTATATCAATAGTTCTCTAGCGGCTGTGACCAGCGATAGCGCGGTGACAGGAGCCGTCACTGCCCGTAAAATTGCGGAGCCTAGTGAGATAGTTTTGTAGCCATAGTGATTGGCAACCGTAATCTCTTCTGCTGTCCACCCGCCTTCTGGCCCAATCGCCAAGGTAACGCTGAGTGAATCTGCTGAAGTCAAATGCTCTAGCAGATGAGTTAGCAAATGAGGGCTTTGTGCATTAGTTTGTGCACTGCGGGCGGCACAGATATAGCGCAGCCCTGACCAGTCAGCCTGCGCTAGGCACTGCTGAAAGCCGACAGGAGCAAAAATTTCGGGGACGGTAAGGCGCTCGCTTTGTTCGGCGGCTTCCTGGGCGATCTTTTGCCAGCGTGTTAGCTTTTGATCGCTAGGCTTGAGCAGCGATCGTGTGCTAAGGACTGGATAGATGTGGGTAACGCCGATCTCGGTCGTTTGGCGCACGACCTGATCGAAGCTGTTGCCTTTCGGGAGAGCAGCAATGAGGCGCAGAGGGAAAGCAGCCCCGCGAGGGCGTAAAGGAGAGAGTGTTTCGACGACCTCGGCAAGTTTAGGCTGGGCGGTAAGGGCAGCTAGCCACTGCTGGGTCATGCCATCTTGGGCGATGAAGCGATCGCCGACTTTCAAACGCAGCACCCTCACTAAGTAATGTACCTGCTGATCTGTCAGCGCAATTGAGGAGCCTTGGTGTTGCTGCAAGCTAATAGTAATGCGCTGAACCATCTAAAATTCTCTAAAGATTCCTAAAGCGTCCTAGGAAGACCCCTTTTGCCTAAATTCTAGTCATCATTGTCCCAAAGGATGAAATCAAACGCAACGTAGCATGGTACACCTGCCCCATACAGTCTCAGTCGCTTTTAATTGTTAGTAACCTATGCATTTTCACCATCTTCACTTTTACGTTCGAGATGTGGCGTTTTGGCGAGATTGGTTTGTTCACAAACTGGCCTTTCAAACCGTTTTTGAGTCGGCTCATGCAGCCGCTGTCTCTGGTTCCAAGCGGGCTAATGACAAAATTGCCGTTAGCCCCACCGTTTTACAGCAGGGAATGATTGAAATTTGGCTATCCGGGCTCGCCTCAACGCCAACTGTTAAAAGCTATCTTCACCGCCATCCCCCTGGACTTGTCGATGTTGGGTTTGCCTCAGATCGATTTGATCAGCTACTCAGCCGAGTTCGCTGTCAAGGGGCCACTATTCTCAGTGAGGTCACCGTTGCCGCCAACGGCTACCGACAGTGTCAAATCCAAGGCTGGGCTGACTTGCGCCATACCTTAGTCGAAGTCTCTCCCCAGTGGTCTCAACAGTGGGCTCAACAGTGGGCTCAAGCGCGCGCTGTCAAGGTTTCACCGCCAGGTGATTCGCCAGATTCACCGCCAGATTTACCCTGGCTAGGGATGATTGATCACGTTGTCCTCAATGTGCCCAAAGGTCAGCTTGTAGAGGCGTCTAACTGGTATCAGCGAGTATTTGGCCTAGAAGCTGGTCAGCAATTCGATATTAATACCACCCGCTCAGGGCTGCGCAGTCAGGTTTTGATCCATCCTGAAGGGACAGTGCAGATCCCCATTAACGAGCCCACCGATGCCAGCTCACAGATTCAAGAATTCTTGCACCATAATCGCGGGGCGGGGGTGCAGCATGTGGCCCTGCAAAGTGGGAATGCAGTGAGTGCGATCGCTCACTTTCGCCAGCAAGGACTCAAGCTTATCAGCGTCCCTGACACCTACTACCAAGCCCTCAAAGCCCGGACAGACTGCCCCATCGCAGATACCTCAGCCGCTAGCCGCCAGCAAATTCTACTTGACTGGCCCCGAGGCGGACAGCAGGGTATGCTGCTCCAAACCTTCACCCAGCCAATTTTTGCAGAACCGACTTTCTTCTTTGAAATCATTGAGCGCAGCACCTACGATGAGGCCGGTCAGCTCAAACAAGTGCAAGGATTCGGAGAGGGTAATTTTCAGGCTTTGTTTGAAGCGATTGAGCAAGCCCAACTCAAACGAGCTAACGAACAAAACCGGTTATAAACCATAAGGTTAAAAGCGTGATGCTAGCAGACAGTGACGATAACTGCTGGGGCATAAGCTGAGTACCTTGGCTTCTAAGCACCAGTTCAATGACAACGCCCAAGCCGAAGCCTACGCCTAAGCCAACCGCCGAAAGCCCAACCGACCGCCACAACTTACGAGTTTTTTGGTTAAGAAAGTAAACTGTACACATCATCCCTAGCGCCAACGCTAAAGAAGCCCCCAAAGCCCCCGGCGCAGCCACTTGCGCCGTACTGCCTGCGCCTTGAGATGCACCTAACACCCAGCTCAGGCCCGCTAGCGCCGCAAAAATGATTGTCGGCCAAAGCAATTCACTGCTGCTTTCCGGCTGATCGAGCAGATCTGAAAGCCATTGACTGCCCCCCGATGCTGGGCTACCACCATTAGAGGCCACAGGTACCGCTGGCTTGGCCTGTTTCTCAGCAAACCGAATGCGATCAGGCACCTTGATTTTTCCCTCTTGGCGCAATCTCAGCCGCTCCATCAAAATCGCATCATAGGCTGCCTCGATCCCCTCTTTCTTTTGGGGTTCATTTTCGTAATCTGCCACCAAACGCTTACGGGCAGATTGTACCTCTTCAAAAGAAGAGGCTTCTGTCAGTCCTAACGTTTTGTAGTGAACGTTTTGATCGCTCATTTTCAACCCTCCGAATCGACCTAATATCGACCTAATTATCGGTCTACCATAGTTGCTGAACTCACGCCTATGAGCACAAACAAAAACACAGCACCAGCCTCAGTAGTTTGATATTAGCAGGCTGATTTAATGATGAACCACTCTGGTAAGCAACCGCAATAATCCCACATACCCATCTCTAGGGCCTAATCCCCAGAGCTTAACCCCCAGAGCCCAATCCCCAGAGCTCAGCCGTTAAGACACCTGCTAAAAAAACACTTAAAATCCTGAGATTATAGTGTAACCGTGGAACGGACGAAGTGTTTTAAATCTAAACCTGAACAGGCTACGAAACGGCAAAAGATACTTTGATGCCGCCAGATTGAGCGGATTTCAAGCTATTCACTTGAAAAGAGTTTTGAACATGACTCATAAGATGAAACGCTAGCAGCGCAAATGAGCTGTTTGCTGCGTTCTGCCTTTTTAAGGGCTGTTCAAATAGCTGTTCGCCCGAAGCCTGCTTCAGTTTTGCTGCTTTCTGTCAGCTACCAGAAAGCAGCAAAACTGGAGAATATGAGGCAGTGGTTAATTATTTCTTTACTTAGATGTTTTTTTTGCTAAGGTGTGAATGTTTATGTAAAGTTTGCTTGTTGAGTACTCATGCTTTTAGGCTTAAAGCCTGATGCTGGCCTAGGTAAGCTAAGCTTTTGTTGATTTCTGAGCTTACTCTTTTTCACATAAAAGCCTTATGTAACGCACATAGCGACCTTTTATTTGCTCTTTTATTCGCTTAGTACCCGGATTCTAAATTATGGCCGCTGCCAAAATCCTTGTCGTTGATGACGAACCTGCTATCCGTAATCTCATTCATCGCTTTCTATCTAAGCAGGACTATTCGATGGAGTCAGCAGAGGATGGAAAGAGTGCTCTGGCAATGTTTGAGCAATTTAATCCCGACCTGGTGATTTTAGATGTTAATTTGCCCGATGCGAATGGCTATGACCTCTGTAAGGAGATGCAGTCGCGCACAGGTGTATTTGTCCTGATGCTGACGAGCCGTACCGATGAGGCCGACAAAATCCGGGGCTTTAATACGGGTGCAGATGACTATATTACAAAACCCTTTAGCCTGGGTGAGTTAGAAGTCCGCTTAGGGGCGATTTTGAAGCGTCAGCGACCTGTAACAGTGGCCGAGCAGCAGCGGCTCACCTTTGATCAGCTTTCGATTGATCCCATTCGGCGGGAAGTAACCTTAGCAGATGACATTGTGCCGCTGACGGCATTGGAGTTTGATTTGCTGCATTTTTTGGCGGGCCATCCGGGTCGGGTGTGGCGGCGCTCTGAATTGATTCAAAAGGTGTGGGACTATGAATATGTAGGTGACCAGCGCGTAGTGGATGTGCACATTGGCCAAATTAGAAAGAAAATCGAGATTGATACGAACCAGCCGACGCTGATTCAGACGGTGCGCGGGGTGGGCTATAAGTTTGAGCCGCCAGAAAGCGTTAAAACCGAGGAAACATAAGGCTTTGACGTTTAAAGATAGAACCTCCTGGGCGATCGCCCTGATGATGAGCTTATGGCTGCTGTGGATGCCAGCTCAAGCTGATGCAGGTTCACTCGATGCCCGTAAGTTAACGAATGAATTAACGAGTGAATCGATAGATTACGCTACCAGCACCGCCGAAACAGATAGTGCTGAAACGGATAGTGATGCTGAACGGGATAGTGTTCAGCAAAGAAGAAATTATCGTGATATTTTGCAGGCAGCTCGACAGCAGCCTAGTGCTTTAAAGGGAGCTCATCCGACAGGACTTAGAACGCTGCGTAGCAATGTGCTCATTTGCACTACTCACCTGAGACAGCAAGTAGAGCAAATGATGCCTGAGCAACTAAATCCGAGCGATCATTTTCAGCGAACCTATCAAACCCTAGCAACTAATTTAAAACGCTTTGCGCTCAGTATTGCCGAAAGCATAGCCACCCAAACCCACCAAATTGCTGAGCAGCTACGGTAAATAGGCACCCGATCAGTTATCGTTTATGCCGGAATACTTTAGAAAATATTTCCAAAGCATCAGCTGATACCTAGTCAATCAGCTGTCTTTAGAGGGATTTGCAACTGCGGCCATACTTCCTATACTCCTGTAGGTCAACTGAATTAATTCAGCAGAGAGAGTAGAAAATATGAAAACTTTTTTTAGTGCTAGCTTACAAGCTTTGAAAGGCATTTTGCTAGTAAGTTTGGTCAGCTTCAGTTTGTGGGGTTTCGGGTTAAGTCCTGCTGTAGCAGCCGATACAACTGACTACTTGAACGATCCAGATACCTCGCAATCCATTGAGCTCTATGACGCAATTCAGCCCAAGAAAGACAGCATGAATAACTTTGAAGATACCGATCCTAGACGCAACACTCGACAAGCGGAGGCCAAAGCTCGGGTGCTCAGTGATACGGCTGAGCGTAAACAAACGCAGGACGGCGATCCTTTTGAGCAGGTGCAAAAAGCACTCGGTGATGCCAAAGCTGAGTTAGGGAAAACGGCTGATGAACTAAAAGATGATGTGAGCGACAAAGCGAGTAGCCTTTTTAATCGAAACTAGTCTTTGCTTCACTTTGCTTCTCCTTGCCGCCTAGCTACTGCCTAGGCGGCTCTTTATTGATCGCTTCTTGATATTGATGAAGGGCATCCCAGTCGATGCCTTCCTTGTCGTCAGTTGATAGATACATTGACGATAACTAGCGGTAGAGCACAATCGCACAACGCTATTACGAGGAAGGCTTAAGCGAATGTAGCTGCTGATATCGAATGGCTCACAGAATAAATGCGTAGCTGAAATGCACTTGATTTGAAGCGTATCCTCAATCATTGAGCTTAATCAATGAGCGGTGTGGGACAATGGTGAGTCGTTATTTGTTTAGATATGGAGCCTTCAAAAAATAAAATGAAAATTAAGCAGCTAGCTTCATTGACCTTAGCAATGGGTCTGCCACTGATTGTTTCACTAGGTGCTTTGATGTCTATGTGGCTGGGCTTTGCAGCGCCTAGCTGGGCCTACATTACCGATGACGTTGAAATGCTAATGCTCAACAATGAATGTCCGGTTTGTATTCTTAACGACGCCGACTTGAGCGAGGCTCAGCTCCATGGCGCTAACCTAAAGGTGGCTTCGCTCACTGGCGCGAACCTTACTGGTGCAGACTTAAGCAACACCAACTTGATGCTGTCTGATTTGATTAGTACGAACTTAACTGGGGCTAATCTGACCAGCGCTGAGATGAATGGCGCACAGATGAAAGACAGCAACCTAACGGGCGCGGATCTCAGTAGCGCGATTTTGACGCAGGCTAACTTAGTCGATGCCAATCTGACCGACGCCAAGCTGATCAATACTGACCTCACAGCAGCCGTGATTGGGGTCGCCAATCTAACTGGCGCAGACTTAACCGGTGCTAACTTGCGCGGGGTCAATCGCAGCCGTGCGATCTTGTGCCACACCACTATGCCAGATGGCTCTGAAGAAAATCGTGACTGCCAATAAGACTACAATATGTCTACCTATCGACCTAGTTAGACGCTGAGTCAAGCGCTAAGTTAAAGAAACGGCTGCAATCACAGCAGCTAGTAGCGGCTATAAAAATGAAGTTAACTGCCTTTGATCGCAGCCATTGGGGCCGTATCCGCCTGACAGGCGCTGATCGCGTGCGCTTTTTGCACAATCAAACCACCAATCATATTGAACGGCTTTCCGCTGGGCAAGGCTGTCATACGGTATTTGTTACCTCTACTGGGCGGACGCTAGATCTCGCTAGCGTCTACGCCCTGCCGGAATCGCTGCTGGTACTTGTCTCGCCTGGGATGACGCGGCCTATTTATGACTGGATGGATCGCTATATTTTCTTTTCGGATAAAGTCACGCTCACCGATGAGAGCAATCAGAGCTTTTTATTTACGGTGCTAGGCGACGGCGCTGATGACGTTGTTAGGGCACTAGGCGCGGCAGAGTTGATTGACCAAGCAAATTTTCAGCATTGTCAGGTAGCTACTTCAACGGCCCCGTTGCTTGAGCTAACGGAGCCTATATTTGTAGCTGTAGGAAGTGATTTGACGATCGCTGGCTACACCGTATGGGGGCCAGCCTCACAGTCACAGCGAATATGGCAGACAATTCTAGCTGCCGGAGCCTATCCGGGTACGGACGCGCAGTGGGAGAATTTGCGTATTCAGCAAGGTCGGCCCATGCCGCAGCAAGAACTTACCGATGATGACAATCCTTTAGAAGCGGGCCTATGGCACAGTGTCTCCTTTGAAAAAGGCTGCTACATCGGTCAAGAGACGATTGCTCGACTCAACACCTATCAAGGGGTCAAAAAGAAACTTTGGGGCTTCAAGCTAGCGGGCGATCGCTTAGCCGCTTCAGAAAATGTCTCAGC
>JBGTNW010000135.1:0-10903 GCA_041742865.1 Phormidesmis sp.
AGCACCGACTGCCGCCGTAGCCGCTCGGTTTCTTCCCCATCAAAGCCATTGCCCTCGATTAACCGCTGATAGTCCAACGGATTGGACTCAATCCAGCGCTCTACCGCCAAGCGAATCAGGCGATGGCTTTGCGTGGGTGAGACGAGCATGGTGCCCTCTGACGCTAGCGGTGAGAGGTTAATACCAGAAATTTCGGGATGGCGGCTAGCAATATTCAGCGCTAGGCCGTGCAGGGTATGCACCACAAAGCTATTGAGCGGCAGCGAAAGCTGGCGCAGATGCTGACGGACTTTCGCCTTCAAATTAGCCGCAGCTGAGCGGGTAAAGGTGACGAGCACAAGCTGCTTGCGGGCATGAAGCTGATGGTGGGCGATCGCGACTGCGGCGGCGGCGGCCATGCCGGTAGATTTTCCCGAACCAGGCACAGCCGAAACGGCCAAGGGGCCTGATCGCCAAAGCGCCAGCGACTTTTGCCCAGGCCGCAAGCTATCCACTATTTTTTGAAGCTGCAACGCCCGTTCTGCGGCAATATCATCTGTATTTGAGTCAATTTTGTCAGAAGCCGCCACCATACCTCAAAAAACCTCTTATCTGCGACACCGGCTTACGGAATGTCATCTTACAGAATGTCATTGTAGGCTTTAATCTTTGCAGGCTGCCAAATCGGAGGACGCTGCCACCCTTGCTGCCGCCATTGATAAAAAAGCTGTCGAATGGGCCGCGCCCGATCTTCTTTAACAAAGGCCAAAGGAACAATACTGATCAGCCGAACGACGGCTGTGATTGCAAACAGCGCAGGCAACCCAACTGTCGGGAGCTCAGCCAGATAGCTGCCTGCCGTCGTGCCCAAAGCGCCCGTAACCCCCATCACCGCCGCTGCGATCGCAAAATAAGCCGATTGCTGCGTCAGGGGCGCTAACTCTAGCTGAATATTGGCCAAGCAGAGATCTAGCGCTGCAAAAGCCGTTCCCTGCAACAGGTGCAATAGCGGCAATAGCAGCCAGAGAGATAGGGCGCTGCCGCCGACATAGCTCCACATCAAAGCAAGTGAGGCCACTAGCAGACAGTTCACTACCAGCACCGGACGGTTGCCAATTGCATCCGCTAGCCGCCCCCAAAGCATAATCGTTAGGAAAAATGCGCCATACATGAAGCTGTTGTACAGCGTTACCCACTGGATATGGAGATGTAAGGTATCGAGCAAATACAGATTAAAAAAAGGCGCGCTCAAATTAACGCTAAACGTCCAAGTGCCCAAAAACAGCAGCAGTATCAAAAAGTTCGTATTTTTCAACCAGATCAAATCAGCAGGCGCATTTTCTAACGCTGCTGCCGAATCTGATGCATTCACCGAATGGCCGCGCTTAGGCTTAGTTTTAAGCTCGCTCACCGCTTGCGGATTAACATCGCTCATCCAAAATTGAAAGCCCAAGCTAATAAGCCCCATGATCACGGCAATAATCAGGGCGATCGCATAGCCTTCAATTTCACCACCTAGCCAGCTAGAAACCAGCCAACCCCCAATCGGAATGGTTAGCAATGCGGTTAGGCTAGCGAGCGATCGCCGCAAACTGAAATAGCGTCCTCTAATTCTGGATGGCACCAGCGCCGCCATCCAGCTCATCCAAGACGCGCAGCCCACCGCATCTAAAATATTGCTCACCATCAGCACCACCAGAGTCAGCAGCGACAGGGTATGAGCGTCTACTACGCCGTGACTAAATAGAAAAATTCCAGCCGCAGGCAATAGCCACAGCAGCCGCGACGTGCCATAAATCAGTAAACAATAGAGATGACGGCTAGTGCTCTTTTCAGAAAAATATGCCCCCAAAGGCTGTAATAAATGAGCCATCATTGGAATCGAACTGAGCAAGCCAATTTCAAAAGCGCCTGCCCCCAAACCCAATAAAAAATGGCTAATCAGCACCCCTCTGACAATATTTTCAAATGCTGAAGAAAACATGCCATCCAGTGTGGAGGCCCGCAGACTTTGCCGAATGGCCAGCTTCCCCTCACCCTCAGACGACGCTTCATTCACTTCAGCTAATAGCGGTTCATCTAATAGCGGGATACTGCGCTGAAAAGCACTCATCACAATCAACGCCTTTAAAGCAAAAACTAAAGAGCAAATAACGTAAAACAGCAGAACAGTAGAAAGATAGCTTCAGAGTTAAGCGGGCTCAAGTCTGAAATGAAGTTGGGCCGCCGGATAGTCGCCGTCAATATAATCCTGACATAAAAGCATTACAAATTAGTTACAGTAGCTAAATCAAGCCCAAAAGAAAGATTTACAAGGGTTCCATATCTGTCCTTCGATGCAGGCTCCCAAATACAAGGATCCCACCGAGCTCTCGTGACAAATCGGAAAAGGGCGCGGGTAGACTACCTTAATTGCTTTTGAGTGGGCGCGATCGCAACTGTCCTAACAAGCATCCCGCCATCTGGGTTCGTTTCCTAAAATAAATCCAACGTAGCAAGCGATCGCATGGCCTTTCTACAGCATTTATCAAACGATAAGGATAAATTGAGGTAGTTCTGTACCGAAAGGGCACGATTAAACAAGCCTAAAATAGAAGAAAGCAGACCGATTGCCAGTCTTGGTTTAGCGCCATTCTCAAATTGAGTAACTAAATCCGATTAAGGCTATCCCAACTTATTTACGAGGGAATGAAAGCAGCTGTGATTCAGGAATTTGAAATATCCATCACTGCCGTCGGTGGCGAGCACTATTTAGTGCGAACGGAGACGGTTGCCAAAGGCGTCCAGCTAGCTGAGCAAAAAGTGCACTGGCCCGTCGCCGACTGGCTTGAAAAAACGCAGTCACTCATGCACGATCCGCTGCTGGGACTGCTCAAAGGACAGCCGCGCCATGCCATGCCGACTCGAACGGGTGAAAATGAGCAGCAGCTTTCGGTGGCCGAAACCGACGCGACGACTCTGGTGCACTTAGGCCAGGCGCTGCACGACGAGCTTTTCAAAGGGCAACTGCACGATAGCTGGGTAACGGCTCAAGGCGTTGCTCAAAACCGCCAAGACCTGCTGCGCCTCAGAATCGGCATGAAAGACAGCCGTTTGCAGCAACTGCCCTGGGAAGCTTTGCACGCGGGCACTAGGCCGCTAGCAACTGGCACCGATGTGATTTTTTCTCGCTACATTTTAGATCGCAGACAGGGCCACTCAGCGCAGAGCAAACCGAGTGAGTCGGGGCAGGTGCTGCGAATTTTGATGGTGATTGCTTCCCCCAATGATCAAGCGCAGCTAGCGCTGAAGCAAGAAGCCTATCACCTGCAAAGTGAGCTGAATCCTGAAGGTACAGCGCCTGACAGTAAGCTTGACAGCGCCCTGCTTGATGTCCAGCTTAAAATCCTAGAGCAGCCGGGACGCGCTGAACTCACGCAAGAGCTGGATCGCGGTAATTATCAGGTGCTGCACTACGCAGGTCATAGCAACTTGGGCAATGCGGGCGGCGATCTTTACTTAGTAAGTCGGCAAACTGGCCTGACGGAGCGGCTCAGCGGTGAAGATCTAGCTGGCTTACTGGTTAATAACGGCATTAAGCTGGCAGTTTTTAACTCCTGTCGGGGCGGTTATAGTGCTAGCACAGAGCCGGGTTGGCAGGCGCGCAACCTAGCGCAAGCACTGGTCAACCGGGGCGTGCCCGGTGTGATTGCCATGACTGAGCGCATTCCGGATCATGTGGCGATCGCCTTTACACAATTGCTGTATCGCAATCTGAAAAAGGGTCAGTCCATTGATCTCAGCTTGAATCGCACTCGTCAGGGTTTGATTTCGGCCTATGGCTCTCACCAGTTTTACTGGGCGCTGCCGACGCTTTACATGCAGCCTTCTTTTGACGGCTACTTAGTGAAGGCATTGGGCGATCGCGAAAATCTCCGAGCCTTAGACTTCGCTAACGATCCCTTTGGCGGCATGTTTTCGGAGCCCGGACTGGCCAATGTGGATTTGCCCGCACCGCGCCGCGCCGCGCCTGTGGCTGCAAATGCCGTTGATACGAGCGCGCCGAGTGAACTCAGCAATCTGGATATTGTGAACAGCGTGGTCAAAGAACAATCAACCTCAGCAGAACCAACTGAGTCAGCGCGATCACTTGAAGCACCTGCTAGATTTTATGGTGAAGTGCCAGAAAGCGCTCAGCCGCTCCTCCCGCCAACTGAGCCTGCACTGGTCAATGCAGACTCGAATGCCGCTGCAAAGTCCAAAGAAATTTTAGTGGGTGAACGGCTCACCCGTAGCCACACCCTTCACACTAAATTTTGGACGGCTTCAGGCATTGCTATAGCAGCCCTAGCGGCTGTGCTAGGGCTGGCGGCCATCAGCTGGTGGCAGCGCGATCGCTCACCCACTTTATCCATAACTTCGCCCACTTTGAGTGAAACCAGTTTGCCTGCTCAAATCGGCGTTGCCTTCGAGCAAAATAACTTGGATACCGCCACCGCCGCCACCGCAGCGCTGATTAATCAAGGCGACTTTTCAGCCGCGATCGCCGCGCTTGAAACCGCTACCCCCCGACAGCAGCAAGACGTCATTGTTTCCTTCTTGCGAGGCTGCGCTCAGTGGGGGCTAGCGAAGCAGGGCAGCATCGACTACTCGCCTGATGATGCGCGACGCTCCTGGATCGCCGCTTTAGAAAGCGAATCTGATTGGATGGAAATCTCGATGGCGCTGGGCTTTGCACAGTATGCGGTGGGCAAAGAGCAAGAAGCACTAGCTGCTTGGCAGCAAGCAATCCAGCTCGCAGGGCGTCAGCCTGATGCCCGCAATCTGTATTTTTCTGAGCAATCTGCGAGTGAGTATGTGCTCAATGCGTATGCAGGGGTGGCAATAGTGTCACTGTCTTTGGCCAAAATAGAAGCCAATGCGGCTGAACGCAATCGGTTACTAGATCAAGCTTCAGCGGCTTATTTGAAAGTAATTGACCAAGCGCCTAGTGATTTTAGCGCCAATGCGTTAGGGCAAAACTGGCTGTGGATAGGCGGTGCGATCGCCGATTGGAACCGCACCAAAACTGAGCTGAGCCAATCGCTTTAGAGAAGCTGTGCCCAGATATGAGTGAGCATTTGTGTCTAAATATCTAAATATCATTTATGTTCAAGGATGCCTAAACTGAGTCGCGGCTCTTAACGGGTGCGCTCTTCAGGCAGGTAAGACATGACCCAGCAGCGCTCAATGTAGTGCACTTTTTGGAGATGCCAAAACTTTTTGGGATTGATGACGAGCGGGCGATCGCGCTGCCCAATTGGCTGGCGCAAATACTGCCAAAGCGGAAAAGTAACCTTAAAATGAGGCGTAACCGAGATCATGGTGTTAGGTAAGGCGACAGGTGAGCAGGGAGATAAAGCAGAAAGTCAAGCGGTTACAGGGCGCTAGGCTTACCTACCAATGATTGTCAATATGCCTAATTTTCTCCCTCCGTAAAACCACCTCAGTTGGCTCGATGACTAAATAGGGGGTTGGTGAGTGCCCGGATTATTCAGCACATTTTCGGCCAGTATCCGCGTATTTTCGGCAGTGCGAATAATCGCCACAAAGCTTTCCAACGACACTCTCAAAAAGATTGCATAGATCAGCAGCGAAAACATCGACGCGACCAAGGTTCCGAGCCCAGTTAAGAACCCACCCCATCGGAAGGCCGTATTGACTACATTTAGCGCAAATAAAATCCCGCCAATAAGCCCCAACACATAAAGAGCCCCTACAATTTGAGGCGCGACAAATGACGAAAACGACAGATCAAATAGCTTCTCAAAAAAGCCTTTATTTTGATTCATAGCCCATTTTCTCCCATAAAATCTAATAAAACGTGATTTAAGACTGAGGACGCCTTTAAATTAGCTCCTCTAAGGTTCCCATAAGGTTCCTCTAAGGTTGATCATCCTTTACGGCTTGGCAATATGACCTCTTTAGCTAATTTCAGCTCATCTACAAGCGCGATAGATTGGCAGCGCTTTGCTGATAGCCTTAGTCCCATCGAAACGATTTTAGACGCCAATCAAGTCGCTAAGCTTTCTAAAGACTACTATTACTTCAGTCCTATTTTGGCCGCACAGCTCGACTCTAAAGTCGGTGATGTAGTCGTTCGGCCCAAAACAGAAGCCGACGTTTTGCAAATTGCGCAAGCCTGCGTCTTGGCCAAAGTGCCGCTGACTATTCGTGGTGCAGGCACTGGCAACTATGGTCAGGCCATTCCCTTGGCGGGCGGTGTAATTTTGGATCTCGGTGCGATGAACGCGGTGAAGTGGATCAAACCTGGCAGGGCTTGCGTTGAACCTGGGGCCAAACTCGCCGCCATTGATCGAATTGCGCGCCCGCAAGGGTGGGAAATTCGCATGGCCCCTTCCACGTACCGCACCGCTACTATTGGCGGCTTTATTGGCGGTGGCAGTGGCGGCATCGGCTCCATCACATACGGCCAATTAGCTGATCGGGGTAACCTGCAAGCTGTTCGCGTCGTTACCTTAGAAGCAACCCCTCGCGTGTTAGAACTGCGTGGTGATGAGGTACAGAAGGTGAGTCACGCCTACGGCACTAATGGCATTATCACCGAACTCGAAATTCCGCTGGGGCCTGCTTATCCTTGGGCTGAGGTGATTGTTGTTTTTGATGACTTTATGGGTGCAGCCCGCTTTGGTCAAGCTTTAGGTGAGGCTGACGGAATTATCAAAAAGCTGATCAGCATTCATGCTTGGCCAATTCCTAGCTACTTTGCCGCGCTGAAAGAATCGCTGCCGGAAGGCAAAGCGGCGGCTTTACTGATAGTTTCGGAAGCTGATTTGGCGGCTTTGGCGGCGTTAGTCAGTGAGCATGGTGGGATGGTCACAGCTCAAAAAAACGCTGAGGAGAGTAGGAAGGGAGCCGCGATCGCTGAATTCACCTGGAACCACACCACCCTTCATGCCCGCAACGCCGATGCAAGCTGGACTTATCTACAGACGCTGCTGCCTTACGATCCTGATTTACAGCTATTGCAACATTTGCATGAGCACTTTGGTAGCGAAGTGCTTATGCATTTGGAATACATTCGGGTGCAGGGAAAAGTTCTCCCGGCAGCCTTGCAGCTCGTTCGCTACTCCACGGCTGAACGGCTGAGTGAAATTATTCGCTATCACGAGCAGCAAGGCGCTTTTATTGCTAATCCTCACACCTATGTATTAGAAGACGGCGGGCGCAAAACAGTCGATCACAACCAGCTCAGCTTTAAGGCGCTCGTTGATCCGTATGGCCTGTTAAATCCTGGCAAAATGCGGGGATGGTTGGAGCGCGCAGGCAAAGTCCCTGCTTTGGAGAATCACTAGCCATTAAACCTTTCGGGTTTTTTGCTCCCGCTATATTCCACCTTATGATTTTATGTTCGCAGGAATGGCAGCAAACACAGAAGGAAAGAGAAACAAGGCGCAAAATGGGTATGCTGACAGAAATCGGCTAGTAATGACGGCTGTTTGCGCCAAGGCAGTCGATTTTACGCCCTGATTGCCACGAAAAATGGCTGAGCGCTGTGCCCCTGACCATTGATCGCCCAAATAGTCTTTCAACTAGAGTTTTCGCTGCTGTTAGCGCTACTTTTTTGGTGCTATTCATTGGCCAATACAGCATTGCCCGTTACATCATCTCGCATAGCTACACGCAGCTAGAGCAAGAAATCGCGCTCACTAACATTGAGCGGCTGCAAGAATCGGTCACTAAAGATATTGCAGAACTGACGGCTGTTTCAACTGATTGGGGATGGTGGAATGATACTTACCAATATGTGCAGGATCGCACTGTCGCTTATCAAACAGAGAACTTGCAATACGAGCCTATTACTAGATTATCGTTAGACTTTTTGGTGATTTTAGATACCAAAAATCAGCCTGTTTTTGCCAGTATGCTGGATGCCGGTACCGAATCGCTGAGGCCATTGCCGCCTAAAATGCTAAGCGATCTGATGATGCAGACAGCTCAATTTATCTCAGAGCCGACAAAAGAGAATATCTCCGGAGTGCTGTTACTAGATCAAATGCCTAGCCTGATATCTATTACCAAAGTTCTCAAGAGCGATAAGACTGGCCCTGCGGCAGGGACTTTGGTAATGGGGCGATGGGTCGATGAGCAAAAACTAGCCGCGTTTTCAGCGACAACTCGACTGCCGATTAAATCGTTTGTAACGACTGCTAATCATTTGCCAGAAGATGCGGCCTCAGCCATAGCGCAAATGAATCAATCTCAACTGGCCACCCATGTCCAAGTCATGGATGACACTCATATGGCAAGCTACGCGCTGATTGCTGATATCGATCAGCATCCTAAACTGCTTTTGCAGATTCAGATGACGCGCGATATCTATAAAAAGGGCAAAACGAGTCTTTATTATTTCTTGGCCTCGACGGTTGTTATTAGCTTAGTTTTTTGTTTGGTGACGCTGCTGCTGCTCCGTAACCTGGTGCTCTCTCGGCTAGAAAGGCTCAGTTTACAGGTCAGCCAGATAGGCCCTAATCTATCTGGAAATGGGCAGCGCGATCGCCGCATTTATCTATCCGGTCATGACGAGCTTGCAGATTTGGCGAGAACGATTAATCAGACCCTAAATCAATTGAGTCAGCGCACTCAGGAATTGAAATTGGCCAAGCAAATAGCTGAAGAAGCTAAAGCGATCGCCGATCAAGCCAACCAAGCCAAAAGCTCGTTTCTCGCGAACATGAGCCACGAGCTGAGAACCCCGCTCAATGCCATCTTAGGCTTTGCCCAAGTGCTCACAAAAGAGCGCACCCTCACCGACTCTCAGCGTGAAAAAATCAGTATCATCAACCGCAGCGGCGAACACCTGCTCAGTCTGATTAATGATGTGCTCGATATGTCCAAAATTGAATCAGGCCGCATCGAGCTAGTGCTGAGCAGTTTTGATCTCTATCACCTGTTAGAAAGCCTAGAAGACATGCTTCAGCTTAATGCCCAGTCTAAGGGCCTTAAGCTAATCGTAGAGGTCGCTGAAAGCCTACCGCGCTACGTCTATGCAGATGAGCGTAAGCTGCGGCAGATTCTACTCAATTTGCTAAGCAATGCGATTAAATTTACAGAGATCGGCTCGGTTACTTTGAAGGTGAGCAAAGCCGCCCTCAATCCAGCCAAAGGCCAGCTAGTTAGCCAGGGTGCTCAGAACTGGGATGCCCAGGGCCAGGACACTCAGGGCGCTCAGGGCGCTCAGCGCAATCAAAGTGATCAAAGTAACCTTTCAAGCTTGAAAAAACAGCGGCTGCTGTTTGCTGTTACCGATACCGGCGCAGGTATTTCCGCGCAGGAACTCGCGCAGGTGTTTCAGCCATTTGTGCAAACCCATGCGGGCAGGCAATCTCAAGAAGGTACGGGCTTGGGACTACCCATCAGCCGTAAGTTTGTTGAACTGATGGCGGGTGATCTGTCGGCAACCAGTCAGATTGGGAAGGGCTCTACTTTTTCCTTTGATATCGTCGTTGAGCTAGCAGATGCCATCACGGCTAATCCGATGATTGCTGATCGTCAGGTGGTCGGACTAGCCCCTGGTCAGCAAAACTATCGTATTTTGGTTGTTGACGATCATCCGCTTAATCGCCAGCTCGTACGAGAGCTGCTTGTACCGGTTGGCTTTGAACTGCAAGAGGCTGAAAATGGACAGCAGGCCATTGAAATTTGGGAAGCTTGGCAGCCTGATTTGATTTGGATGGATCTTCAGATGCCAGTGCTCGATGGCTATGAGGCCGCCCGACAGATCAAGCAGCGGCTAAAATCAACAGCCCAGTGCTCAGCAACTGCCCAATCGACTAAGATTATTGCCCTAACGGCCAGCACCCTAGCAGAAGAGCGAGTCAATGTATTAGCCGCTGGCTATGATGACCTGATGCGTAAGCCGTTTCAGCAGGAAGCGCTGTTCGCTAAAATGGCGGAACATTTAGGCGTTTGCTACCGATATGAGGAAAGCGTGCCTGTTAAAGTTGCCAAATCTACTGTTAGATCAGCTGATCTAACAGTAGCCATGATGGCGATGCCGCTTGCTTGGCGAGAGCAGCTTTATCAGGCGGCATCGCAGCTTAAAGAAAAAAGCGTGTTAACCCTAATTGCTGAGATTCCCGAAACTTACTCTGATTTACAGCAGGCGATCGCTACAAAAGTCAGTAACTTTGATTTTGATCAGATCGAGGCGATCGCTGAAGATACGCTCAAAGATTCGGCAGAGCCTGTGACCCTCACCTAAGCCTGACCGTGTACCCGTTAAACAACGAATTACCGAGTGCTCAAGCTTCTTAGAAAAACTTTTGCAGCATAGCGATCATGACCGACTCAACAGCACAGCCTCAACTGACTCATCCGCTCGATTTCTCAGCGGGGCTGTCTTTATCCGCTAAAGCATTTAATCATGCTGCGACTGTTTTAATCGTCGATGACTCGCCGGATAATTTACGGGTGCTCTCAGCGACGTTATCACAGTCAAACTACGACATTCGCTGCGCCAAAAATGGCACGATGGCACTCAAAGCCCTAGCTTTGGATTCACCTGATAGCAGTGCCACATCTGAATTGCCCGATCTGATTTTGCTAGATATTCAAATGCCAGATGTCGGCGGCTACGAGGTTTGTTCGCGTCTTAAAGCCAATGCGCGGACACAGCATATTCCTATTATTTTCATTAGCGCCCTTGATGCCGCTTTCGATAAAGTCAAAGCCTTTGCGGTCGGCGGCGTAGACTATATTACGAAGCCTTTTCAAATGGAAGAGGTGATTGCCAGGGTGCAAAACCAGCTTAATCTTCAGGCGGCCAAAGCGCAGCTTGCCCAAGCGGAAAAGATGGCTAGCCTAGGGCAGCTAGTCGCAGGAATTGCTCATGAAATTAACAATCCTGTTGGGTTTGTGCAGGGCAACATAGATTATTTGAATA
>JBGTNW010000136.1:0-6125 GCA_041742865.1 Phormidesmis sp.
AGTCAAACAGATTGGGCTACGCATCAAGATTACGGGGGCGCAATGGAAAGAAGAGAACGTGCCACAGGTGCTAAAGCAGCGTTGCGCTTACCTTAACGGCGCTTTCTCATGCTGAGTCTTGCAAGACTGGGATGCACTCGATTTAGATTACCTTCAAAGCGAAAATCTTCAATCAGTTGAGGAATGTCAAGCCCCAATTCTTCCCACACTTCGCGATAAACAGCTTGGGTCGCGGTTTCGTCATAGTCTAGATAGCCGCCAGGAAGCCCCCACTGGCCAACACCCTCAGGCAGATCAGTGCCTCGCAGCCCTAAAGGAACGTACTGAATGCCGTCTGTCACAAAAAAGAGAACGGGCAGAACCGTCACGCTGCGGCTAATCCAAAGTTCTTTGCCTTCAATGTGAATGCCTTGGTTAGGAGTGCTTTTGAATTTCACAATCTGTATCTGTTTGCATCTGCAATTAGAGAGGTTAGCAGATTCATCATACTATCGCCCTCTAAAAGCACAAAGGACACTCGTCAAAACGTCCTTTGTGCTTTTATTTACTCGCCTAGATCAAGCTATCTTTAATCGCGTCTTCTAAAACGTCTGCCATGCTCCTACCCTCGGCGCTAGCTTTGGCTTTGAGCTTAGCGAATAGCTCGTCGCTAATGCCGACACGGTTGCGGCGACGACCGGAGCCGATAGGTTTTGTCGGTGGTGGTGAGGCAAGGGGTGATGCAGGAACCATCGCCCCGTAGTTGCTAGTGAACTGCTGGAGGTTTTCAAAGGTGTAGCGATCGCAAAAATCACCAAAACTTTCCCCTTCTTGCCGGTTCTGCTTAAAGCACACAAACAAAGGCTCTAGCACCTTTTCCAAATGATCCTCATGCAGCCTCTCTAAATAAGGCCGCGCCAGCCGCGTTTGGTTTGGAGCGCCACCGAGCCATAGCTGATAGCTCTGCGGCGCTTGGCCGACAAAGCCCAACTCTGCCATGTAGGGGCGGGCACAGCCATTGGGGCAGCCCGTCATTCGAGTGACAAACGTTTCACCTACCAAACCTAACTTATCCAGCAGCGTCCGAATCCGCGCCAACATGCTGGGAATAACTCGCTCAGATTCTGTCACTGCCAGTCCACAAGTTGGCAGCGCCGGACAGGCCATCGAATAACGCTCCAGCGAATCAACTTGGCTATCAGGCGTAATCCCATCGCGATCCAAAATTGCCTGAATCGCTGCCTTATCACCGGGCTCAATGTCACACAAAATCACACTTTGATTAGGCGTCACCCGCATCGAAACTCGAAACCTTTCGACAATCTCTTTCAGCGCTGTTTTATTGCGGAGCGTGCCCTGGTCATGCACCCGGCCATTGCGAATATGCACACCGACAAACAGCTTGCCATCGCCCTGCTCGTGCCAGCCCAAATAGTCTTCAAACTTCCACTCAGGCAGTTCGCGATAGGGCTCTAGCTTTTTGCCCAAGCGCGTTTCGACTTCAGCAATAAACTTGGGCAGGCCCCAGCGATGCACCAAATATTTCATCCGCGACAGCCGCCGATTGAACCGTTCGCCATAATCGCGCTGTGTGAACACAATCGCCTTTACTAAATCGTAGACATCGGCTTTGTCCACATAGCCAACATGATCGGCAATCCGGGCAAACGTTTCTTCCTTGTTGTGAGTGCGGCCCATACCGCCTCCGGCCATGACGTTGAAGCCCTGTAGCTCATGGTTTTCGTCAGTGATCACAACTAAGGTAACGTCTTGAGTATAGACATCAACTGAGTTGTCGCCCGGCACCGTCACCGCACATTTAAACTTGCGCGGCATGTACTGAGTCCCGTAAATGGCCTCAATAGATTGCCCATGGTCGGTTTTGACTGAGCCCACACGGCCTTCTCGCGCAGCTACAACCGCCGGATCTTCCTCAGTGGTCACGGCTTTCTCGCCATCTAGCCAAATTTCGTAGTAAGCAGGGGTTTGCGGCGTGAGTAAGTCAGCAATATTTGTGGCATATTTACGAGCTAAAACATACTCAGGCTTATTTTTATAGGGGGCAGGCGGAGCCATAACGTTGCGACTCACATCTCCACAGGCTCCTAAGGTAGAGCCTAGGCTGCGAATAATGTCAGCTAGAGTCGCTTTTAGATTTTTCTTGAGAATGCCGTGAAGCTGAAAGGCTTGGCGGGTTGTGGCTCGGAGGGTGCTATTCCCGTACTTATCAGAGATGCTATCTAACGTCAGGTACAGATCAGGCGAGATGTAGCCACCTGGGTTGCGCAGGCGGAGCATCATCGAATAGTCTTTTTCTTGGCCGCGCACCCGGTTATCACGGTTGTCTTGCTGGTAAGAGCCGTGGAACTTGAGGATCTGGATGCCCTCTTCTGTAAAGTGGGTCGTATCTTGCATCAGCTCAGTCGCCACGGGTTCCCGCAGAAACTGACTGCGCTCTTTAATGCCTTCGAGCTTGGAAACTTTTCTTTCGGTGAGCGGCTCGTTGGGCTTTTCAGCAGGTTTAATGGGCGTGTGAACCATGAGGAATCAAAATGGGGAGCGAGATGGACAAAGCAGTTGGGCTTTTTGGGTGATGACTTCAGAATCCCTGGAATCTCCAGAATCTCCGGTAATCCGGTCGGGATTGGGGTGTATCTTATGAAAATTTTATCACTGCTGCCTAAAAGAAGGTGCCGGGTCTCAAGAAATCGACTTATTCTGATGCAGATAGCGAAACGTTATTTAACATCGAGCGTTTTTTTGGCATTGCTCTTCGATGGCAGCTTTAACCCTGCTTGAAACCCTCTTTAATCCCTTTGTGGCAGACAATCCTATGGCTGATTCTATGATGTATGACGAGGAGATGTTTGTGTTTCTTACCCCTGATGCTAGTGAGACTTTTCTGACTCCATCTGAATTAATAGACAAACTTAAGGAAGTGCTAACAGATTACACAAAAGCAACCAGTGGTAAATTGCCTCATGAGCTTCAGAAGCTGTCCTCGGTAGATGCGCAGGCTCAGTATTTATTAGAAACCCACTGCGAATTTGAAACGGCCCCCGGAGAAACCGTGCAATGGTATGCAGTACGGCTAGAAAAATAGCCGGGCTCTTTAGTCTAAAATAATCGCAGCCTAAGCGATAACTGCTTTCATTGCTAAAGCAACTTTTTTCTCAACGGGCTGACTGACTTCGGCGACAATGCCGGGGCCAAAGAATGTTTCTATTTTCTCCCGCTTTTCCTGCCATTTTTCGATCGGCACGTAAGGCGAGTCAAATTCTAAAACAAGGGTGTAAGCGCCTTCACGCTGCTCTTCGTGCAAACCCGAGAGCACCGGACGCTGCGTGTCGTTGGGGCTGAGGCCAAGGCGCTCTAGGGTGTCATCTAGGTGGGCTTCTTGGCCATAGCGATAGCGGGTGATGTCTTTGCGCACTTGGGTTTGGGTTTGGGTGGCTTGTTCGCGCAGAGCAATCACGGCTTCGCTAGGGAGCTGAGTGTAGGGTACAGGCGCTAGCTCAGCGGCACGCAAGGCAAGCCCACCTAGCAAAATTGGCACCCCGTAAAAGAAACCTACTAAATTAAGGGTTGCATTTTCCTGGGCGTAGGCGACAAATCCAATAGCGGTCAGAATGCCACCGACGACGAGAAGAACGCCGCCGAGGGGAATTTTGCGAAGCATAGGGGTCAATTTCCGTGGGTTGCTAGAGCGTGAGTTGCTTGAAACAGGGTAGGCAAGTGATACTGAAATTAAGACTCAGATGCACTCAGTCCCATATTTGCTTATCCTAATAAAGAAATGTAACTCATCTCGGAGATCCGTTTGTCATGGAATTTTCTGCCCTCCAAACCCGAATAGAGCTGATTCGTTCCAAACGACAGTCGCTAATCCGCTTGCTGGAGCAGCCCGGTATCGGCACGCTGCGAATTGATATTAATCAGGCGCTAGAAGAAATTGATGATCTGCTAGAAGAGTTTGATCGCGCTTTTCCGACACAGGTGGCCTCTTAACACCCATCTAGGAATGCGCCAGTTAAAAATGCGCCATTGGAATGCGCCAGTTCAGGCTATCTGTATAAAGCTTTGCTATCGGTGAGCTTGAAGCATTTGAAACTTCAAAATAACTAGACTCAAACTAGACTTAAAAGTTCTGGATTTAAATTTTAAAGATGGGTAAAACGTTTACAGCTGAAATTAGCCACCAAGGGCAGGTTCACCACATTCAGGTGGCCGAAGATCAAACGGTGTTAGAAGCTGCGCATGCCGCTGGTGTGGATTTGCCCACTTCTTGCGGAGCAGGCGTCTGCACGACTTGCGCGGCCCTCATCACATCCGGATCGGTAAATCAAGCTGATGGCATGGGGGTTAGCCCAGAGCTTCAGGCCGATGGCTATGCGTTGCTTTGTGTGGCATTTCCCACGTCTGATCTGAAGCTGGTGAGTGAAAAAGAAGATGAGGTGTACGCGCGTCAGTTTGCTCAGCCGGGGTAAGCGCGGTGCAAACGAAGCTAATCACGATGACGGTTTCTTTAGGGGGTGAAACTGGGGAGGAATCAGGCCAGATGCGCTCTGATCAGCTGCGATCGCACATCCAAACCCAACTCAGTGCCCACGGCACCCCGCTGCGTTGGGCCATTACTGCCATCGATCCTATCCACCAAATCGCCCACGTCGAAGCGGTCATCACCATCGAAGGTAATGATCGATTAGAGTCTGATTTAAGGCCCGATTTAAAGCCCCATTCATGACCCTGCAAACGCCTCACACCACCGTCTTAATTATCCCTACTGGCATTGGTGCAGCGATCGGCGGCTATGCCGGAGATGCCTTGCCGGTCGCTAGAGCCCTAGCCCAAGTCACCGACCGGCTGATCACCCACCCCAATGTCATGAATGGCGCGCAGTTATACTGGCCCTTGCCAAATGCTTACTACGTTGAGGGCTACGGGCTCGATCAGTTTGCAGCAGGCGAGTGGGGACTGCGACCCGTGCATCAAAACCCGATTGGCTTAGTGTTTGATCAGTCGATTGAAACCGATTTGCGTTGGCGGCACTTCCAGGCAGCCGATGCGGCTAGAGCAACCTTAGGGCTAGATATTCGGGCTCATGTTGTGACTGATAGGCCGCTAAAAGTGGCGCTGAAGACCACTGAATCAGGAGCGTCTTGGGGTACGCTCGAACATCCAGATAGTTTGCTACGGGCAGCAGAGCGGCTGATTGTAGAAGCAGGTGTAAAAGCGATCGCAATCATCGCCCGCTTTCCCGATGACGAAGGCTCAGCCGCGCTCGAAGCCTACCGTCAGGGGCAAGGCGTTGATCCACTAGCGGGAGCCGAAGCAGTGATCAGCCATTTGGTTGTACGAACCTTTCAGATTCCTTGCGCTCACGCGCCAGCTTTGGCCCCGATTCCGTTGGATCCAAGCATTTCACCGCGTTCGGCGGCTGAAGAAATTGGCCATACCTTTTTGCCCTGTGTCTTAGCGGGTCTGAGTCGGGCTCCTCAATTTGCCGCGCTCTCAGGCATTTCTCAACAGCTAGCAGAGACCACCCTCATTCGTTCCGATCAGGTCAATGCGATAGTTGTACCGGCAACTGCTTTTGGCGGCAGCGCCGCGATGAGTCTGGCTGTCAGCGCCGATCAAGTGATTGCAGTGGGCGAAAATACCACGTTGATGGCGGTACGGGCAGCTGATTTGGGCATTCAAGCGACCTATGTGGAAACTTATTTAGAAGCGGTAGGGGCGATCGCTGCCTACCGAGCCGGTGTCAGCCCTACCGCCCTGCGGCCTCAAATTCAGCCTTTGTCCTCTTTAGCACCTTTGGACTCCTGTCAAAAAACGTTAGGTGAAAAACCAGGAATTTTCCCACGTCCTGCGGTATCTTTTGAGTGATGGCTTTTGCCTAGGACGTTGTGAATTGGGCGGCTTTGGCTAGCGGAAATGGCTACAGCCACCAGCTGGTGCGATTAAAAAAACCAAAGCAGCTGTCTATACTAGAACGTAACTAGAATCTAAAGAAGAACTGAGGAAAAAACGACATGGGACTGTTTGATCGCGTCAGCCGGGTAGTGCGCTCTAACCTCAACGCGGCGGTAAGTTCCGCTGAAGATCCAGAAAAGATTTTGGATCAGGCCATCATGGATATGCAGGAA
>JBGTNW010000137.1:0-13908 GCA_041742865.1 Phormidesmis sp.
ATCGAAACTAAAACCTTCCGCAAACCGGTCAGCGGCAACGCCACTATTCACTTCGATGGCAGCACGATTCGCATTAATAATTACGAGTGTGATCGCGATCCTATAACTCAAGCGATCGCTCAAGCAAACTGGCTCAGCGAATTTATCAAAGAAAGCACAGGTCACGCCCATGCGGTAAAACCAGTTGTTGTTTTTCCTGGATGGTTTGTCCAATCTGGCCCAAAAGTCACCAGCAGCCATGTGTGGGTCATTAACCCCAAAGGACTGCCCAATTTTTTAGACAGATCTCCGCAAAAGCTCAGCTTAGAAGAAACTAAACTCATTGCCTATCACCTCTCTCGATACATCAGAACGCAATCTGGAGTTTCACCCTAAACGCTCAGTCCCAACAAGAACAGTCAGCAAGAATTGAAAAGTGTCCCAACGGCAGGAAGATGGTAAGTTTTTGTCAAAAGTTGGTACTCTTCTGGCTTTTATACTGCTAGCCTTTGAGCAACCTATCCGTTCATAGCGACGACTAGCACCTAATGCAGATCCGGTAATTCTCAAAAGCTGTCGAACTCAGGTTATGTTAAAAGACCATAGAGAAAACTATGAGCAAGCCCTTTTTTCAGCCGTTGATTTGGTTTGGGATAACGCTTTTATGCTTAGTCAGTATTTGGCTGCGCCCGGTGACAGCCTCTTCTCTGACAGATTCGCGGGTTAATCAGTTGGAGTATCAGGTGCGATCGCTGCAAACTCAAATCAGTCAGCTTCAGTCGCGTTTACCGAGTGCCCGTAGCGATACTAGCAGCCCGACACCTCGCATTGAAGCAGCGGCTGGCATTTACGATCCTGCCTTAGAGGTACAGTTCGATAATCTCGCAACTTTAGTGATTGAAATTAATCAGCGAGTGCGGGCCTTGGAGGCTCAGGCTTCCAGCACTGCCGGATAGACAGCCGCCGAACAGGCTTCAGCGTATCTAGCGGCTATTTCTTCGATTGATCGGCGCTAGCAGGGGCCTGATGAATGAGCTTCCACTGCGGATGAGAGGGGCCTTGTTCCTGAATTTTATTTAGACGAGCGAGGAGGCGCGATTGCTCTTCTGCCGATAATCCCCACAAAATATGGCGACTTTCAGCCATTAACAGCGCTACCGTGAGCCCTACGCATAGCCCTACACCAGCCCCTGCTAAGCGGTTATAGAAAAGCATATAGCGCACTGCTGCCCAAGTGAAATATTCGCGCAGCTGTTGCAGTTCGGCCCGCAGTGACCACAGGCTCAATACTCCAATGCTCAGCCATAGCCCCAGACATATCCACCACCAGCTGCGCATCATGGCCTCTCTCAAAGCCTCAATCGCCTGATCTTGATCTAAAGAATCATGCTCCATCACACAAAGTTCCGTACCTGCTAAATCAAAATTTCCAGTCGAAATTTTTAGCCAAAATTCCCAATCAAAATCTTAAAGTGCATTCGGCACAGAATCGCGTGATTCTGGGTGATCATGGTCACTTTGATCGCTGATTACGCTGTCGGTGCGATCGCCGCCTGAATTATCACCATCAAAATCACCGCCCTCCGAGCGGCTACGCCACCAAGCTAATAGCGTACTGGCCACAAAAATACTCGAATAAGCGCCCGCAATAAAACCAGTAATCAGCGCCAGCGCAAAAAACTTCAAAGACCCCCCGCCAAATAGCACAATGCTCACTAACGTCAGCACGGTTGTCAGCGTTGTATTGATCGAGCGGCCTAGGGTCTCATTTACAGAGTTTTCTACTACATCATCGATGGGCTGATTGGGATGGAGCTTTATCGTTTCGCGAATGCGGTCATAAATTACTACCGTATCATTCACCGAAAAGCCCACAATCGTCAGCAGCGCCACAATAAATAAGCTGTCAGCTTCATAGCCAATCAGCCAGCCCAGCACCGAAAAAACCCCTAACGTTACCAACAAATCGTGTAGCAGCGCCACAATCGCCAAAACCGCATAGTCAAGCTGAAAGCGCAGGCTCAAGTAAGCAGCAATTAGACCAAAAGAAACAATTAGTGACAGCAGTCCGGTCGTCAAAAGCTGTCTGCCCAGCACGGGGCCAACGGTATCATTTTGCGTCAGATTCGGATCAATTTGGCCAATAGCGGTTTCAATCCCTGTTTGCAGATCGTCGCGCTGATCCACATCCAAATTGCTCGTGCGCACCACTACCGACTGGCGGTCATCGCCCAAAAGTTGAACGCTGCTGCCCGTTAAGCCTTGCGCATCGAGCACTTGTTGGACAACAAAGGTTTCAATCGGCTGGGCGCAGTTTGTGGCCACGGTGCAGTCCCGCGTGAGCTGTAAGCGCGTGCCGCCGACAAAATCAAGGCTCGGTCTAACCGGTGCCCCGAACTGCTGCCATGAAAAGGCCATGGACACGATGCCAACAAGAATGACCGCCCCGGAGATGAACCACCACAGGGTTCTTTTCTTAATAATATTGAGTTTCATGGATGCAAGCGATAGGTCTTAAGGCCATAAATGAAGTCTATAAAGCAGGCAGTTACTGGGCACTGGCAGACGGTGCAGCCCCTTTGGGTGAGCTGTTTACGCCGGGGCAAAAGAGATTGGGCTTGCGGAACTGCGGAAATCCAATGGTGAACAGCAGCAAGGTGCGGGTACAGGTAACCGCTGTAAACATGCTGATGATCACCCCAATCGCCAAGGTCAGCGCAAAGCCCCGAACTAAGCCGGTTCCTAAGAAAAATAGGGCTCCGCAGGCAATCAAAGTCGTGACATTACTATCTAAAATGCTGGAAAAAGCTCGGAAGAAACCCGATTCTACAGAGCGATACAGAGATTTGCCCGCTCGCAGCTCCTCCCTTGTGCGCTCAAAAATCAGCACATTGGCATCAACGGCCATGCCAATACTTAAAATAAATCCGGCAATACCAGGCAAAGTAAGCGTCACCCCCAGCAAATCGTAAGCGGCCCAGGTGAGAATGGCATATACCACTAGCGATATGTCAGCCAGCACGCCGGGCAAGCGGTAATATACGCCCATATATACCAGCACGAGAGCGATGCCAAATAGCCCTGCGTAGAGGCTGCGTTGCACGCTGTCACGGCCAAGGGTTGCGCCGACGGTGCGGTTTTCAACAATTTCTACCGGTAAAGGTAGGGAGCCGCCGCGCAGCTGAATTTCTAAATCGCGGGCTGATTCAATGTCAAATCTGCCGGAAATCACGGCGCTGCCGCCGGTAATGCCGGTTGTGGCATAGCTCACATCGACGACCGGGGCGCTGATGAGCTGATCATCTAAGAAAATGCCGATACCGCGCCCGGTGCCCGCAATGTCGCGGGTGATCTGAGCAAAGAGATCGCCGCCTTCTTGGTCAAATTCGATGCCGACTTCCCAAGCACCGCCGGGGCCACCCATGGGTCTAGCAAGCGCGTCTCTGAGCTTAGCGCCGGTGAGTTCAGATTCGTCAAATAAAGCCAGGATGTCTTGTTGGGTAGCCGCGATCGCGTCTTGATTGGCGGCGATCGCGGCTTCATCCGCACTACCAACTAGCGCCTGCTGTTCGACGAGTTGCTGCTGATTAATCGTTTGCAGCGCGTTGAGAGACCCCTCAGTGTTCGGCTTTTGAGCGCGAAACTCTAGCTGCGCCGTGCCGCCTAGCACCCGCTCAGCCTGTTCGGGATCGCTAATACCCGGTAGCTGAATCGAGAGCTGATTTTGCCCCACGCTCTGCACGATCGCTTCTGAGACGCCAAGGCCATTCACCCGGTTTTCAATAACTCGCTGCACGGCCGCTAGCTCACGCTCACCGACTTGAGTAATCTCCTCATTCGGCTGCACCTGCATCGTGAGCTGCGTCCCCCCGCGCAAGTCTAAGCCCAACTGGGTTTCAACATTGGCAATAATCACGACCGCCGCAATCACAAGCGCTAACAAAGCGGCTAATATAGAGCGTTGCTTACTCATAGAGTCCATTTTCAATAACGATTTAGGCCAAAAAAATGGCCAAAAATTTTTTTAAGTTGAGCCCAGTGCAGTCGAGTGCAGTTAAGTATCCTAATACCAAACTGCCTCAATCAAAACGACTGAGGCAGAAAGATTGATGAATTGTGATTTGTGATGGCTAGGCCACTATAGCCAGCTACAAAGCGATTACAGACGGCTCTGCATAATTTTCTCGACAGTCTCTTCAATCTGCGCAGGCTGCACAATCGTCAAATCTTCTAGCCCTTTGTTGTAGGGCGTTGGAATATCTTGCGACGACATCCGAATCACCGGCCCATCTAGCTCATCGAAAAAGCGATCATTAATAGACGCAATAATTTCAGCCGCAATGCCGCCTGTTCTCATACATTCTTCGACAATAATCACCCGGTGCGTTTTGCGAATCGACTCGCCAATGGTGTCGTAGTCAATCGGCTTCAGCGAGATCAGATCAATCACTTCAGGGTCGTAGCCTTTTTTCTCTAGCGACGCGACGGCCTGCATGACGTGATAGCGCATCCGCGAGTAAGTCAAAATCGTCACATCTTTGCCAGTGCGCACCGTTTCGGCCTTATCAAGCGGCAAAATATACTCGTCATCGGGCAGATCTTCTTTGTTGAAATACAGCAGCACATGCTCAAAAAACAGCACCGGATTGTCATCGCGAATGGCTGCTTTGAGCAGCCCTTTAGCATTGCGAGGTGTAGAGCAGGCCACAATTTTAAGCCCAGGGACGGCCTGAAAATAGGCTTCTAGGCGCTGAGAATGCTCGGCTCCGAGCTGAGAGCCGACGCCGCCGGGGCCCCGAATCACCACCGGAATTTTGAAATTGCCGCCGGACGTATAGCGCAGCATACCGGCGTTATTGGAGATTTGATTAAAGGCCAACAGCAAAAAACCCATGTTCATGCCCTCGATGATCGGGCGCAGACCAGTCATCGCAGCTCCAATGCCCATGCCGGTGAAGCTGTTTTCGGCGATCGGCGTATCGAGCACGCGCAGCTCACCGTACTTGTCGTACAGGTCTTTGGTAACTTTGTACGAACCGCCGTATTGACCGACGTCTTCACCCATCACCATGACGGTTTGATCGCGGGCCATTTCTTCGTCAATAGCTTCACGAAGGGCGTCGAATAAAAAGGTTTGTGCCATGTGAAAAGAATTTTATAGATGATCTAATGCGGAATGGGTTAAGGCTAATCTTCGGCAAAAATGTATTTGTACAGATCGGCCGGATCCGGATCGGGGCTTTCTTCGGCAAAGGTCAGCGCGTCTTTGACGACGAGGGTGATCTTGTCGCGCACAGCTTTGAGATCGGCTTCGCTGGTAAGGGCTTGCTCTAGCAAATAAGCCTCAAAGCGCTTGATCGGATCGCGATCGCGCCAAAACTTCTTCTCTTCTGCCGATCTCAGCTCATCGGGATCAGCCACCGAATGCCCCCGATACCGATAGGTCAAGCACTCTAACAAAGTTGGCCCCTCTCCGGCGCGGGCGCGGGCAATGGCTGTTTCAGCAGCGGCACGCACGGCCATCACATCCATGCCATCGACCTCGTAACCAGGCATCCCAAAGACACTGGCTTTTTTGTAAATTTCGGGTTGAGAAGCGGCGCGCTCATGGGCCATGCCAATCGCCCACTTGTTGTTTTCTACCACAAACAGAATCGGCAGCTTCCACAGCGCCGCCATGTTTAAGCATTCAAAGAACTGGCCATTGTTGGTGGTACCGTCGCCAAAAAAAGCAGCGGTGACTTGATCAGCCGTAGCATCGCCCATCGCATCGCGGCGATAGCGGCTTTGAAAAGCAGCCCCTAGTGCGACCGGAATGCCTTCTCCAATAAAGGCAAAGCCGCCCAGCATATTGTGCTCTTTAGAAAACATATGCATCGATCCGCCCCGGCCCTTGCTACAGCCGGTTTCTTTGCCAAACAGCTCGGCCATCACCGCCCGCGCGCTGACCCCGGCACTGAGTGCATGAACGTGGTCGCGGTAGGTGCTGCACACATAGTCATCCGAGCGCATGGCTTTGACCACACCGGAGCAGACTGCTTCTTGACCGTTGTACAAATGGACAAACCCTTTGACCTTGCCCCGTTGGTACAGCTCAGCGCACTTGTCTTCAAAGTAGCGGCCAAGCACCATATCTTCATAGATGGTGAGTGCCTCCGCTTGGTTGACGGGCGGTGAAGATGCCTGAAAAGTTGGCAGTGGTCGTTCCTGAACCATAGGTCTAATGTCCGTGTTTCTAAGCAGCTATCGAAAATCTCGATCAATCCTGATCGAATGTTTATTGATTATTCGCGTAAAAGTGCCCAACAGGCAATCTATTGCGTTGCTCGGCTTTATTTAAAGAATTGCTTAAGTTTCGCTTAATGATACTTGCTTTTGCTAACAAGATATATTGGGAAAATATATGAAAGGCTGACTTGGGGTAAGTTTGAACCTGATTAATCTAACCGTCATCTTTAACGACTCTGGATATAGGTAGTCAGGAAGGATTGAGAAAAAATGAGCGGCAGAGCAGGTGCAGAGCCTGAATCAGATTCTAGATTCAGATTCTAGATCAGACCTCATGATCAGCATTGATACTAACCCGGAGAGGCTTGACAAATGAGTCGCTGAGTTTAACGCTATGCGCACGCCCCTGTTTCAATTAAACTTGTAAGCTTGCTGTGTCCTTAGCGGATATTAGCGATTACCAAGGGAATCAATACAGGGTCACTAGATACAGAGCAAATTAGGTAGGCACTAATAGGCACTAACTAATGGGCCCTAAGTAGTCAGCCGCTATTTAGCGCGATTACAAGGACAGCTTGAACACCGGCGATTTCTGCGATTTTTCAATGATAAAGACTGGCTTAATGACTGGCTTAATGACTGGGGATACATAACAGTGCGAATTCCGCTGGACTACTATCGAATTCTAGGATTACCGATTCAGGCGACGCCCGAGCAACTGAAGCAATCGCACCGCGATCGCACGCTCCAAGTGCCCCGACGGGAATATTCAGATCTGGCGATTGACGCTCGTCGCCAGTTGATTGACGCGGCCTATGCGGTTTTGGGCGATAGCAGTCGCCGCCGCGAATACGATCAGGATTTTTTGGCTTCTTTATCCGCTTCTAAAGAAGGGGCTACGCCTAAGTCCAATCAGACGGCCAATCAGGCAGCCAGCCAGACAGCCAGTCAGCAGTCCGCTAGTTTGACTGGCCTTGGCAGCAGCGCTTCAGCCCCATTGTTTCCAGATGCTCCAGACGCTACCAGCGCTCTAGACACCGATAGCGCTGCGGCTAGCATCAACGACGCTGATGTCAATGTTCCAACCATAGAGATTGAAAATCATCAGCTTGTGGGCGCTCTGCTGATTTTGCTAGAGCTGGGCGAATATGAGCTAGTGCTCAGGCTAGGCCGACCCTACTTGCAGCGCGATCTGCGCACGGCTGAAGGCCAAAAGCTCAAAGAGCAGCCTGCCCTGCCGGATATTATTTTGACGCTAGCAGTCGCTTGCTTAGAGTTAGGTCGTGAAGAGTGGCAGCAAAACCATTATGAACATGCGGCTGAATCGCTGGAAACGGGCCGAGAACTGCTGCTCAAAGAAGATTTGCTGCCGGTTCTACGAGCTGAAATTCAAGCCGATCTTTACAAGCTGCGGCCTTACCGCTGTCTGGAGCTGATTGCGCGATCGCTCGACCAAAAGCCTTCTCGTCAGCAGGGCATTGGCCTCTTGCGAGGAATGCTGCAAGATCGCGGCGGCATCGATGGCGCAGAAGACGATCTCTCTGGGCTAGGGGTAGACGACTTTTTGCGGTTTGTGCAGCAGCTGCGCGGCTATTTAACCGCCGCCGAGCAGCAGGAAGTATTTGAAGCCGAGGCGCAACGGCCTTCGGCAGTAGGCACCTACTTAGCTGTGTATGCGCTGCTAGCCCGTGGCTTTGCAGAGCACCAGCCCGCGCTGATTCGCCGCGCTAAGCAGATGCTGCTGCGGCTGAGCGGTCGTCAGGATGTGCATTTGGAGCAAGCTGTCTGTGCGATGCTGCTGGGCCAAACCGAAGAAGCTAGCCGCGCTTTGGAGCTATCGCAGGAGTACGATCCGCTGGCCTTTATTCGCGAACATTCCCAGGGCTCTCCAGATCTGCTGCCCGGTCTTTGTCTGTACGCTGAAAACTGGCTTCAGCAGGAAGTCTTTCCGTTCTTTCGAGACCTCGATCAAACCACGGCCACGCTGAAAGATTATTTCGCTGACAGCGCCGTACAAAGCTATTTAGAAAACTTACCGTTGGAAAACGATTCTGATGATCGCCTCAGCAGCCGTCGCAGTAGTAGCCGCCAAGCGAACTGGGCTACGCCCAACTTGGGTAGTGCGAGCTTAGGCGCTGCCGGGGGCGATCGCTTTACCCTCGAGCCGCCGTTGGTTTCGCCTAGCTCCGAGCCCTTTGAGAGTAGCAGCGGGTTCGGTGACTACAGCGATTCATCGGTTTTGGGCCAGCCGGATTTGGGCGATCGCTTCCCAAGCCGAGCAACTGGCTTGGCGGGCTTAGCGGGCGCGATGGGGGTCACCAACATTGCCGAAAGAATTGCGCAAATGTCTCCAGCAGGTCAGCTCAATCGGGCGGGTAATCGAGCTCGTAAAAGTCCTGAAGTCGCCGTTTCCACTCGCACTCAATCGGTTTCCCAAGCAGGGAGTGAAAATCCTGGTGGGGGCGGAGCTGGTCCGAGAGATCGCCGTCCGCGTCGGCCTTCTGCCAGAGGCTCTTCGATTAAGTGGGATCGGCTGCTGCTGCTGGGTTTAGCGGGACTAGGTTGTTTGATTCTGGCGTTTTTGCTCATCCGAGCAATGTTTGGCTTTGTCAATGGCAATAGCCAGCCAGCGATTGACGGCGAACCGCTCTCGCTAGAGATCAATCAGCCGCCAATTGCGATTACGCCTGACAACAATGCTGCCGCATCGCCAGCAGCTAGTGACGCGGCCGGGATTGCTGAAGCGACGATTAATCAATGGCTAGAGGTCAAAACAGCGGCTTTTTCTGAGCGTTACGAAGCCGGTGGCCTTGAGGATGTATTGACGGGTGAAGCGTTAAGCAACGTGCAAAGCAAGTTACAGGGGGCTCAGACAGATGGCTGGAATGTCGTCTACGTACATGGGCCGCTCAGGGTAATTTCGGTAGAGCCCACCGATGCGACGGATGCAGAGCAGCTTTCTGTTCAGGCGCAGGTTCCGGAAACGGCCACTTTTTACGAGGGATCTCAACCGACAAGCGAATTTGATTATGATGAAGTAGTGACGGCTCGCTATGAGCTCGTAAAAGAAGGCGATCGCTGGCTGATTGAGAACATCCAAGATTGACCCTCAAGCTTAGCGCTCAACTCAATCTCTAACTTGCGGCCTCTTATAAGTACAAGCTAAACCATTAAGTTGAGCTATGATTGTCTGGGATTTTTGGGGATCAGTATTTTGTAGCTGCCTGGAAAATGGCTGAAATGGGTCATCAAGTTAGCCAAAGCAGGTGAATTAAAACAAACCAAGAGAAGTTGTTAGGTTAACGCAATGTTTGGGGCAAGTTTGAGATGAAGCCAATAAATCTAGATGTAGATGTGAGTGCTAAAACGCTTAGACTCTCACCAATAAACTGCTTGCCTCAAGATTTTTCAAGAATTGAATTCAGGATTGATTTACAGTGAAGTGCCTTAGTGAGATGCTTGCTGTAGATAGTTGTCAATAAGGGATTTTCAGCTATATCCGCTACACCGAGGGAACTTTGATCGTTCGTTCAATCGTCTAATAAATATATTTTGAAATATATTTTTTGTTTTGATAAAACCTCTGAGTGAATAGTCGCCACCGTATGCAAGTGCAGAGCCCTCCCACCGTTCAACCTTCTGAGCCGCAGTTAATCGATCAGCTAGTGACGCCCGATGGCATTGCTAATGAGTGCTCTCGGCGCGCTAGAACCCAAATAGACTTGCTGTTATTAGCGATTGAGGCGCTGGATTTGGGTGGAGCTGAAGCGATGCTGGCTGCCGCCAAAGAGCTGGGCCTAGAATCGGTGGTGCGCGGCCGAGTGAATCTGTGGCTGTTGCGCAGCAGTAACCCGCTCAGGCGATTTAGCCAGCGCCAGCCGATGTCATTATCAGAAGGCAAAGCCCTGGTGCTGATTACCTGCTTTTTGGCGAAGCGGCTGACGGTTTTGATCCGGCAGCTCTTGTTGGGCTATCAGCAGCTCAGCGATCAGGGCCTGTCTTTTGACCATCACTTTCGGCTTTCCGATTATTTGGCCCGCTTTCGCTCTCATTTTCGCGCCAGAATGAATGCCAAGCGCTCTGGGGTGATTGTGTATGCCACAGATGAAAAGCTCAACGAGCTAGCGATTGATCTGCTGACGAAGCTATTGTTTTGCACCGGAACAGATGGCGCTAATCGACTGTGGGTGAGTCTTTTTGATGGAGAAGTGTCATGACCATTCGCAGACAGTATCAGCTTCCCAATTGCAGCCTGATTTTAGATGGCTTGAGCATTGATTCCACGCCCGGTTATGAAGAGGTGATGTCGCTATTGGTGAATGCGGAGTGCCGGATTAGTGGTTTGGAGCGATCGCTCAACGGCGGCTACAACTTTTTTGCAGCCTTAGTGCGCGCCGTCAGTCAGTACAGCCAAGAGCTGCTGAGCGGCTTTGCTCATCCGCAGGTGATTGAAGGCGAACCGCTGCTGGTACATATCAATCCCGGTGACGGGCCTTACCATCACTTAGTGGTGCAGCCCGAAATTGCCGACTTAGGCGACTTTGGAGATGGCCGCGCCATTGATATCAAGCTTTCTGCGGTGCAGCTTTTTGATTTAGCTGAAGCGGTTGATCAGTTTTTTGACGATACGCAGACACTGCCTGAGCTAGCGCCCTTGCTCTCACCGCTGCCGCGCCGCTTTGTGCGCACTGAAGAGCCCCTGAGCGAGCGGGCTTTGCCCGCTGTGCTGGGCGTTGGCAGCTTAGTGGCAGCGACCATGGCGATTGGCCTATTGCCGGTGCCGGAAGTGCGATCGCCCGATCAAGCGGAGCAGCCCACTCAGGCCGGTAATGTTGCTAGTGCGAATGGCGATAACGACACACCGCCGACAGGAGATGGCCGTGAACCGGCTGTTGATGGCCTAGCGGCGGCCAATTTGTCGAGCCCGCTGTGGGACGAAGCGCCGCGCATTACGGATGCCGCCCAGCTAGCAGCCCTTCAGCAAACGCTGGAGAGCAACCTTACCAGTAGCCTCAATCCTGACGCTAACTTTACCGAAACGCTCGATTACCAAGTCGCTGTAAACGAAGCGGGCGAACTGGTGGGCTACCAGTTTGGCAACGATGCGGCGCTGCGCGATGTAGATACTACACCTTTGCCTGAGCTCGGGCGAGCTCAGGCGAATGCCACCGGATTAGAGGAGGATGCGATCGCTCAATACCGAGTCGTCTTCAATGCCGACGGCGTTGCGGTCAGCCCTTGGCAAGCGGGAACGGCTGTAGCTACTGCCCCAGAAAATTCGCTGCCAGCACCGGGGCCGGACGATACCGCCGAGCCAGCTGAAAACAGCATCGCCTTTGAGAACCAACCACCGACTGCGCCGCTGAATTTGCCAGCCGTAGAAGCGCTCAATAACCAGCTCAAGCAGACGATTGTGGAAAAGCGAGATCAGCCGCGAGTCGGTAGCGCCACGACCTATCGCGTGCGATTTAATCAGGCGGGCGAAGTGGTGGCCTACTTGCCCGTTAGTCCAGGTGCTTCAACCTCAGTGGATGAAACGCCGTTGCCTAAGCTGCTAGCCGCCGCGCCCAAAGATGAGCCTGCGGTTGACTATCGGGTAGTGTTTACAGAGCGTGGGGTTGTGGAAGTAAGTCCTTGGTGGGGATGGAGCTACTACGAGTAAGTCTGTGATTAAGCTGTAAGCAGGCACGCGTAAGGCCAGTGCGATAATGCTATGAATGGTGGCAGGAGGCTGGTTTGTGGCAAAAAATGAGTCAGGTTTAGATGGACGGGATTTAGAAGATACTCCAGCGTACAAAGAGCCTCAAGAAGCGCCTCGTACTGGCTTTTATGCGCCTCGCCCCCCGCTTCCACGCGGCTTAGAAGACGCTACGCGGCTGCCTAGAGATGAATATTCGGAGTATTCCTCATATCCGCCGCTACCCTATGCTCAACCACCTGAGCAACCTAAAGTTCAGGCTACGGCCCACCCTAAATCCTTTGAGCCCCAGCCTTTCTCTGGGATGCCGGGTGAGACTGACTCGGTTGAAAGTATCGATTCTAGTGGCAGTTCTAGTGGTGGTTCTAGTGGCGCGATCGCTCTAGATAAAAAGCCCAGATTTTGGCACAAGCAGCCCTACAGCGCGCTTGCTTATCTCATTGCCCTCAGCGGCACGGTGACCGCCGCTTGGTTTTTAGGTATTTTAGTGGCGCAGCTACTGCCGGGTCGAATTGTGCAGCCGCCTCTGACCGAGACGCTATTGCGTAAAAGCAGTCGCTTGGCTACGCGCCTGTGGCACTTTCCACAGCTTTGGCAAACCCCCACCGATCAGCTCCAGATACAGGCTATTCCCCTCCCTGAAACTGGCCCCTTGTTAGCACCAGCTGAGCTGCCGCCGATTGAGCGGCAGCCTTTAATCGACGAGCTCAACGCCATAGAAACAGAAGTGCTGACCCTAGACAGGCGGCTCAACGGCTTAGAAAAGCGACTCGGTTACCCGCCGTATCAGGGCGCAGATATCAACTATCGGCTCAAGGCGTTACGAGCGGCCATCGATCCGCCGGTACGCCCTGAGCAAATAAAGGAACCCCTTTATCAGCCCGTTCCTAGCGATCGCACCCAAACCCTACTAGACGTAGCAACGCTGAAAATCACCCTTCCCTCAGACGCCATTTTCAGCCCGGGTGCTAGCGATCTCAAAGACACCGCCATTTTGAGACAAGTTCTCGATCAGCTGGTGAACTACCCTCAGGCCACAATTGTCATTCGCAGCTACAGCGACGATCAGGCCGACGTTTTGGCTAGCTTGAGCACTACGCTGGCCCAAGCGAACGCGCTGAGCATTTATCTACAGACGGCATTGCCCACCGCTTACCGCTGGGTTACGCTAGGAGGCGGTCAGACTCAGCCTGTGGCCAGCAATGAAGATGCCGCTGATCGTCAGCGCAACCGCCGCATAGAAATTCTGGTAGACACCCGCTCATGAAAATTGTTTTTTTTGGCACGCCTCAGTTTGCGGTGCCTAGCCTCAAGCGGCTGCTGGCTCATCCTGATTTTGAAGTGGTGGCCATTGTCACCCAGCCCGATAAGCGCCGAGGCCGAGGCGGCAAGGTTACACCCTCGCCGGTCAAGGCTGCGGCAGTAGCCGCGATCGCTGCTAACACCCCCCTCACCTGCCCGATTTGGCAACCGCAGCGGATCAAAAAAGATATCGAGACGCTAGATCAGCTCAGCGCACTAGGCGCAGATGCCTTTGTGGTGATTGCCTATGGCCAACTGCTGTCTCAGGCCATGCTGGATATGCCACGATTGGGCTGTGTCAACGCGCATGGCTCAATTTTACCGGCCTATCGTGGGGCTGCGCCGATCCAGTGGTGCATATACCACGGTGAAGTTGAAACGGGGGTGACTACGATGCTGATGGATGCAGGTATGGATACTGGGCCGATGCTAATGGAGGAAACGGTGCCGATTGGGCCGATGGATAATGCTTGGCAGGTGGCCGAAAAACTGGCTGTTCTGAGCGCTGATCTGCTGCCAACGACGCTGCAAAAGCTACAGCAGCAAATGATCCGTCCGGTTCCTCAAGACGATGCCAGAGCGAGCTACGCGCCGCTGATTCAAAAAGCGGACTATGCACTGGACTGGACTAAACCTGCCAAGGCCCTGCACAATCAGGTGCGGGGTTTTTACCCAAACTGTGTAACTCAGTTTCGAGAGCG
>JBGTNW010000138.1:0-2292 GCA_041742865.1 Phormidesmis sp.
CCTCATACTTGGTGAGTAGACGCGACAGAATTGTGGAGTTGTCGTAGACGACAGCGTTCGCGATCAACCGTGCACATTGATTGCTGATCTCGGGGGTGAACCCCCATAAAGTTGGGTACCTTTGATGCAAAGATGCCAAAGACATCCGTAGCGTTCAGCTCAAAAAGGTTTACTAATGGCCGATTTCGATGGCAGTGCTGGCAGTCCGTTCGTAAATCAAATCTTGCACGATCGCTATCAAATTCAAGCCCTGCTGGGTCGCAAACCCGGACGGCAAACGTTTTTAGCGCTCGACTTGCAAAACCAGTTGCCTGTTGTCATTAAGCTCTTACTGTTTAGCCCAGATTTTACCTGGGAGGATTTTAAATTATTTGAACGCGAGGCAGAAACCCTCAAAGCTCTTGATCATCCAGCAATACCCCAATATCTTGCTTCTTTTGAGGTAGAAATTGAGTTCGGCAAGGGTTTTGCGCTGGTGCAAAGTTATATTGAGGCTCGCTCACTTCAACAATTAACACAGGACGGACGCAGGTTTAGCGAAGCAGAATTGAGGGCAATTGCCAAAGCCTTACTAGACATCTTGGAGTACCTTTATCGACTTCAACCACCTGTCATTCATCGCGATATTAAACCGAGCAATGTGTTGCTAAAAAACCGCAGTGGTAATAGTCCTGGCGAGGTTTATTTAATCGATTTTGGCTCGGTACAAACAGCCGCCCATGGCGGTACGGTAACAGTGGTTGGCACCTATGGTTATATGCCACCCGAGCAATTTGGTGGACGATCGCTACCCGCATCCGACTTGTATGGTGTCGGTATGACCTTGATTTATTTGGCGACAGGTCAACACCCTGCCGATTTGCCTCAGAACGATCTACACGTCGAATTTAAGCACTTGACATCCCTCAGCGAGCCTTTCACTAGTTGGATCGAATGGCTAACAGACCCAAGCCTAACCAAAAGACCGGCAACGGCACAAGACGCAAGGCTACACTTTCTCAGGCCTCGCCAAGAGCCAAAAGCGGCATTGATCACACAAAAAAACTACTTAGGTACAACAACAGGTTCAGCCTCTTCTATTCCCCTGATGGCAACTTATACCACTCTTCAACTAGAAGTACCATTAAGGCAAATTAAATATATCTCTTCAGCCAATATTTTGGATTGGTTTTTAAATAAGTTTCCATTCATGAACTATCCCTTACTTATGGGGATCTCTATAGCGATAATCTTACTATTTTTGTTCTTTGGAAATGTTTCCATCGATTTATTCATTTTTTTCTTGTTTCCTATGATTGCAATTGTTCCGATTCTAATACTTCTATTTCTATCTATATTGCAATGTTCAGATGAAGGGGCAGCGGTTGACAAGTCCTTTGAAAGTGCTAGAAGTTTACCCAATGCTAGTGCCAATGTCACATTTCAAAAAAAGGGCGGGACAGTTGTTGTTACTCTCAACCTGCTAAAAGGTGCGAAAACAACTGCAATTTTTGAAGGAAGGCTAGTGAGTATTTCTGCTGGCGCAGAGACCCTGACCAACTATCGACTCAACTTGTATTTCCCAGCTGATAATCAAATGATTATCATCAACAGCGATCGTGGGGAAATTGTGTGGCTCTGCAATGAGTTAAACAGGTGGACAGGTATTCAAGCAAAGCTTTGGAAGATTCCGGCGTATAGACTAAAAACTCAGCCAGAAAGATTTTTGCCTTAGTCTAAACTCCAAGGAGAGATTCTGCTGGATTCTAGAATGCCTGACCGTTGTTTACCCATGGAGGTGTGGGTAGGGTTTGAGGAAGGCGGTGTAAGCCCAAAACCCAGAAATTTCCGTCAGCCCAAATCTAGCCCTGCCACGAGCGCAACCAGGTCGATCACCTGCCCCGTGCTGTGGAAGGTTTAGTGTTGCCAAGCCACCGGTGAGATCTGCTTGATGATGGACAAGGCTTTCGCATTCCCACAAACACCTCTAATCACTCGCACTGCAAAAGGGGCTAGTGAGCAAGTCGCGCGGAGCTTTCAGGCGATGCAGAGCACCATTCGCGCCTACACCAGCTACACCCTCAATGCGTTTAGGCAGATGGCTGGGGCTAACGTCGATAAGGTAACGCTCGAATTTGGGGTAAAAGTAGCTGGAGAAGCTGGGGTGCCCTACGTGACCAAGGGCACGGCTGATGCCAATCTCAAGATCATGGTGGAGTGTTCGTTCCCCAAAGAAAGCTGAGGCCCCAGCACATGGGATGAGCCCCGCTCAAGCAGCATAGTTGCCTGGTCTAGTTGCCCGCGCCGCAACCA
>JBGTNW010000139.1:0-4205 GCA_041742865.1 Phormidesmis sp.
CGCGATCGCCATGAGCCAAACCATTTTTACAACACAACCCATGCACGTTCTAGTGGTTGACGATGAGCCTGATGTCGCGCCTATGTTTCGACAAAAGTTTCGCAAAGAGATCAAAGCCCAGCAGATTGAGTTTCACTTTGCGCTTTCGGCGGCGGAAGCTTTGGCCTATCTTAAAGTACCAGAAGCTCGCGCGGAAGCTACCCTCATTTTGTCAGATATCAACATGCCGGGGATGAATGGGCTAGAGCTACTTCGAGTGATAAAAGAAAGCTATCCTCAGCTAGTTGTTTTTATGGTGACGGCTTATGGCGATGCCCAGAGCCAACAAACTGCTAGAAACTATGGTGCCAGCGGCTTTATTAATAAACCTGTTGAATTTGCTCAGCTTAAGCAAGATATTTTCAGCCTTGCTCGTCAGTGCCCTCTCAGTCGTTAACCCATTCGTCAAGAGACCAGATTGTGACCCACCATATTTTAGTCGTTGACGATGAGCCCGATGTTGAAGCGCTTATTTCTCAAAAGTTTCGGCGCAAAATTCGTCAGGGCGAGTATGTGTTTACCTTTGTTCAAAACGGAGAGCAAGCCTACGAACAGGTGACTCAATCCACCGGAAAGCCCGCTGTTGAGATGGTGCTCACCGATATCAACATGCCCGTAATGGATGGACTCACCCTGCTGAAAAAGTTAAACAGGCTAGAGCAACCGCCCATGACGGTGGTTGTCTCTGCCTACAGCGATATGGACAATATTCGCACAGCGATGAACAACGGGGCTTTTGATTTTTTAATTAAGCCGCTTAATTTTGAAGACTTGGTGATTACGCTAGACAGAACGCTGGCAGCGGTCGCTACTGTTAAAAGCAGTCAACAGCAGCTTGCCCAGGCTCAGGTGCAGCTCATGCAGAGTGAAAAAATGTCTTCGCTAGGGGTGATGGTAGCAGGCATCGCTCATGAAATTAATAATCCCATTAATTTTATTCACGGCAACCTTAAGCCCGCTTGTAGCTACATACAAGATCTGCTGTCGCTAGTCGATCTCTACCAAGAAACTTACCCACAGCCCACACCAGAAATTCAAAATTATATAGAAGAAATCCACCTTGATTTTTTATGCGAAGATTTACCCAAGCTAGTGTCATCGCTCTCTTTGGGCACTGAGCGCATTCGAGATTTGGTGTTGTCACTGCGAAATTTTTCTCGCTTAGATGAGGCAACGGTTAAAGCAGTAGATCTGCACGCAGGCATTGACAGTACGCTGATATTGTTGCTTCACCGGCTGCACGCTGATTTTGACAAGCCTGAGATTAAAGTGGTGAAAGACTATGGCGATTTGCCTCTAGTTAACTGTCATCCTAGCCAGCTTAACCAGGTCTTTATGAATATCTTGGTGAATGCAATAGATGCCCTAGAAGAAGCAGTGAAACATAGAGCTTTTTCGCCTACTATTACGATTTCGACCAAAGTCACTCATCACCATTCGGTTATTGTGGCGATCGCTGACAATGGCACTGGCATCCCCGAAGAAATTCGCTCGCAGATTTTCGATTCGTTTTTTACGACAAAAGATGTCAATAAGGGCACGGGTCTTGGGTTGGCCATCAGTCATCAAATCGTGGTTAAAAAGCACGGTGGCCAGCTTATTTGCCGCTCTACGCCAGAAGAAAGCACTGAGTTCGTCATTGAAATTCCGCTTGACAGATCGGTAAATATTGAAGCGCAAGCGCAATTAGAGCAGATGGTTTCTCCAGCGTTATCGACGTGAGCGGGTTGCAGCACTGGGTCCATCTAATAGGCAATCGGCTACCGTTTAAGCGGTGGCTTGGGCGGAGATGCTTAGCCTAGGTAAGCAGCCATTCCAAATTCCAAGATACAGGCATCCCAATCGGGAGAGATAACTTGAGCGTCAATTTCTGAGGATACGATTATGCTGAGACTAGATAAACTCGAATTAATCTTAAAATTTATTTTATTTAGTTATTTAGTTATTTAGATAGTCTGTAGCCTGATGGCGGTTCGCATTTACGGCAATCGAGAAATTAAGACCCTAGCTGGAGAGGCGACTCGACCCACCTCGGCGCGGGTGAGAGAAGCGCTGTTTAATATTTGGCAGGGGCGAATTTTGGGCTGCCGATGGCTAGATTTGTGTGCGGGCAGTGGAGCTATGGGGGCAGAGGCTTTGTGCCGGGGCGCTACAGCCGTGGTCGGGATTGAACAGTCGGCAGCGGCTTGTCAGATTGTGCAGCAAAACTGGCAGAAGGTAGCCCAAACAGACCAGTCATTTCAAGTCATCAGAGGCGATGTGATCAAGCACTTGCAGCACATCGCCTCTGATGGCTCAAATCAGGGCGGATTAGAAGACGGATTTGACTGTGTGTATTTTGACCCACCCTATGCGAGTGGGTTATATCATCCTGTTTTGAATCAAGTTGCTCACTGCTTGAGCGCACAAGGTGAAGTGGCTGTGGAGTACAGCGCAGCGCACTGGCAGCCGACTCAGCTACCGGAAAATTTAAAAATTACTAAAGAAAAGCGCTACGGCAGCACTCATTTGGTCTTTTTACAATCCAATACATCTGATAAGTATTTATGACTCGTAAAAGGCTGCGAAGATCGGTAAGTTGCGGCACAATATGAATTAAGAAACACTTTTGTTGCTAAACTCGCATTAGCTTATTGTCTGTGCTCTAAGTCGCCAGAAAGTCATTAGAAAGTCATTAGAAAGTCATTAGGTTATTAGGAAGTCATTAGGAGATTTGTGATGGTTGCTGCTGCTTCCCCACTCAAAGAACCGGTTCAAAAGCGCCTGTCAATGCAGGTTGAGAGCATTGCTGAAAACACCACGACGATCCGATCACTCGATTGGGATCGCGATCGCTTTGACATCGAATTTGGCTTGCAGAACGGCACCACCTACAACTCCTTTATTATCCAAGGCGACAAAACGGCGCTTGTAGACACTTCTCACGCCAAGTTTCGCGATCTATACCTAGCAGCGCTAAAAGGCGAAATCGACCCGGCGACGATTGACTACATTGTGGTGAGCCACACCGAACCCGATCACAGCGGCTTAATTAAAGACGTACTGGCATTAGCCCCTCAGGCGGTCGTCATCGGCGCAAAAGTTGCCCTTGCGTTCCTCGAAGATTTAATCCACGCCCCCTTTGAGCGGCAGATTGTCAAAAGCGGTGAAACGCTCGATTTGGGCAACGGTCACCGGCTCGAATTTTTGAGTGCGCCGAACCTGCACTGGCCCGATACGATCTTCACCTTTGACCATAAAACCGGCATTCTCTACACCTGCGATGCCTTTGGCGCACACTTTTGCACCGCCGATACGTTCGATCAAGATTTGGCGGCGCTGTCGCCCGACTTTCGCTTTTATTACGAGTGTTTGATGGCCCCTAACGCCCGCTCGGTGGTATCGGCGATGAAGCGAATGGATCAGCTCGACGGCGAAATTAATACAATTGCGACTGGCCACGGGCCTTTGCTGCGTCACCATGTCGCAGAATTAACGGGTCGCTATCGGGAATGGAGTGCGCAAAAAAACGACGCTGAGACGCTGATAGCGGTGTTTTATGTGTCGGATTATGGGTATAGCGATCGCCTCTCTCAATCGCTGGCAAGAGGCATCAGCAAAACCGGTGTGGGCATAGAAATGGTCGATCTGCGCTCAGCCGATGCGCAGGACGTGAATGAAATCGTCAGTCGATCTACTGGCATCATCATCGGGATGCCGCCGTCTAGTGGCAAAGGCAAAGACGAGATTCAAGCGGCGCTTGGCACGATTTTGGCAGGGGTAAATAGCAAAAAGACTTTTGGCCTCTTTGAATCGTACGGCGGCGATGATGAGCCGATTGACACCCTGCAAACCAACCTGCAAGATCTGGGGCTGAAAGTTGCCTTCGAGCCGATTCGGGTCAAAGATACACCGACAGAAGCGATCTATCAGCTCTATGAAGAAACCGGCACTGACTTAGGCCAAGCGCTGGCGCAATCTAACAAAATCAAAAAAATTAAGGCGTTAGATGCCGACTTGCAAAAGGCATTGGGCCGCATCAGCAGCGGTTTGTACATTATCACCGCGACCAAAGGCGATGTGCGCTCAGCGATGCTAGCGTCGTGGATTGCGCAGGCGAGCTTTGAGCCATTAGGCTTTACCGTAGCAGTGGCTAAAGACCGGGCGATTGAATCGCTGATGCAGGT
>JBGTNW010000140.1:0-35803 GCA_041742865.1 Phormidesmis sp.
ATTGTTTGGATCGTTCAACTTCTGTAGCAGCGTCAGCTCTTGGCGTAGCTTGAGCAGTTCATCAGTTAGCGGATCTCGGTGCCAAGGCAGTTGGCTCACAATACCCGTGCCAAAAATGCTGTCGAATAGCTGCTCTTCTAATGAAGGCATCTGCGGAAATTCATTGACGGTGTATTGATCTAGTTCGGCGGTTTTGGCCGCGAGGGCGATCGCATCTTTCAAGCCCCCCAATTCATCGACCAAGTTAGCAGCGATAGCATCTTCACCCGTCCAAACCCGGCCTTGCGCCACTTGATTCACCCGCGCTTTTGGCAAATTACGACCCTCAGCAACAAGGGTAGTAAAGCGGTCATAAAGCTTATCTACATAGCGCTGCTGAATGGTTAACTCTGCGTCTGTTTTCGGCCTAGCGTTGGTGTCAATATCAGCAAAGTTTGCAGTTTTGACCACATCCCAAGTAATGCCATTTCTATTAGCAATCTCTTGAAAATTTAACAACAGTCCAAATACGCCGATGGAGCCGGTAATGGTGGTAGGTGAGGCCAAAATCTTCGCACCCGGGGCCGCAATCATGTATCCGCCAGAAGCGGCATAGTCTCCCATTGAAACGATCAGCGGCTTGGTAGAGGCTAGCTTTTGAACCTCATCGGCAATTATTTCAGAGGCTACAGCGCTGCCGCCTGGGCTGTTTATCCGCAGCACCACCGCTTTAATATCTTTATCTTTACGAATCTCTCTGAGCGTAGAAGTTAACCCTTCGGAGGTAATCGAACCCGGCGAGACGTTGCGATCGCCCATGACAATGCTACCTTCCGCATAGACAAGAGCAATATTTTCTTCATCTAAATTGCGATCGCTTTTCACCTTGCGAGCGTAATCGACGAGCGTCACCTGTGGAAAATCTTCATCATCATCGCGCAAGCCCGTCTCATCGTTGGCCTCGACCGTTTCATTGGCAACGCCGCTCAGCTTTCTCAGCTCAGTGAGCACCTCACCATAAAAGCCCACCTGATCAATGAGTCCTGAAGAGAGGGCCTGATCCGGTTCAATGATGGCGACTTCATCGGCTAGCGTTTGGATCTCAGGAGCGGTGATGTCGCGATCGCCGGCCACCGTCTGCAAAAAGTCTTGCCACAGATTGCCGATTAACGCTTCGGTCTGTTGCTTTTCTTCAGGGCTGCTCTGCGATCGCACAAACGGCTCTACCGCCGACTTATAGCGGCCCACTCGCAGCACCTGCACGCCCACGCCATACTTTTCTAGCGCGTTCGCCAAAAACTGAGTCTCGGCTCTAAATCCATTGATTTCCATCGCGCCGACCGGCGCGAGCACTAGGTTAGTCGCCACCGAAGTCAGGTAGTAATCCGCTTCGCTAACGCTCGTACTGTAAGCCCAAATCGGCTTGCCGGACTTTTTAAAGTCGCTGAGCACTTGGCGCACTTCTTTGAGCGTCGCAGGGCCTTCTTGCGACGACCCTTTGAGATAAATGCCCGAGATTTTGTCATCGTTGGCCGCCGCAGCGATCGCTTCCAACGCACTATGCAGCGACACCGATGGCCCACTGCCGTACACACTCAGCAGTCCGCCCGCCTGAGGCGGCACCCCGTCAACAATATCGGTTTCTAAATCAAATACCAGCACCGACTGGTCTTCTATCCCAATTTCTGACCTAGCATTTTGAGAAGAAAGCAGCACGCCCACTAAGCCAAAAGCTCCCAAGCCCAGCAACAGCAGCAGCGTAAATAAACCTACAATGGTACCTACAGCACTCGCCGCCGCCATTTTCAAGAAGTTTCGCATTGATTCAATTTTTCCGGCTTCTCCGGCCTGCTGGGATTAATTGAATTGTAGATGAATAGTTAGAGCGATCGCACACCAGAACCGTGAATCAGCCCGCTCCTATTAATCCTGGACTCAATTATCGACTCAATCATCAACCCAATCACTGGCTAAGCTACCGGCCAAATCGTCTAAATTGCCGGACACAGCACCCCTGGCTGCCGCAAAGCTGCCAAATTTATACAGCCCGTGCAAAACAGCACCGTCACCAGCTCCGCAATCAGCGCCTCACACAGTTCATCTAACGTTGCTGCCGACTGACTCGCGGCCTGCAAAAACGGCAGCGCCATCCCCGCCAAATGAGCCCCCAAGGCTAAGGTCTTAGCCGCATCCAACCCGTTGCGCAGTCCGCCCGATGCAATCAGCGGCACGCTTAGCTGCGGCAAGGCCCGAACTTGAGTAATGCACTCAGCCGTCGAAATCCCCCAATCAGCAAACGTATTACCCAACCGGCGCTGCTTAGGATCTTTTGCCCGCTCACTTTCTACCCTAGCCCAGGAGGTTCCCCCTGCACCCGCGACATCGATTGCCGCCACGCCCACGTCTAGCAGCCGCTGCGCCATCACCCCCGAAATGCCGTTGCCCACTTCTTTGGCCACAATCGGCACAGGCAGCACCTGCACTAACTGCTCAATCTTGCTCAAGAGCCCCTTAAAGTTCACATCGCCTTCGGTTTGCACCGCTTCCTGTAGCGGATTCAAATGCAAAATCAGCGCATCCGCTTCTAGATCATCGACGGCCTTTTGGCACTGACTTAAGCCATAGTCGTAGTTCAACTGCACTGCGCCCAAGTTCGCCAGTAGCAGCGCATCTGGCGCATACTGCCGCACCGAAAACGTCTCCGCCAATTCACTATTTTCAATCGCCACCCGCTGCGAACCGACGCCCATTGCCAAGCCATAGCGCTGAGCGGCCTGCGCTAGCCGCTGATTGATCACCCTCGCCTGCTCAGTTCCACCGGTCATCGAGGAAATCAGCAGCGGTGTTTTCACCGCCTTGCCCAAAAACATTGTAGAAAGATCAATGTCTGCCCGATTCAGCTCCGGCAAGCAGCAGTGCGTAAACCGATAGCGCTCTAGTCCGCTTGTAATCCGATGACTTTGCACATCTTCTTCCAAACAAACCCGCAGATGATCCGCCTTCCGGCTCTGCGTTAAAAGGCTTTGAGTCGATGCGCTTTGAATCGATAAATTTGGCGTTGATAGGTTTTGGGTTGATGAGGTCAAAACAGGGGGTCTCTCACGCACAAAGGGTCATTATTAAAAGTATTTCTAAGCTACCCTAACCCAGCCCTTCCCTCAGCCGCAGATGCACATATCGTAAGGAATTCCTCTCTTCTTTCCTACATCTGCGTTAGCTCCACGCCGTCGCGATCATCGATTCCCGACACGAACACGCGCACCGTCTCATCACTCGCTGTCGGCAGCACCTTGCCGACAAAATCCGGGTGTACCGGCACTTGCCGATGCCCTCTATCGATCAGCACGGCTAGGCGAATAGTATCGGGCCGTCCGTAATCGTGAACAGCGTTGAGGGCGGCTCTAACCGTGCGGCCGCTGTAAATCACATCATCGACGAGGACCACCGTTTTACCGGCCAAATCAAAGGGAATTTCGGTTTTGGCGGGTGTGCGCACCCCAATTTTGTCGAGGTCATCGCGATAAAAAGTAATGTCTAGCGCGCCAGTGGGGATCGCAATGTCTTCTAAGCGCTGAATGTGACTGGCGAGGGTCTGGGCTAAGGGCACGCCTCGGGTGTAAATGCCCAGCAAAACGAGCTGATTGAGGTTGTCTGTGCGCTCGATAATTTCGGAGGCAAGGCGGTTAAGGGTGCGACGAATCTCATCGGCAGACAGGATGCTAACAATTTTTTGAACCATTGGAGTTAAGCCAAGCTGTAGACAATTTAGGCTGAAAAAGAAAGCGGGGAAAACAGCTATTATGACCTCAAAATTTGGCGCTTGCCTAAACTCCAAAAACCCGGATTTGAGGTGTTGCTTACGGCGCTAAATCGCGCTGGCTAGCGCGAACTCAACTGGCTGATCACCAGCAGGGTCACAGTGCCTAATGTTAATCCCAGCAGAAAGCTCCGGCGGGTGATGTGCAACGCCTGTTTAATCACCTCTGGCGTAATCGCTCTGGTGTCATCTGCTAAATAGGGCTTAATTTTGAGCTGACCCCGATACTGGTTAGCGCCCCCGAGCTGAACCCCAAGCGTGGCGGCATAGGCGCATTCACTCCAGCCTGCATTAGGGCTCGGATCAGCGCCCGCATCGCGGCGGCATAGGCGCAGCACATGGCGAGGCCGACCGGAGATAAGGGCGATCGCCAACACACTCAACCGACAGGGTAACCAGGTGAGCAGATCTTCTAACCGGGCACTGGCCCAGCCTAAATGGGTGTAAGGCGCTTCCCGATAGCCAACCATTGAGTCTAGGGTGCTGGCGGCTTTGTAGGCGATCGCCATGCCCACGCCAACCTCAGCGCCCATTCCAGGGCCAATTCCAGCACCTATCATCTCACCAGAGCTCTCCCAAAGCGTCCCTACAACGGCCCCCGCAATGAAATAAAACAAGGGCGCGAAAACACCATCGATCGCATTTTCGCTCACGGTCTCTAGCACGGCGCGGTTGATTTCGGCTGCCGTTAGCTGCTGCGTATCCCGGCCCACATACAGCGCTAGCCGCTCTCTCGCTAGCGCTAGATCATCTGCGCCCAAAGGCTCCAGCACCTCTTCAGCGGCCCGCCGAAGGCTGCGGCCCGCCAGACAACTGGCCAGCAATATCACTGCTGCCAGCCACTTTAATCCCGGCAAAACCCATCCCAAGGCGCGCAAAATCGTCCCTGTCAGCAGCCCGCTGCCGCCCACTAGCAGCGCCGCTAACCCGATGCCTGCAAGCCGTATAGCAGTCGGCTTTAGCCCCACTAACCACTGACTGTTGCAATAGGCGCTAATGACTTTTCCCATCGCCTGCACCGGATGGGGCCAGTGCCAAGGATCGCCGACGATAAAATCGAGAGTCGCGGCGGCAATCAGGATAGCGATCGCGGCAGGGATAGACTCAAAAGATGCAGAAGATACGGATTCAAACCACACAGCTCGCTTCTTCCCCTTGAGCAGCCTGCCAGCTTCGGGCATCGTAATACAGATCCTCTAACGTAATGCTGTAAAAGGCTTCTGTGAGTTTTTGGTGCAGCCTTTGCCACAGCATCGAGGTCACCCAGTCTCCAGCCTGGTCAGAAGCGAGTGGATCAAAAGCAATGGCAAGCGTGCTAGCCGATTCACCGACGGCTTCTAAAATTTGGCCCAGAGAGATTTGGGTAAGCGGTTGGGCGAGCTGATAGCCGCCGTGAGCGCCACGGACTGAGCTGACGAGGTGCGATCGCCGCAGATCAATCAAAAGCTTTTCTAAATAGGGTGCAGGCAAGTGCTGACGTTGGGCGATCGCGCTGACTGAAGAGACAGTTCCAGCTGGCTGTAAGCTGAGATCTAAAAGTGCTTTGACACTGTAGTGTCCGCGAGTAGTGAGCTTCATAAATCAAGGTTTTGTTCGTACTTCAAACATAACTCTTTAACTTTTAATAGTGAGATCTAAAATTAGCTCTAAAAGATTCTGAAATTATTCAGGCGATGTAGTAAAAAAACTAGGATGTTTTATGCTTGATAATGTCAATAAACCGGGCTCTTTTCATTCGCGCTGTCAGCATTTTTTATAAGCTGTTTACTCTAGTTTAGAATTGTGCTTTCATAATACAATCCATGACTTGATAGTAAGTCTTTATACCTCAGAGGATCAGGGTATATAACTAAGCCACCAAGGGTTAAGCCGCCAAGGATTGAGCCACTAGAGAATTAAGTCACTAAGGATTAAGCCATCTGGAAAATAAATATCCTCACATAGCTTATATAAATCGTCTAGATCGTCCCGTGGGCGTTTTCGTATCAGCCTACAAGCATCCCTTTAACACCTTTTCTATATGCACTTTGTTGGTCTAGCGAGTCGAGTGAATGGTTAACGATTCTAGTATTGATGCCCTTACGGGCAAAGCACTGCTTAAGAAGGTAAAAGAACTAGAGCACTTAAGTAGAGAAGAAAAGGCTAAGACTTGTGGATACTACACCGTTACTAAAAAAGGGGTTATCCGCGTCAATATGATGAAATTCCTCAATGCGCTCGTCGAGGCTGAGGGCATTCAAATTGACAGTACGCAAAGTGGAAATGGTCGCGGCGGACGCAGTGCTAGCTATCGGATTACGGTGCAGTCAAATGGCAACTTACTGATTGGCTCTGCCTACACTAAGCAAATGGGCCTTCAGCCCGGTGATGAGTTTGAAATTTCCTTAGGCCGTAAGCACATTCGCCTAACTCAGCTCGACAGCCATGATGAAAGCCAAGAAGAAGAGTAGTCACAGGAACGGAAACAAATCACAATACCCGCAAGCGTCCGCTAGAAGCCTCCCCAAACAATGGGTAAAAAAACAATAGTTTCCTGATCCAACTGTGCTGCGAACAGTCGGATTTATTTTTTTGAGCGATATTTTCTTGCTGTTTAGGTGATACGGTATAGCCCAATTTGACCTTCTTTACCGTCTTGGATTATGAGTTTGCCGATTGTCTTAGAAATTGCTATCGGACTAATCTTTGTATATTTAACACTGAGCTTAATAGCTAGCGAGATTCAAGAGATTTTGAGCGCGCTGTTTCAATGGCGCGCCGAGCATCTCAAGCGCTCTATTAGGCAGCTATTGGCCGGAGAGATTGTTGGCCAGACCAGAGGAAAAGCTAGCAGCCATGCAAATGATTTTGTCGATAGCCTCTATTCGAGTCCGCTGATTGTGGATCTTAATTACGAAGCACAAGGTCGCCTTGACGGAGCGTTTAGAAGCCTGGTTCATATCGCTGGGTCGCTGTACAGAACACTGACCTTTAGCCGAAATGTGTTTGGCAACCAAACCAGCGGGCCATCGTATATTCCGGCGCAGGCATTTGCCACTAGCCTGATTGAGCAGCTAAATCTGGCAGATTTTCAGTGGCTTTTAGGGCGATCGCGCTTTACTGAGTTTGTCACAGCTGAGATTGCTTTGCCGCTGCACAATATGGTCGGCGAGCTGCAAGCCCGCTGCCGCGCCGAGGATTTACTGTTGGCCGAAATGACTTATTTCGATCAGGCGATCACTCAGGTTTCAAGCGATCTAAGCGCCCGTCGCCTTACGCTTGAAACTGCACTAAATCAAGTGGCTAGTCTGTTACAGGCGTTTGAAACGCAAGCTGCTGAAACAATGGCGCAGGCGAGTTCAGCGATTGAAGCCGACTCTGAGCAAGCGTCCAATGTTGCGATCATTCGCTCTTTTATCAGCCGAGTAGGATACTTACGCAGCGCCCTCGGAACTGGCACTGGCTCAGACCTCACGCCTCCTCAAGCTACTCCCCCCCAAACCACGCCCCAAACGGCTGTGCTGATCGCTCGACTTCAGCCTAGCTTGAGCGATTTGGCAGCCTTGCTCGACCCCAATAGCCCAATCTATGCCGAATTAGCGGCCTTGGCCCAGCGCGAGGGCGGCGCGATTTGGCAAGCCTTTGAAACCCTGCAGTCAGAGACCATTCCCCCCAGTTTGCGCGCTAGCCTAGCCGCTTTAAGCCGGAGAGCAGAGGCGCGAGTTCGAGCCGCAGGCAAAACCACCGAAACCGAATTACAGCAGCTCCACACCGAAGTCGAAACTTGGTTCAATCACGGTATGGAACGAGCTAGCGGTGTCTATCGCCGCAATGTCAGAGGCGTTGGGCTGATGATTGGGCTGGCAATAGCTTTCACCCTCAATGCCGACACGTTTTACATGTTTCAGCGGCTGAGCACCGATTCGGCCATTCGCAGCAGCATTGTTCAAACTGCTGAGCGCATTGAAATTCAGGCGATTACGACTCCTCAGCAGCTATCAGAAGATCCTTCTATTGAAGGTATTTCTAATGAAGGTATTTCTAATCGAGTCGGTGGCAACTTGCGCTCTATTGGCAACGCTGTAGAAGAGGCGTTGGCTGAGTATCCGCTGCCGATTGGCCGTACAGAAGCTGTGATCGCTGCGCAAAGAGCTGCCCAGGCCGACTGGCCAGTGCCCTTTATTCCGCTGCGGTTTTTGGGCTGGATAGTTACCGCGATCGCCTTGTCGATGGGCGCTAGCTTTTGGTTTGATCTGCTGCGCAAGGTCATGTCAGTGCGGGCCTCAGGCGATCGACCAAAATCCTAAATTAACCAAAATCTATCGCTTGATAGCCTCCGCTCAACCGCCTCACCCCATAGCCGCCAATCGCTGCTGTATCTTACCGCTCGACTTCTAGCAACCACACGACAAATACAGTCCCTGGGCCAACTGCGGCCTGATCTAGATAATCCGATAGACGGTTAGATAAACGACCAGAGGCCAGCCTTGCACGCGGCGTCCAAGGCGTGTGCCTAGCAGGGCTAATGACTTCAATTGAGCCTCGCATGTCTTGAACTAGGGCCTGGGCGATCGCCAATCCCAGCCCAGTGCCTGGAATATCTCCTTGGCTCTGCACCCCCCGATAGTTACGCTCAAACAACCGTGTTAAATCATCCGGCGGGATTCCCGGCCCCGTATCGCCGACCACAATACCCTGATAGTGAGCCTTATCCTCAAGCTGATGACTGGCCCGACTCACCCCCGTTTGCACCCAAACCTGAGCCCCTACCGGCGAATATTTCACCGCATTATCCACTAAATTGCTAATCACCTCGCCCAACGCTTCTGCCTCGCCCCAAACCAAAGGCGTATCTGCTGCTACGCTTACCTGTAAATCAATGCCCTTTTCTTTCGCCACAATGTCAGCAACCGCCAAAATCGGTTCCACAATCTCTGGAATGTACTGAGCCGATAAGCTCAGCGTATGACCGAGTGAATCGGATGCTCGCGAACCCGCTTCTCGCCTTTTGCCCCCCTGTTCAGAAGGTGCCGACAACACCGCCTGCGCCGCTGGCAGCAAAGGCATCAGCCGCTCTTCACCCTGCCAACCGGCATCGCCAACGGCTACTGCCTCATCAAAATGAGTCACCAGCTCTCTTAAGCGCTTACTCTCTCTGACAATGCCCGTCGCTACAGGCCGGTTTGTATCTTCAGGCTCTAGCCGCTTTACCAGCAGTTGAGAAAAGGTTGAAACTGCCGTCAGCGGATTGCGAAACTGATGCAGCAGATTATGAAATACTTCTGATTGGCGACTTTGCAAACCCTGCTTATGCGCTAGCTGCGCTTGTAGCCACTGATTGCGTCGCTCTAGCACACAGGCTGCTGCCAATGATTCAGCTACCGTCTCAACATGCAGCTGCTCCTCAGCGTCCCAGACGCGGATCGGCGCTGATGCGATCGCTAAGCCTTTGACCCCCACCAATAGGCCCACCACCACTTCAGAATAGACGAGCGGCACAACCAGCTGCTGATCAGGATGCAATCGCTCAGGCCATTCAAATGCGGCGGTTGTTTCGTCAGATGAAGAAAACGCGGCCCTAGTAGGATAAGATTCATCTGTAGCAAACTCAGATGAATCAGTGCTTCCAGGCAATAATGCTAGCGGACTGACACTCGCCCACGAAGTTGCCCGCGCAAAATTTTCAATCCAGCTATCGACGGGTTCCGGATAGCTTACAACGGGTACAAAGTTTGACTGCTCATTCGGCTCTGGTTCTGGTTCAGTACACTGATCGTCTAGATCGCTGCGATCATCGCGCCGATGACCGCCTGATCTAGCACTCGGACGGTGCACATGCGTTACATCCGCCAAGTAAAGCGCCACAGAAGAGCCCACAATAGACTGACTCAGCAGCTTGAGCTGAATTTGACAAAGCGAGATAAATTCAGGACTAGCGATCGCGCTCATAACCCGCCAGCAAGGCAACCAAATATAAAGTTTCTTACGAGTTTTTTATTTTTATTACTGAACTTTCGAAGATATCAAAATCCTTGAGCCGCACATGGTGCTGTCAGCGTCTACGGTTCAAGGATCTAGCATAAACCCCAGGGGGGCCTTTGAACCGGCTTGAAATTTTAAGTTGTACCTGCTATATTTTGCAGGGTCTAAGCTAGTTTGTAGCGACTGTTACATTGAGTAGTTAGATTGAGTACACTGATTACATCGAGCCAGTGCATTGGAGACGCTCCATTGAGCCAGTCGATACCAGTCGGTATTAGTCTAGCAATAAGACATCATGAGATAACTTGAGATTAAACTGAGATAACTTGAGATAAAAAGAGGTAGGAAATTTGGCACGAAGACGCAAGCGCAAAAGCCGCCGTCGTTTAGAAGGGCGTCGTATTTTAGAAGCAGTCCCTCAATTTAGCATTGAGAGTGGGGAAGAAAAACCCGTAACCGCAGCACGCAACTACATTCACGCGGAGGGTATTTGCCCCCCGGCACTATTGCTAGTTAAGCGTAACGAGCATACCACTGATCGTTACTTCTGGGCCGAGAAGGGTTTATTCGGCGCACAATACGTAGAAGAAAATCACTTTCTTTTTCCGAGTCTTCGCTTACTCATGACTGAAGAAGAAGAAGAAGATCTAGTGGTTTCTAACTAAGCCTCATCTCCATCCAGAAATGTAGTCTTTCTACTTTCTAGTGAAGACACTCAAGATTTCGGCTTGGACATGGTTCAAGGCCATCATCAGCGCCATCAAGAGTCTCTTGTCAAAGAAACCCCCTTAAAATAAGGCAACTTTAAAGAGTAGGAAGGCACTGAGTCATCAGAATCTTCCTACTTTTTTTTAGTTTGTTTTTAGGGCTCTCGCTTTTCTAAGCCCGCCCACGCCTTAATCTCGGGCTGAGAAAACGCATTGTACAAAGCGGCAATCTCATCCCGATGACCTTGAATACTCATTTGAGACAAAAATCCTTGAGCGTACGCAGCATCAATTTCGATATCTAGATCTGCTTTTGGACTTGTCTTTGGGATAGGTTGAATAGAGTCGATGGATTCAATTTTGAGGATGACAGTTTCACGGCGGCTAGACTTACGCCAGTAGAACACACCCGCTAAGGGAGAGGCTAGCGTTAAACCAAATAAACCGTTTCCCCAAGTCGGGAAAAGCGTTACCATAATCAGCGCTAGACATCCAAAGCCAACGGCTGCTAGCGCCGATAGAAAAATTGCCATAAAAACGCTGGGACTAACCATGCCAACTAGCTTAGTTGGCCGGTTAGTTTGCTGGATTGAAGCTGGCACACTTGCGTTGGTCGCTAAGCCTTCCGGCAAAATCGTCTCAGGCTGATACGCCCGAGCGCGAAAGTACTTCATGACTGCCTGCTCTAAAGACTCGGGGCTCTGCTTAGAGGCAAATCGGGCGATTTCAATGCGATCTTTGGTAGAGGCTCGAATAAAAAAGCCTAGCCCAATTACCATTAGGCCAGTCAGTAACAGCGTGGAGGCGCGGGTTGGATCGTCAAAAAGCAAAGCACTTCAGATAAAAAGCAGCGTTCAAAGTCGAAACCTTGAACGTTGTCTATCAGTTTAGCAGTCAGTCTGGCAGTCAATTTAGCGATTCTGCTGCTGGCAATCTACTGAATGCTTGCCAGCGTTTTCCAGTGCGTTTATCTGCCGTAAAAGTCCGCTCGTTAAGAGCCTGCATACGTTATTTTAGCTGAGACTGGACGACGGCTAGCGGGCTGCATCGGCACACTGTTGGCAAAAGCTGTCTGCGGCGGTAGCTTTTGCTGCCTTACCATGTAGCGCTGCCAGAGTTCAGCTAGCTCGCGAGCTTTCATTTGCCAGTCAGGACGCAGCCGATACATTCGCCGAGGCCGACCTCGGCCTTCGACTTTTTTCCAGTAGCCAATAATGGCAGCCTGATTTTCCAAAAACTTTAGGGCGCTGTAGAGCACCGTGTCAGACAAGCGGTAGCTCGGATAGTCGTGCTCAATGGCCTGAATTAGCTCAGTGCCGTAGGAGTCATGCCGCACTAAAACAGAAAGTACATAGCAAACGGCTAGCTCTTTGTTGAGATAGACCGGCGGCGGATCTTCAAAAAATTGATAGATGTCTTCAAATTTCATAAGGAAGCTCCGACTTGTGATTGAGGAGAGGGTCTAAAACAGAAGGTCTAAAACTTTGGACTTATTTTAGCCACTAAATAATAGATTTACTTAGCTTTTGCGCATCTGGTAACTATCCGAAAGATTTTGTCAGATTTGCTGGAATGTTTGTGCCCTTAACTGACTTTTTGTGATGTATTGTGAGCCGTCAGGGCATAATTTGCATGGTTTTGTTGCGCTGTATTAAGAAGCGCCGCCGCGGGTGCGGAAAATCACCTGATTGTTTTGCACGGCAATTAGATCAAGGTACACGGGGCCGGTGGTCAAAATAGGCTGATTAGCAACTGCTCTAACTTCTAGCGGTGCGCCGTAGTTTTGAACTTGGCCCAAAAATTCTAAAATAGGATCTGATAGGCCGTTGGCAATGATTGGCTGATAGCGAATGATGCCGTTGCGGCGGGCTTGAAATTCGGCGGTGGTGCGCAATAGGTTGAGCCGTTCGATGAGTGCTTCGTTGCTGTTGTTAGCGCCGCCCATTTGGGTGGTTGCTAGCACGTCACCGGGCTGAAAGCGGACTTCGTTGCGCGAAAAGTCAATGTTGACCTGTAAGCAGGGTTCGCTGCCTTGATTCACAGCAGCATTGACGCAGGGCTCACCCACGATGTAGTTGGCGGCGGAAGAGACTCTAATCACGTAGTTTTGGCTGTCGGTAATCGATTGCACGATTTGCCTGACAACTTCAGGATCTACCCGGATAGCGATCGCATCTACTGGGTCTATCCCTGGCAGCACGGTCTGCACGGCGAACCGGTTGGCCGTTGCTAATGCGTCATTAACGGCCCTTTGAGCATTGGCAACCGAGTCGGCGCGGGTGATGGTCAGCGCTAAAGTTTCGTTGCGACCAATGGCTACATTCCCTAACCGCAGCCCCTGAAATTCAGCTTCGAGGCGAGCGATTTCTTTGGTTAAAAAAGCCTGCTCAGTCTGAAGTGAGGCGAGGCGGCTTTCGCGTTCGGCAATTTCTCGATCGCGCTGAGCAATTTGGCTGGCGCGATCGCTGAGTTCTGCGTTGCGATCCGCGAGCTCTTGGTCACGCTGAGCAATTTCATTGTTGCGCTGCTCAATGTCGCGGTTACGCTGGGCAATTTCTTGATCGCGCTGGGCAATTTGAGCCCGCACCCTGGCCTGCGCTTCAACCAGCCTCTGACGCTCATCGCGCAAGTTAGTAATTTCGTCGCGCAAGCTGCTGGCCTGCTGTGAGACATCATCTAGCTGAGACTGAGTATCGAGCAGGTTATTGAGGGTTTCTTCTTCGCGAGCGACAGCTATTTGCAGCGAGTCGTTAATTTCTAACAAACGAGACTGGGCCTCTTCTTGGAGCCTAATCGAGTTTTCAAGCGTGGTTTCTACGTCGTCTTTTTCAGCCTGAGTTAATTCCAAATCGGTCTGAGCTTCGGCGAGTTCCTGCTGAATATCGTCCAGCTGAAACAGCCCTTTACGCAGCTGACCATCTAAAGCAATCATCAGCATCAGGGTCGAAAAAGACGTCAGCATACCCGTTGCCACGCTCACCAGCGTCGCCGTTTGCCGGGGCCTCAGGTTGAATAGGCTAAGGCGGGATTTGCCGACCTTCATGCCAATGCGATCGCCCACCGTCGCAATCACACCCCCTAAGCAGGCCACCGCAAAAAGTAATACAAATCCAGTCATTTTTTACCGCGAAAGCCGATGCCCATTCCCCAGAATATAACAACACCGGTTATGAGATGACTTTGACCAGTGGATGGAGTGTTGCGGGGATCGATTATCTCGGTAAACTGCCTCGGTAAACGGCTAGGTAAACTGCTGAGAGAGCGTCACCGGATCATGTACCGTGATTTTCTTTTTGTGGATAGAGATCATGTCTTTTTCACGCAGATCGCCTAGCAAACGGGTCACTGTAACGCGAGTTGAGCCAATCGCTTCGGCAATAGCCTGATGAGAAAGCTTTAAATCGACCGTGATGCCGCCGCTACCGGGGAGCCCAAAGTCACGGCACAAAATGAGTAAAAAACTCACGAGCCGCGACCCCATATCTCGATGGGCCAGCGTTTCGATCATCATTTCTGTCTGCAAAATGCGCGACGCTAGCCCCCGCAGCATTAGTACTGACAGCTCCGGGTACTCTTTGAGGGCTTGAGAGACCTGTTCACCTTGCAGCGAGAGCAACTCTACCGGCGTAAAGGCAACGGCATGATAAAACCGGTCTGATCGGTCGCCAGTGAGCAGAGAAAGTACGCCGAATACGCTGTTTTCACGCAGCAAGGCCACCGTAATCTCTTCACCCGCTTCGTATACGCGTGAGAGCTTGACTGCGCCTTTGGTCAAAAAGTAAACCCGCTCTGCGGGATCGCCTGGGAAAAAAATAGTTTTATTACGTTCATAAGACTCAACCACGGGTGGCAGCCCACTGCCTGCTAATGAACGAAACAGATCTGCAATGGGCTTGGTGGAAATGGCGGCTGCGATCATAACTTGTAAAACCGAATAAAACCGAAAAGGGGCTTAAGGGCAGGAGTTAGCGGCTGCGCTGAGAGTAGAACTATCACGTTTTGGAAGTCCGTGTCGATATCTATTCAGGTATCTAGAGTCATAGGTATTAATGTTATGAGATGCTAACTCGACCTGTCACTACTAAAGCGTATGGTCAGATCAGCATTTTGTATTGTCTGCTACTAAGTTACAGTGAAAATGCTCAATTACACGTAGTTTTAATGGCGCTATGGTCGGGGCACTCATGAGAGAAAGCGCAAAAGGATTTAGAAATCCGCCGAGCCAAAAAGCAAATGATTTGAGGCTATCTTGTGATTCCCTTTTTTCAGTATGCTGCTAAGGCACGCTCAAGCAAGTAAGCGAAAGATTCATGCTAGATCTGACTGGAAAAAAGGCCCTTGTCACCGGGATTGCCAACAATCGCTCGATTGCTTGGGGGATTGCTCAGCAACTGCATCAAGCGGGCGCTGACATTGGGGTGACCTACTTGCCGGATGATAAGGGCAGGGCTGAGAGTAAGGTGCGATCGCTCACCGAACCACTCGAACCGAGCCTATTTTTGCCCTGCAATGTCCAAGATGATGCGCAGGTAGACGAGCTATTCAATACCGTTAAAGCAAAGTGGGGCACCTTCGATATCTTGATCCACTGCTTGGCCTTTGCCAATCGCGACGATCTCACTGGCAGCTTTAGCGATACCTCTAGAGCCGGGTTTGACCTTGCGCTGAGCGTGAGCGCTTATTCGCTGGTGCGGCTAGCGCAAGGAGCCAAAGCTTTGATGCCCGAGGGCGGCAATATCGTGACGCTGACCTACTTGGGCGGGGTTCGAGTGATCCCTAACTACAATGTTATGGGTATTGCCAAAGCCGCACTAGAGATGAATGTGCGCTATTTGGCCGCTGATTTGGGGCCGCAAAATATTCGCGTCAACGGCATTTCGGCGGGGCCTATCCGCACCTTGGCCTCATCTGCTGTCGGCGGCATTTTGGACATGATTCACCATGTGGAAGAAATTGCCCCTTTGCGCCGCACTGTGACCCAAACAGAGGTCGGTAATACGGCGGCGTTTTTATGCAGCGATCTCGCTAGCGGCATCACTGGGCAGGTGATTTACGTCGATTCTGGCTATGCCATTATGGGCATGTAGATTATCTGGTACGACCTCACCATCGGCGAAGACTTAAATTAATCAAGATTAGCTCGATCAAGATCAACTCGATTAAGATCAGTCGGTGAAGGTTGTATCTACGCTACCTGCTAGCGTCTGGCTAATCTCTAGGCGGTTGGCTTCAGAAAGGCTAGTTTCCGGGGTGAGCAATGGTCGTAGCGCGATCGCTTGGGCCATTTTCATTTGCCCGTAGCTAAACACACTGGGCGTTTTGGCGGGCAGCAGCGGCTGAATCTGCTGCCATACATACGGACTGCCATAGATCACAATCGCTTGCAGACTGGGGCCAAGGGCTTGAAGGTAACGGCGGGCGTGAGCGCTTAGGCCCTGACCACTGCGAAACGGATTGCCGCGAATAAAAAGCTGCAATAAAGTCATCATGTCGCGATTTAGCGTCATCGCCTCGGTGCTGCGACTATCAACTAGCGTCAGGCGATAGCCCAGACCCGTGGGCAGGGTCACTGCTGGCGCAGTTCTATCTAAAAACGGGCAGTGCAGCAGATCATCGACCAAAATTAAGTTCTGAGCGGGCAACAGCGGCTCACTAATGGCCTGACTCAGGCTGTGAACCGGCAGATGGCTGATCTGCTGGGATGCCCGTAAAATCTGCGCAGCTAACGCTCTCGTCGGCTCTGTGGCTACTTGCTCTAGCTGAATGGGGGGCACGGCCTGCTGTTGCCAAGCGTGCTGCGAAAAGGAATCGGTCACGGGTAAATCGGCGATTTTGTGCTTGGCTCGCCAAATCCGCTCGACGGCTCGCAAAATGCTCGCTGCGGCAATTTGCCCCGTTTCAACGGCCGTGCAGATAGCGGTGATCGCACCTTCCACGTCGGCAGGCATCAGCAAAATATCAGCCCCAGCGGCAACGGCTAGCACAGCGGCTTCTGCGGGGCCGTACTGCTGGGCGATCGCATCCATCACTAGCGCATCCGTCACAATCAGCCCTTCAAAGGCCAGATCCCGGCGGAGCAAGCCGCTCAGCGTCAGCTGAGATAACGTCGCTGGATAGTCCGGATCTAGGCTAGGAATTTGCAGATGCGCAGTCATAATGCTGTCTACACCCGCCGCTATGGCCCCGACAAACGGCACCAATTCCCGCTTACGCAGCCGCTCAAAGCTATGGTTGAGAACGGGCAAGCTCAAGTGAGAATCCGTAGCGGTATCACCGTGACCCGGAAAATGCTTGGCGCACGTCAGCACCGGAAACGCTTGAGTCCCTGCGATAAAAGCGCTGGTCAGCTGCGCGACGATCCCGGCAGTCTCGCCGAAAGCGCGCACGTTAATCACTGGGTTATCCCGGTTATTATTCACATCTACAACCGGCGCTAGCAGCCAGTTGAGGCCAATTGCAACCGCCTCTTGGGCAATACTTGCCCCCATGTTTTTCGCCAACTCCAGAGCCAGCGGCAGATCTCGCTGCGCAATGTCGCCTAAAGCCATCGGCGGGGCAAACCAGGTCGCCCCACTAAAGCGCTGTCCTACCCCTTCTTCAATATCCGCCGCGATCAGCAAGGGGTATTTTGCCAGCGACTGCAAGTGCTGCGTGCGCACCCCCACCTCTGCCGCACTGCCGCCTAGCAAAATCACGCCGCCCACGCCGAGATCCAGGTATTTTTCTAACGCTGAATAGGTGGCCTCCCACTGTGGGTATTCCACTTCATGATCGAATAAATGCCCTGTAGTGCGCACGACTATCATCTGGGCAACTTGCTCACGCAGACTCAGACGCTCAGGGCTCGGTAGGCGCTCAGCTAGCATTGGCGGGCGCTCATCCCAGCTCGATTCCATTCGGTTTCATTCAATTTCATTTAATTCCGTCCAATGGGTCACAGAATTTAGCGTAATTTCTGCTGGTTTTCAACAGAAATCTTACACGGTATCTTCGTCACCCAAATCCTGTGCATCAATGGAATCGCCCGCTTGGCGCTCAGCCGTAATTTGATTCAGTACGTTCAGCACATTTGTTGCCAAATCAAACGAGCGGTCTTCTTGAAAGGTCACTTCTGGCGTACGCCGTAAGCTCATGCGCTGCCCTAGCTCTCGGCGCACATAGCTCTGAGCGGCCTTAAGCCCTTCCATCGTCTCAGCTTTGGCCTCATCGGTACCGTAGATACTGACAAAGATCTTGGCATGCTGCAAATCACCAGCGACATCGACATCGGTAATGCTGACCATGCCTGCGCCTACCCGATCATCTTTGATGCCGTTGATGAGCATTTGGCTCACTTCGCGCTTAATAGAGGCAGAAACTCGCGCGACTCGTCTGCTTGTAGCCATGATAATTAGGAGGTGAAGTAACGTTGAGTAAACTTGGGGTATTTGAGACTTTATGTTTTGAAGCTTTATGTTTTGAAGCTTCATGTTTTGAAGCCTTACAGATAGAGCCGCTAGGCAACGCCCAACATGGCCTTGAGGGTGAAGGTGAGGCCGACAAAGGCAGAAATGAGGGCGCTAATAAGCGCGATCGCTGTCCAAGGATTCTTTAAAAGCGGCAGTAAAGGCTCAATCGCATTGTAGAAAATCCCTAGCGAAAAGCTAATAAGATAGCGAGGGTAGCGAGAAACATTACTAAAAAATTCTTCCATAATCCCAAGGTGCCCCAAAAGTGCCAATCCCAAAGTGCCAATGTAGAGTGCTAGATGTTCAGATGTGACACCCACAAACTCACTCCCTCTATCCTACCGCAAGGGATATTCTTCCTGCGATTAGCCCAGTTTTAATCATGACCAAAACCCCGGTGCCCACGCCAATAGCCGCTCATGCTTGGGGCACTTATCCACCTCATGATGCCTGCGCTTACGAAAACGCCTTTAAAATAGCTTGTAAGCCTTTCCTAAAATGGGTCGGCGGTAAAACTCAGCTTTTGCCTCACTTAATCGAGCAAGCCCCAAAACAGTTTGAGCGATACTTCGAGCCGTTCATTGGCGGCGGTGCGTTGTTCTTTCGGCTTCAGCCACAGCGAGCGTTTATCTCTGACATTAACCCTGAGCTCATCAACTGCTACAAGGTCGTCAGAGATGATATTGATGGCCTCATTAAAGATCTCTCACAGCATATTTACGAAAAAGACTATTACTACAATCTGCGCAATGCGGATCGCCGTACCGAGTTTGCTCAATGGCCCTGTACGAAACGAGCAAGCCGCCTTTTGTATCTGAACAAAACTTGCTTTAACGGCCTTTATCGGGTGAATGCAGCCGGTCAATTTAATGTGCCTATCGGTCGATATCGCAATCCTAAAATTTTAGACGAAAAAAATCTGTTAGCCTGTAGCCAAGCGCTCAAACCCACTCAAATTACCCAGGCTGAATTTACAGCCATTGAACACAACGTTAAAAAAAACGATTTTGTCTACTTTGATCCACCTTATGCGCCGATCAGTGAGACTTCGGATTTCACGAGCTACACCAAGGAAGGTTTTGACAGCGCCATGCAAAAAAAACTCGCTCAGCTTTGCGAAAGCCTAGACCAGCAAGGCGTTAAGTTCATGGTATCTAACTCAAACGCACCGCTCATATTAGATCTTTACAAAGCCTTTAATATTACCTTTGTCGATGCCTCGCGCACCATTAATTCCAAATCAGCGAAAAGGGGAAAGATCAAAGAAGTGTTGATTACAAACTACCGGAACCAATCATGATTCAGCGCTACTTTACAGATACCCAGTGGGAGCCCAAAGTCGGCTACTGTCGGGCTCTTCGAGCGGGTAATCTGATTTATCTTTCAGGCACTGCGCCGGTGGATGGTTGTGGTAACACAGTTGCGCCCGGTGATGCCTATGCCCAAGCCTGTCAGTGCTTTAAGACTATTCAAACCACGCTTAAAGCGATGGATTCGGATTTGCATCAGGTGGTGCGAACGCGCATGTATGTGACTGACATCAGCCAGTGGGAAGCTTTTGGCAGGGCGCATCAGGAGTACTTTGGCGCTCACCCGCCCGTGACTAGCATGGTGGAAGTGAAGGCGCTAATCGATGCAGATATGCTGATTGAGGTGGAAGCGGAGGCAATAGCTTAACCCCTCAGCACTTGTCCATCAGCCAACAGATTCCCTTTAAATACCGTCACCGATTGCCCGCTAATTTTGATTCTGTTGTTTGCTGTTGTTGCAGCCGTATTGCTATTTTCTAGCGCACACTGCACCTGCACCACACCGCCGCGCGCCGAAATTTGCTGCGCCAACATTTGTGACTTACCTAGCTTCTCTTGCCAGTAGGGCGCTAGTGAAGCATGGGCCGAACCGGTCACCGGATCTTCATTAATGCCCACTGCTGGTGCAAAGTAGCGACTGACAAAATCATATTGATCATTGTCGGCAACAGCGGTGGCAATGATGCCTTGCACGGGTAGCTTTTTTACCGCCTCGAAATCTGGCTGTAGCGATCGCAGCGCCTTTTCAGACTGAATTTCGACCAGGTAATTGACGTCGTTTTTAGCCACCGTGCGAATGGTGCCGCCACAGCAGAGCGAGACCACTAGCTGAGGCGGCACATGGGCAACGACTCGCACGGGTTGAGCCGGAAAGTCCAGTTCAATCCAGTCACCTTTTTTCTCAGCGCCGAGCCAGCCGCTTTTTGTCGAAAATCGGGCCTTTTCTGGTGCCTTCAAATGCCCTTCGCTCCACAGTACATGGGCACTGGCCAAAGTGGCGTGACCACATAGATCTACTTCTGCTGCCGGGGTAAACCAGCGCAGACTGTAGCCGCCTTCTATAGGGTATAAAAAAGCTGTTTCAGAGAGATTCATTTCCAGCGCGATCGCCTGCATCAGGTGATCGGCTAACGGCTCAGAGGTGACGCACACCGCCGCTGGATTACCGGCAAAAGGCTGGTCTGTAAAGGCATCAACCTGAATGAGTGTGAGTCCCACGATCTATTCCTTGCTGCGCTCAGGTAATGTTTTGATTTTACCGCTTTAATATTACTGCCATATGTTCACAGATTTGTCTTTTCCAGCGCTAATCAGCGTTTGAGTTGAAGCCGTGGGCACAAAGGTGACCGCTAAAATCCAGTCGCTACTGGTGTTTAGCGTCTCTATCAGTTGGCGATCAGACAAATTCCAAAGCTTGAGGCTATTGTCAGTACTGCCGCTAGCGAGGGTTTGGCCATCAGGACTCAAAGCCAAACTAACGACTCGACCCTGATGGCTGTTTAGCGTCGCTTGGATGTCGCCAGTCGCTAGGCTCCATAGCTTGATAGTAGTGTCCCAACTGCCGCTGGCCAGGGTTTGGCCATCTGAGCTAATCGCGACTGTACGAACGGCATCGTTATGACCGGGGAATGACTGCAATAACTGACCGTTGGCGAGATCCCACTGCCGAATTAGGCGATCGCTGCTTCCACTCACAAAAGAACGACCATCGGGCGTAATCGCCACCGACCATACTGGAGAGCCAGTCTCAAGGCTGTAAATGGGTGCGCCACTCTCGAGTTGCCAGACGGTAATCTGGCCGTCATAATCACCGCTGACGAAAGTTTGCTCATCGGGACTAATCGCCACTGACCAAACAGGCGATCGCGCGGCTGGAAGGCTATACACTAACGAGCCGGTTTCTAGTTGCCAGAGCTTAATGCCATCGCCACCACTGCTGACTAGCCAGCGACCAGAGCGAGAGATTTCTAGGGATCTAACCGCATCTTCGTGGCCATCCAACGTTTGCCTAAGAGCACCTGATTGCTTATCCCAAATTTGAATTTGACCATTGGCACTGCCTGAGACCACCACCGCCTTGTGAGCGATCGCATTCTCTGCCTCTACCTCGTGACGCATGGGGGTATGCGCGGCTACTGCCCAAATTTGGCTAGCACTGCCAAAAGACTGAACCAATGCGAATCGATCAAGGGGCTGAGCAATCGGTTCAGCGTTAGACAAAGCTGATGATGGTCGGCTTTCTTGGGCTATTGGCGATCGCTCTTTGCCATTCCAAAAGAGCCCACTCAGAAGGAGCAGCGCTGAACTCATCAAAACAGCAACCGCGCTCACGGCTAAAAATACTCGAGTAGTCGGTGGGTGAGGCCGAATTTGGTCTTTAGGCGGAAGTTTGTCAGATATGGATTTATCAGATACTGGTTCGTCAGCGAGTGAATGGCTAGGAATATAGCGGCGATCGCGATTCGCATCATCAGCGGCGATCTGAGCGATCGCCGGTTGAACTGTTGAAATAGCTGGATCTAATAAAGCAACAGAATTACTATCGGCTTCAGAAAAAATAGCCTTGTAAGTATTCGCCCCGACAATTTGGGTGCCTTGCAGGTTTGCTCGTCGCAAATCGGCGCGATTCAAGTTCGTACCGCGCAAGTTGGCATTGCTTAAGTTAGCGCCCGATAGATCCGCATTTCCCATATACGCATCGCTCAAATCGCTCCCGCTCAGATCTGCCCCTTGCAGATTAGCGCCAATCAAGCAGGCTCGTCGCAGCTTCGCGCCCTTTAAACTGACGTTGCTAAAATTCCCCTCAAAATAGAAGCCCTCGCTTAAGTCCTGACCGGATAAATCGCAGCGCACGTCAGGATGGCGCTCACGCCACCGATTCCAGCTATCTATGCCATTTTCCAGCAAGTTCACATAGTCCATTCAAATATTTTATAGGAGCAAAACCCTTTTGATACCACGCTCGCTGTACAAGTGTTCTTCACGGACTGAGAGTCGCCCATCATCAGCGTCGTCCATTTGGGCTTTTTTTATCTGCTCGCCACTGCCTGTAATGCCAATAGACGGTCGAGTAGCGGTGCGACCCCGCGTCGCTTTGTAGCAACAGCGGCTCGAAAATTTCCCACTCTTTACCGCTTAGACTGCTGGAATAGGCCATGATGACTTAAATTGAAGCTGCACTACGGAGTTTCTATCACTCTAATGTAGATCTCAAATGGGTTCTACATAGTGGCGTGTGGAGGCATTCGTACGCCGCGACTCACTTGGCCTGTTGTGTCGTAAAGGTTTCACAGAGACCTGTGTACTCTAGCGAAGTGAGAAACGCTATAGAGGACTAACTTTTCTATTTCCGTTTACTCCCATTCACTGAACTCTTGAGCGTAAGGATTTTCAACGTTAGCGCTGGGCTCAGGTGGCTTCGGGTAGCGATAATTGACTCGCGGTTTGCCCTTGGTGTCTTGCCAAGCGCTGCCGACGCCTTTGAGAATGCCGCGACCGACGAGGCCAATGCCGCGACCGAGAACTTCGGTAAGCACGTAGACGACGCTACTGCCGACAATCGAAAAGGCGGTGCGCAGGCGAGGCGCGATCGCATCTCTGGTTTCTAACGCCAACGTCACCACTAGGGGAATGCCGCCGAGCCGGTCTAATTCAGCTCGGCGCGGCGAATAGATAGCGGTGGTATCGATGCCATTATCAGTGAGTACGTAAAGGTTGTAGCGGCTTTCAAAAATGGCTTTGGGTTCATTGACTAGGCGATCCAATCGATAGCGCCAAGAGAGATCGTTGCGAAAGCGCTCAATTTCTCTAGAAGACATGAACCGCGTATTGTAAAGGCTTTTTTTAATAGGTTCGCTGTCGGCCAAGCGGTTGAGCAAGGGCTGCATGATCGCATTGGCGACTTGAATGGTCAGGTTTTCGAGCAAGCATTCGCTGTAGATTAGCGCTTGCGGGGTCGTAGCGTCATAGCGCGAACCCTCAATCATCATCGGCTCTGAAAACAGCCAGTGGCTAAAAAGATCGCCAACGAGCGGAATTCGATCTAGAATTTGCGCCTGTACCAGCAATTTTTCTTGTCGTAGCAAAGTCACAATTTCTTCTTCGACAGTGCCCCCCGTATTTCTAATCTGGACGGTGTAATACTTGCCAAAGAATTCTGTGTTCACCGCGTCCCAAAGGTCGTGAATGACTTGAGTGGCGCGCATAGATACCTGACCGGGCTTGACTTGTGAGGCGCGTAAATCGGCGAGCAGCGTCTCTAGCTGACGCAAGACAAGGTACAGCAGCTCTAGCTTTTTGTCGGGTCGCAGGATGTCAATTTCGAGCGGTGATTCGCTGATATTTTTAAGCGGCTGCTGGAGCTTGGCAAAGACGTTTTCAAAGACGATGGTTTGCACATCGCCGAGGCCAGCTTGCCGCTGGACGGTATTGTAGGGGTCATTTTGGATCTGATTGGCGATCGCGGCAGATCTCGGCATCCACGACTCACGATCTAGATAGCGGGCCGCTGTTCTGTCGGCGTTGCTATAGCTAGATCCCCTAGCCATCCGAATCCAATCTGTACTGGCTGATCCCAGCGGCTGATTGAGCGGGTCGAACGACCGATTAAGCCCGGTAGAGAGCCCGCTGCGTCCCGGCTGACGAGCCGCATTAGCTCTGACGGCATCGCTAAACTGCGGCGTGCGCCAAATTGCTGACACGAGCTTTCTGGCAGCTTTTAGCTCTCGTTTTTTGCCATCGAGAATGGTTTGCTTGAGCCAAGAGCTGGTTTGCTGACGAGCCGCAGCTATCACCGATAGCTCTTGATCAATTTGCCGCTGACCGGAGAGCCGCATACTGATGCGCATGGCCGTCAGTGGCCCTGGGATATCGGTGAGCCGCGATTCGGGAGATCTCGGGCGCGATTGAGGCGGATAGCGCGATGCTGTTGGTAAAGATACGGGATCGGGAGCAACCGCTTGAGCTGAGGGCACTTGAGTGAGTTGGGGTGAGGCTATAGTGCTGCTGGCCTCACTGCTGGCCTCACTGCTGGCCTGATCAGTGGCCTCACCGCTGGAGACTTTGCGAATCAGCTCAGCTAGGTGCCGCACTGACATACTGCGGGTGCCATAGCCATCCGCGCCCATGCGTTCGGCGGCGGCTTGAATAACGGGCTCGTTTTGAGCGCTGAGTACGAGAATCGGCAGGTCTGGAAACTCGGTTTTGAGCTGCTGGCAAAGGGTTAGTCCGGGGGTAGCGGCTGGATCTTGAGCGCCGAGGCCCAAGTCGAGAATCAGCAGATCGAGGGAGCCTTGATTGCGTACTAAATCCAACGCCTCAGCCGCATTGCCCGCTTCGGCCACTACCGCAAAATCGCGCTGCTGCTCTAGCCAAACCTTTAAGCCCAATCGAAAAACTGGGTCTTCATCTACCAGTATTAGTTGCAGAGGGCGTTGAATGGGGCGATCGCTCATGTCTGGCCTAGAAAACCGGGCGAATTAGCTAAACCATGACTAAATCACTAGCAGATAGGTTAGCAGCTTCAGTTACTGATTGTAGTCGTCATTATAGCCATCGACGTTCCCCTCATTACCTGCCGGATCAATGGTCGTGTCATTCATTGTTCCATCAGCCGGATCGACACCGACCGCATTTGCTTCAGCAGGTGCTTCTAATGACCAGATGTAAGCGCGATCTCTTTCCCAAATGGCAATGCTGGTGCGGGCTTCACCATAGAGCGATCGCCCTGGGGCAATTTGGGCGGCGGTATCAATCGCGGCCGTTAGGCTACCGCGCGCCGCTAGATTTTGAGCTCTCATCAAGATCGGGCGATCTTCCGCCGTCTGAATTTCGGCTGTCCAGTCTTTGATTTTGGCCTGGGCTTCGTCGTACAGGGCTCGGCCTTTGGCAACTTTTTGTGCTTCGGTAATGGCGGATCGCAAGGCTGTTAGACCGTTGCCAGTCGCGAGCTTTTGCGCTTTGGTCAAAATCGGCTGATCTTCAATAATTTCAATTCGGTTGACCCATTCGGCGATGTAGGTTTGGCCCTCGACTCTGAGGGCACGGCCCTGGGCAACTTTGCCCGCTTCGGCGATCGCAAACCGTAAATTAGTCTTGCCACCAGCCGTTGCTAGCTGCACCGCGCGGGTCAAAATCGGGCGATCTTCTATTCGCTGAATTTCTTTTTTCCAGTGAGAAACCAGGGTTTGAGCCTGTAGGCGCTGAGGGCGCTCTTGGGTAATTTTTTCAGCTTCGGCGATCGCCATTAAATAGCTGCCGCGCTGCCCCACCTTTGCCCAGGTACTGGCGTACTGTAACTGCACCATATCATCGAGCTTTTTTTTCCACTCGCTTAGGCTCTCTTGGGCTTGAAGGTAAAAAGGGCTCGTCGGTGAAATCTGCTGCACGGCTTGAATCGCTTCTAGCAGGCTGTAGATTTGAGCGTAAGAAGGCGTCCACTGATCGTAAGGACTCGCGGCGAGGCGCTGGGCATGACCAAAGCTAATCAGGTCTTTGGCTTCAGTGGTAAGGGCGAGATCGGGTGGCACAAATTGGACAATGGCGATCGCAGCCTCAATATCTTCCTCCTCCCATTTTTGAAAGCTGTATTGCAGCACCTTTTGCGCCCAGCGATTGACATCCGGCTCAGAGTCTCTCCAGGCAGCGGTTTCGAGATTAATTTCTTTGACCATAGCCAGAGCCTTGCCTAGCTGCTGTGGATTGTTGGTTTTCGCTAGGGATCGGGCCTGATTGAGCTGACGGCGGGCGGTTTCTTCTCGGTCAATTCTTTCTTTGAGCTGCTGATAGCGAGTGCGCACCCAGTAGTTGCTATTTAGGATCTTAAAATTCTGAAGCTCTTGGCGAGCGCCAGTCCAATTTTGAGCCTGTAAAGCTTGCAAAATATCGGCTTCAAATTCTTTGCCGGTGTTCCATTCTTTATCCCAAGTAGCCAGTGCGCTTTTGACCTGAGGATATGCCTCTACCCGTTCAGGAATGCGCCCTGCCAGCGCTTTTGCCTGCTGCACGTCACCGCGCTGCACCATCAGCTCAAGCTCACTCAATAGCGCCATTGACCATCGATTCATCAATCGATTGGCCTCTTCGTATTGCGGGTTGCTCGTGGGCCAAGGCGCTACTAGCTCAATGGCTTCGATCAACGCTTGGGCCGAACCGGAGCGGACGCTAGCTTGAGCGCACAGTAATCGCTCGGTATCGCTACTGGTCGCGGCAAGCTGAGTGCAGTCGGGCAAAGGCGGATTTGCGGTCATGATTGACACCGCCCGCAGGCTAACGCCGCCTGCAACGGTCAAAATGCCCATCCAAACCAATGGCCAGACCAGATCTGAGAGCTTTCGACGAAGGCGATCTCCTAGCGTCAAAGGCGCATCGGCTGTTTGCGATGCGGTGCGGCCTGAGGGGTTCCTTGAAGTTCGCTGTGAGGTTCGCTGTGAGATTCGCTGTGAGGTTCGCTGTGAAGTTCGAGTAGAGGTCATGGGTACAAATCCGGCAATGGCGGGTTTGAATCAAAAAAACTTGATGAGTCCCTAAAGTTCCCAAATTATGGAAAGTTCTGCTCAAACATCAAAGTCGGTTCTATCAAAAATTTGGTGTCATTGTAGTGTCAATTGACGCTGATTGGCACTCTTTTTTAGCGTTTTTTCTGAAGCAGTTTTAGACGCAGTTTTGGCGAACTGATCGACTACGGATTGGGGGTTGGCTTTGTTTTGATGGGCTTGGGTGCGATCGCGCTTTAGTCATGACATGGTTCGTCAGGAGAGGGCAAGCCGGTACGCTACTATTTCTCGACTCCCTCATATATCATGAAATCAACTCAACAGAGTACAGTGACTCTGTTGAATACATGTGAATATGTGCTTCTGAATACATGTGAATACGTGCTTCCTAATACGTTTTTTAGGACGCGACTAGCGTCAATATTTAGAGATTGATAGGGGTTGAGAGCATTAGTTTGTCGGCCTACTTCATCTGCCAAGTCTACGACGTAGCGTTGTCGCAATTCACCATCCAAGGAATGCCAAACTGATCTACTAACAGGCCAAAGCGGGCAGCCCAAAAAGTCTCTTCCATGGGCATCTGGATCTCACCTTTTTCAGCTAAAGCCTGAAATATATGTTCTGCTTTAGCCACATCATTAATTGTAATCACCACCGCAAAGCCTTGAGGCTTTTGATAGCGCTCGGGCGAACTGTCTGAGCCCATCAGCTCGAAGTCACCGACTGACAGCGACGTATGCATCACCTTATCGTGTAGCTCAGGCGATACCTCATTCGCCATGGGTGATTCACCCCAGGTCATGTAGTCTCTGCTCTGGGCTCCCAAACATTGCCGATAGAAATCAAACGCTGCCCGACACTGGCCATTAAATGAAAGGCTAGGAATAAGCTTCATCGTGAACTCCTTAGATTAATTCTTAAATTTAGATCTCTGGTCAGATTCTCGGTCAGATCTTTGGCCTGAACACGTTAAACCACGCATAATGCGAACATGCTCAAAGAGAACATATCCAAACTATAGTTCAATTGTACTGATTAGCACTTTTGCTTTGACAAGAGAAATTTAACTTAAGAAAACGATCCCAAAAATCGGCTTAGGAAGCTCGATGATAGCCTGCATTGGCAGGCGAAATTACTGAAATAAAGCGTAATGGCTCATTGCCATTGTTGAAAACGCCGTGAATCTGGCCGCTGTGAGCAACGACGACATCGCCGATAGCAATTGTCTTGGTATTGCCCGATTCATCTAAGCAGTAATCCCCCTTGCCGGTTAAGACAGTCCAAGTATCTTGTCCACCTGGATGAGTATGCGCTGGAATTGTTTGTCCCGGCTGCACCTGCCAAGCGACTACAATTGCATCTTGAGATTCTGTGATCACCAAACGAGTTGGCTCTCCTGCTGTCGGATAGAAGAACTTGGCACTTGCAAATACTCTCTCTACAGTCATGGTTTGAGGGCTCACAGCGAGTCATTGTTTGGTGAGACTTATTCTCTGAGTTATTAGCTGACAAAATTGTCCATTAATAACTTTTTCACAATTTGGCACTACTCTATTAGGCACTGCTTCAAAGGAATAGGTCTGAAAGGGTAAGAACAAATTCTCTTTTGGAAAGGGGGGGGGTCAGTGTTCTCAGGGACTTTGTTGCCTAGGTGTTCTGGAAGCTTTATGAGTCAAGGAACTATCGATAGCTGAATTTAACGAGAATTTCCGCAGGGTAAGGGTTTAACGATATTCATGCAACAGAGCCGTTCTCAAGACTAGATTTTGTTTGCGTGCGATCTTTTAATGGCTGCAATTCAAGCCAATGGATTCGCTGTAAGCAATAGACAAAGCAATCGTCGTCATTGAACTGTCGGCGCTCAACAAATTGAAAGCCAAGTCGCTGGTAAAAATGGTGGGCACGGATGTTACTAGCTAGCGGGTCTATCAAGATAGCGGTAACATTTGAGTCTGCAAAGCATCGGGCTATAGCAAGCTGCATCATCTGTGTCCCATAGCCTTTGCCTAAGTCAGGCGCTTCTCCTATCCAAATATCAATGGCTCGAAGGTTTGGGTCAATGTCGTCACCCCAATAGTGACTGTCCTCATGAGCCGGATTAATAATTTGAATGAATCCAATCGGACGACCGTTGAGTTCGGCAATAAGTTGTTCTCGCCAATCTGGATTGCGCTCAAGTTCTATCTCCCATTCCCAGTCATCATTCGGATCTGCGGCAATGACATGGGGCTGCTCATCCCAGTATTTTAATAGGTTTAGATCATTAGCCGTAGCAATGCGTAAGGTGATCATGACTCTTTTTAAGGCTGTGTCTATTTTAGTCGATGGAGTTTTGTTAGCTGGAGAAACATAGACTTTGGTGATAGAGACAAAAACGCACACAGGCCGTTGATGAGGTTAGATCTGCGTACTAAAATCAGTCCATATCCGTACAGGATTTAAGCTATGAATGACAGTCCTAGCATTCTTTCTCATGTATCGATTGGAACCCACGACTTTAAGCGGGCGATCGCTTTTTACGACCCTGTTTTATCTATTATCCGCAGGTAGTACAGATGAAGGCGCTCCGGGTGGTAGAGTCGAATACAGCGAATCTTATTATGGCTGCTTCGTTCGCGATCTCGATGCCATAAAATAGAGCCGCTTTTTGGGATGAGCAGCTTGAGCCTGATCTGTAGGAGAGTACCGCGATGTCTGAGGTTTCAAACCATCTGTCACCCGCCAAAGGTCGGTATCTGCTCAGTGTGGAAGAAATTCCGCCGACTGCTGACGATTTTCCAGCTTATTTTGTTGGAAGTACTGCGCCTAACAATGTAGAAGATGGCATTGGAGAGATTGCAAATCCTCAGGCAAACATTGATCGGATAGCGGCTTTTTTGTGTGCTCAAGCTGAGCCAGAAATTTTGATTGCAATTCATGGATATAACACGTCGCTGGGCAATTTTGCGACGCCAGAGTCTTTGCATCGTAGCGGGGTAAAGGGCTGGTATCAAGAAATTAGAGATCATATTACAAGGCATTGCGATCGCCGTTCTCCAGGGCTGGTTTTGATTGGCTATCGCTGGCCTTCTGAGCAAATAAAAGGTGGCGGCAATGATCGATTGAGCGCCAAGTTTCGCTACGCGCAACGGTCGCTACCCATTTTCCTTAGAGTAATTCTAGGGCTGTCATTTGCCGTGTTGGGCGCTCTGGTATTAGCTGCTTTTACCGCTAATGTGTCTAATTCAGTAGGATTCAGTTTTTTGGGCGTCAGCATTTTAGTCGTCGCAACGATTTTTGTTTCGCTCGTATTAACTCTATTTTTGCTGCGGATTGTGGGTTATTTACGAGATGCTTACCGGGCTACTTACTATGGCGTGCCCGATCTGGTAGAACTTGTTCGCCAAATTGATAAAGCAGTGATAGAACAGACTTCTATTGAGGATTGGGCTGAGAATCAAACCGAAAATCAAGCTGGAAACCAAACCGAAAACAAAACGGTGTGTCGCCGGATCAAGCTCTCGTTTATTGCTCACAGCATGGGTGGCTTTGTCGCTACCGATACGGTTCGCGTTCTTTCAGATGTGTTTGACCAACAATCTATTGGCAATCTGGGTGCGGCGAGTAAAGCAAAGGTGCCGTCGTCTAATATTGGCCATGTTTTTTCGCTGGGGCGATTGGTGCTAGTGGCTCCGGATATTCCCGCAGAAACGATTATTTCGGGTCGGGCAAACTTTTTGAGTTCGTCATTACGGCGGTTTGAGGAGACGTATTTGTTTAGCAATGAAGGGGACATGGCGCTAAAGCTGGCCTCTACGGCCGCTAACTATGCAAGCTTTCCAACTAAAACTCGCGAAGGCGGCTATCGGCTGGGCAATGTGGTGGTGCGATCGCTGCCAGAGAATAGGGCACCCAAAGACCGGATGACGCAGTATGGCATTGTTAACTTTGATGCTGCTGCTGCTGACGGGGGGCAGTTGATAAATGTCCAGACGCGATCACAAGGCGGCATTGAGCCTAAACAAATTCCCTATGTAAAATCAGACGGATCAGAAGGATTTATCTCTTCTTTTTTGTCTTATCTATATATTCTTCCTTCTAAAGCGTTGACCCATCGTCAGCAAGACATTTTGGGGTCTGATCAAAAGCCTATTGCCGAACTGTTTACCGTGTTTGACTGTACAGATTATTATGAATTGCTGCCGAAAGAGCGGGGTCAAGGTTTGAAAAAAGTGGGGCTATTGAGCTACTCGATTGGTCAGCGATCACTCAATTTTTGGAACTATGTCCGGCTTGCATTAGCCACTTTTAGCGGCAAAATTGATTCCCACGGCGGCTATTTTTATACCCCACCCCTTCCCTCGGCGACCGGTGCGCAGCCACAGCTTTCTCGCCCTGACGCTTACCTCTCAAAACAGCTAATCTACGGTCTCGCTTGCCTAGGATTTAGCGCTTTGATTACGAGCCTATCTGCTGAGCGTGATCTCACCGCTGCCGATATGAGCAAAGATACGACTGTCGCCAAACGGGCATTAAAGAATCTTTCTGAGGTCTGCGCAGATCGTCATATTCAAATTCTACTCGCCGCTGAGCGCTATAACCGAGATATATTAGGGATTGTGAGTGAGGGCGATCGTACTGGCTACTAAGTGGGCCGATCTAACTTAAATCAAAGCGTAGACATTAAAGGCTCTCACCCTGAGTCGAAACCCAATAAAATTGACCATCATCAGCTTGGCTGATGATGGCCTTACAGGCGTTAGTTTAGGCTAACCTTGACGATCCTGTTTTTCTCTTCTTCAGCCTTGGGCAACTTCAGCTCGAGCACGCCATTTTTGTAGTCTGCCGACACGTTTTGATGGTCGATCCGACCCGGAAAAGGCATTACCCGCTGAAACTTGCCGTAGCGAAACTCAGTGCGAACAGCGCCTCGCTCTTCAGTTCTGCTTTCAGACTTGCGCTCTCCGCTGATTGAAACAGCTTCTGAAGTAGCCTCAATATTGAGATCATCTGGCTCTAGTCCAGGCACTTCTAGCTTGAGATGATAGGCGTCTTCAGTTTCATCAAACTCAGCCGCTGGGGTAAACGCTAGCCCAACCCCATTCTGTTGATTAGCGGGCGTTATCATGTCATCGAAAAGCCGGTTCATCTGTCTTTGAATGTCTTCCACTTCGCGGAAGGGTTGAAAACGAACTAATGCCATTATTCTTACCTCCTTTGCTATCGGTATGTCATACCGATAAATGGTTTACAAGTAACAATATAGGCGCTTTGTTCTGTAGCCTCAAGTTCGGGCTTACTCATACGCTTAGCGAGTTTACCGAACCGTTTTGTATTCGTGACAAAACAGTAACTGACACGAGCCGTCTCAACTTGGAAGTGCTGCCTGGTTAACCTAACAAGCACGATAGCTTTTTGGAAAGTCTCAGGATCTTGATATGGTTAACCAGGCTCGCTTTGTTAGGATTGCGCTTGTTTTTTCGGGGACTTTAACTGTCAGCATGGGACTAATTGCGCTACCCGCCTTTTCACAGGTCAGTTCACAGGCGCAGCTAAGTGAAACAGACATGCCTGCTCGAACCGAGCCGGCCATACTATCAGCTCCAGAAGCTACAGCAGAAATAGCAACAGAGACCGTCTTAGATGTCACCTCAATCTTGGATAAGAATGATTTAGAGCAGGCTGCTGCCTTGCCAGTTGAAGCGCTGGCTATAGAGCCAGTTATAGAGCCTATTGCAGAGATGACCGGAGAATTGACGGCAGCAGAAAGTGAAACGGCGATGATCGAGGTTGCGGAGGCGTTGAAATCTGATATCGCTGAGATGCAGGCTACAGCCGCTAGCACCCTATCCTCAGAAGCAGAGGTCACGGATCCGTCCGCTCAAGCTTTGACGCCAGCTTTGACGCCAGATGAAATAGACAGCGCTACAGTCGCTGACGCACTACCGGCGATCGCAATAGAAAATGACTCAGCGGCGATCGCAAGTCTCTTAGAAGCAGCTAGTTTAGGCAGCGGTTTGGGCGTGATTGAGGCTGACTCAGTGCCCGCTTTAAAGGCCGCATTAAACAGTGACAATGCTTTTACTCGGCTCTACGCCGCCGATGCGCTGTGGACATTGACCAGCGATCGCGATTTAATCCTCCCCACGTTGATCTCCGTCGCAGCGGGCGGTAACCTGCAAACGAGAGAGCTCGCGACAGCAGCCATTGGCTACCTAGGCAGGCAGGCCCTGCCAGCCATTCCGTTTTTAAATCGGCTGCTAGGAGAAACTAATTCTCGCACTCAAGTGATCGCGCAGACCGCTTTAGAGGTGATTAATAGCAACAACCGACCCGCTACCACGCTCGGCATTCTAACTCAAGGCTCTCGTCGGCAAGGCGTTGTGCCGACCGTCATTAGAACCCTCACTCGCCTATGGCGGTTTAGGTAGGTGACTATTTCAGCCAAATTCGCTAGGATCAAGCAGTATTTTTATGAGTCTGACGTTGGCTTAATGCCGGCTCAACCCTATGGATAGTGACGAATCGCTGGTAGCTGCTACTGACCCAATCGACCCAGTTGACTCATCAGTTGACTCAATATCAGTTGACTCAATAGATGAAGCGCAAATCGCGGCGCATTCCGGTAGAGAAATGGGCGGCGGCTTACCGGTCATCGAATATTGGGCAGCGCATACGCTGACGCCTAAAGGGCCACAAATTTGGAAAACGCTGTTGCACAAGAGCGCTTGCTTATCTTGTGCTTGGGGTACGGGCGGGCAAAAGGGCGGCTTTACCAACGAACTGGGTGAAAAGCTACAGCGCTGCGCCAAAAGTGTTGAATCGATTGTGGCAGAATTGCAGCCGCCCTTACGGGCGCATTTTTTTGAACAGCATTCTAGTGAAGCATTGCAGCAGCTTAGCTCTATGGAAGCCGATCAGCTTGGACGCTTAAGCTTTCCGGCAATTTTGAGAGCGGGCTCATCCCACTATGAGCGATTACCTTGGGAGGAGGTGTATGACCTAGTAGAAGCGGCTTTTCGCCAGCCACCGGAGCGGGTGGCAACTTACAGCTCGGGGCGATCTTCTAATGAGGCCGCCTATCTGTTGCAGCTGATGATGCGGGCTTTAGGATCTAACAACTTGGCTGACTGCTCAGATCTATGCCATCGGCCTTCTACAGAAGGGCTCAGTACGATGTTTGGATCGGGCACCTCTACAGTGAGCTTGGAAAGCTTAAAGCAGTCAGATTGTGTTGTGCTGATTGGCTCAAATGCGCCTGCCAACCATCCTCGGCTGATGAATGAGCTGATTAAGCTGCGCGATCGCCAGGGCAGCATTATTGTGATTAATCCCGTTAGAGAAGTCGGCTTGGTCAAATTCGGTTCGCCTTCTTTTCCAGTTAAGTCACTGATTCCCGGTAGCGATATTGCCAATCTGTTTCTTCAGCCCATTCCCGGCAGTGATTTAGCCATTTTTATCGGCATTCAAAAATCTCTCATTGAGCGTGAATTAGTTGACTATGGCTTTTTGCGGAGCTATACCGATCATTGGGAATCAGTCATCGCGCAAGCCAATCATACCCCTTGGCAGAGCATTACTGAAACTTGCGGCATCGCTAAAGCTGACATTGAGAGGGCAGCGACTATCATCAGCCAAGCTAAGCGGACGGTTTTTGCTTGGGCGATGGGCATTACGCATCAGGCGAATGGAGTAGACGGGGTTTGTGCCATTGCCAATACCGCCTTGCTCACCGGCAATATCGGCAAGCTCGGGGCAGGGGTCATGCCCATTCGCGGCCATTCAAATGTACAGGGCTTTGGCTCTATGGGCGTTAAAAATGAGCTGAAGCCGGCTTTGCAAAAGGCCCTAGAGAACTTACTGGATCGCCCGCTGGCGTTGAAGTCGGGCTATCATGCGCGATCGCTCATAGAAGCTGCCGATGCTGGCAAGATCGATACGCTATTGTGCTTGGGCGGCAACCTTTACGCCGCTAGCCCCGATTTGAGCCAAGCCAAACGCGCCCTCAGTCAAATCGATACCGTTATTTACCTGGCCACTAAGCCCAACCTTGGGCACTTCCACGGACTAGGCCAGCGAAATACGCTCATTCTCCCCGTCTTTAACCGCTTCGAGAATCCGCATAAAACCACTGTCGAATCTGGAAACAACTTTGTGCGGCTCAATGACGAGGGTAAGACGCATCTAAAAGACGCTGATTTAGTCGCTGAAGTCAGCTTTATTGCCGAGCTAGCGCATCGACTGCACGACGATGTGCCGATTGATTGGCGCAAACTGCAAGATACTCGCTACGTGCGCCAGCTCATTGCCAAAACAATTCCAGGCTATGAGAAAATTGGCCAAATTGATGACACAAAAGCAGAATTTACGATTGACGGACGCATTTTTACCTCGCCTTCTTTTAAGACGCCTTCAGGCAAAGCTCAAATGCAGTTGACGCCCTTGCCTCAGCTCACATTGCCAGCGCCAGATGCATTTGGCCAACAAAAAGGGATGGTATTAGCCCTCATCACCGGGCGCAGCTACGCTCAGCATAATACGGTTGTTTATCGCAGCGCCGATAAGTATCGAGGCATGCCGCATCGGCACTGCATTCTCATGCATCCTGACGATATTAAAGCAGGCGGGTGGCGCGACCATCAAACCGTGACAGTACAAGGTGAAGCAGGCGCACTCAACAACATCGAAATCATCAGTGGCGCAGTCCGACGCGGCGCAGCGCTGATGTTTTACCCCGAAGCCAATAGTCTAATGAAGGGGGTGAGCGATCCAAAATCACATACGCCTGCCTATAAACGAGTGCCTGTGTTAGTTTTTTAGGTAATCATTAGGTAATCAACAGACAGTCATCAACAGATACGGCGATGCTCGAGCATGGCGCTGGCCTGCTCGGCTGAGACAGGCGGTGAGAAAAAATGTCCCTGTCCGGCTTCACAGCCTAGATTTTTGAGCCATTCTAGCTGTTCAATGGTTTCGATGCCTTCAGCGATCGCATTCAATTCCAGCAAATTACTCAGGGCAACAATCGATTCTGCAATCAGCCGATTGCGGACATCCGGCTCAGCAAAACTAACAAAGGTACGGTCAATTTTAAGGGCATTGAGCGGCA
>JBGTNW010000141.1:0-9260 GCA_041742865.1 Phormidesmis sp.
TCAAGGCGTAGGCAGATTTCCCAGGCGGCTTGTCGCTCAGGTTATACCCTCGCAAATCTAGCGCGACAGCACGGTAGTTCTGACCAAACTCGCGAAGCTGATGCCGCCAGGAATACCAAAACTCTGGAAACCCATGCAGAAGAAGCAGTAGCGGGCCGTCTCCCTGCGTGACGTAATGCAGCTGAATGCCGTTGGCTTTGAGGTAGCAATGCTGCATATGTAAGGTAAAGCGGCAGGACGAAGTAGCCAATTTTATTTTACCAGCAACCTAATTCCCCGATAAGGCTCAAATAGTCTTTTGTGAACCCCGTCCCATTTTTTGACGCCCTATGGTCGAGTTTTCTGATCGCAGCCTAAAAAGACAGCCCTTTCCATTTTCCTGAAGAGAGCTGTCTATATGAGTCGGTGTCTTCAATTGCCAGTTTGCCAAGTCATCGGCATTAGGCATTACAGGTGCAGCCAGTATGCCCACAGCCAGAACCATCGGGATGCCCTTCAGCACAGCTATTGTTGCAATAGTAGTGCCCGTCTTTTTCAACCGCTTTACTAGTGTTTACGATACATAGGCATTGCTCGCAGGCACATTTCATTTGAGTCACAGTAGTCATGAATATCTCCTTTAAGGATAAAGTAGGTAATACTTGAACGCTTGTTCATATATCTACCATAACACTTGAACAAGCATTCAAGTATTTACTTAAAAAGTTTTTATTGGCTAGGTATTTCCTCTCAGAAAAGACAGGAATGATTGGTCTGCTGTTGCTACCATGGCTTTGAATGACTAATTTTGCCGCTGCTCGAAATGAAAAACCCAATGAAAAACCCGATCCAAGCGCGGGTGTAGATTCACTTGCCGGTAAGATTCTGAGCGTAGACAAAGCCCAGCGTATGGCAGAGTTCTTTGGGGTTTTAGGGGATCCGAACCGATGGCGGATTCTATCAGCGTTGGCGCTAGGAGAATTGCAGGTTGGGGAACTGGCGAAGGCCGTAGGGATGACCGTATCAGCCGTATCCCATCAGTTGCGGGTGCTGCGGGTTAGTCGACTGGTGAGCTACCGCAAGCGGGGACGCAATGTCTACTATTGCTTGCAAGATCACCATGTTTTCAATCTCTATCAGGAAGCCTCGGAGCATTTGGATGAGCCTGATAATTTAGAGGATGATTAGCACAGGGGTAAAGGATCTAACGCTGCACTAAGCAGCTAGGAGCCGCTAGGCAAAATTAGGGATAAGACGCTCTAAGCCATATCTGACCCGAACACTGGGCTCAATGGTGCCATTGACGATGACCTTAGCTAGTTCAGCTTTGTACTCAAATGTGCTAACGGCTAACTCATGCGTTTTAAGCTGAGGCCATTGCCTCTCAAGCGGACTGAGTTCAGCGCAGTAAGGGGGTAGAAAAAGCGTAATAGCCCTTGTGCTGAAACTGTTAGCCCTGAGATCATCTCTAGAAGTTCCACTCATTGCCTATATTTTGATAGGGTAGTATAGTTTGCCTAAGGTATTTGTCGGCTTCCTTGTTTAACACATGATCACCTAGCGAGAATAAGAATTTAAGGTATGGCTTTAGATCAACTTGAAGCATTTTTAAAGAAGATGCAGTCTGAACCTGCACTTAAAAATGAGGTGATTGCAACATCAACGGCCGATGATGTTGCGCGAATAGCACTAAGGCTTGGTTTTGAATTTTCAGGGGATGAATTACTGAGAATGTCAGGTAAGAAAGTGGGCAAGGTTACTGTTATAAAAAAAGCTACTCCTGGAGAGTACAACTAGGTGTAAATAATGCCTTTCGAGCATTTGGTCGTGCGTCAAAGGAAAGGGGTTTTACTAACATAATCCTGTCGAATACCAGGATGGCGATACTGATTTCGTCGTTCCCAGTAAGCCTTGGCTTTGAACTGCGCCATTTTTGTTAACTGACAGGAAAATTCACCTCGTCAATTGGTTCATCTCGTCAATTGGGGAATCTTGGATGCAACAATCCAGATACATTCCATGGCGCTCTTTAAATTCTCCTCCCTGAACTTTCTGAACCGTTCTGTCGCCCGCACCTCCCCTAATGGCCCTAAGGCTACCTTACCTGCCACCGGACAAACGGTTGCGCCCAGTGTACCGCTTCAGCTTGACCCTTTGGCAGAATTGGAGCGGCAGATAGAAGAAGAAGAACGCTTACTGATCCAATCGAGAAAAGCTGTCAAGCCGGCTAAGGCGGCAAACCGGCGATCGCCTCTCAAAGCGATGATCGGCGTTGGGTTACTTCTGGGTATTCCCGTCAGTGTAATTTATCTAGTCAATTTACCCTATGCGGCGATTCGGCGTCCGGTTGCGGCGACGGCTCCCCTTCTGCTGCTCCCTAGCTATATCAGCCTAGATCACCACTATCGCCTTGCTATCAGCACATTTGAGCAAGCTCAGCAATTAATTGATAATGCCACAACACCAGCCGATTTAGTCCTCGGGGAGCAAAAGGTAGAACAAGCCCAAAAGAGCCTAGATGCTTTACCCATCGACTGGGTAGACGGCTCTCTTTTGGCTTACGGCTCTTACAATTGGCAGTTCAGCCGCGGTCGGTTCAATGCAACTCGCGCTGAGGTAGGGCGGTTAAAGGCGAAGGTTTTTCAAGAGAAAAATGCGCAAAATGCGTTGTTGGTTGCGCAGCAATCGCTGACGGCAGCTAAACAGCAGTACGCTCAAGCTAAAACTGCAGGCGATCGCCAGACGGTGATCGCCCTGTGGCAAACTGCGCTTGAACAGCTTCAGAACATTCCAGGTGAAACCTTAGCGGGGAAAACGGCCCAACAGACCCTAGTAGCCTTCGAGCGAGATTTTGAAGAGACCGTAGGCTTATTTACAGGCAATGAACGCACCTTAATGGTTCTGAGCAGCGCCAGAGAATATTCTCAGCGAGCGGCAACACAAGGACAAAATCCACCTCATACGGCTGAGGAGTGGCGACAAATTATGCGGCTGTGGGAAGAAGCGATCGCTCAAGTTGAGCGCGTTCCGCAAGACGATTTACTGAGCAATCAGGAGGCCCAGGCAATGCGGGCAATTTACCAACAAAATCTTGGACAAATTAGAGTTCGGCTAGCAGCCGAGACCGACTCGGTTAGGGCTTTTGAACAGGCCCAAGAGCAAGCAACCTCTCTGCTTGCCAGCGCTCATTACGCCACCCGCGAAGCCACCACAAGCCAACTGCAGAGCATCATCAATAAACTCAATCAGGTCAGACCAGGCACCACCGTATACTTAGACGCACAAGCTGATCTCCTTTCTGCCCAAAACAAACTTTCTCAGCTTGAGCCGTAAACGATTGAACTGGTTCCACCTCAATTTGTGTGAGCAGATTTAGGGCGCGGTCACCTGCCATTGAGGGAAGTGGCAATGAGCAGATCGCGTAGCCAGTGGTCATGATAGCGAAAGCCATTGAGTTGTTCAAAAGGAGACTGGCAACTGTGCAAAAGTGCGTATAAATGACCGCCATTGCCCCAGAAACCGGATTAGGGCGTGAAAGTCTTTAAAAAAATTGTCAACCAAAGGTGATCCGGAGTTTCCTACGGTTATTAAGGTTTTACAAGCCCTCGGCTTACGCCTATAGGTTGTCCCCATTGCCTAAAACTTGTAAACTTTGTCAAGTATTTGTCGCCCAGAGCAACGGTACTTCATACTGATTGAACATCGCATCTGCGCTCACAAGCGTCATATCCTCTACCTGCGCTTGTGCGATCAGCATTCTGTCAAACGGATCCCGATGGTGTAGGGGCAGCGCAGCAACCTGCAAAGCGTGAGCAGTAGTGATCTCCAACGACCTAGCTCTCATCTGAGCCATGCGAGTAGAGACATAGTGATCGATGGGTTCTGGTAGGGGTAACTTGCCAATAGAAACCTTAATTCCTATTTCCCAAACGCTGGCCACTGAGAGCCAGACTTCGCTGGTTTCATTGGAGATCTGGTCAAATCACCTGTTCATTCAGCTTTTCTGGTTGGGCGAGCCACCAGAGCCAGCATTGAGTGTCTAGTAAAAGCCTCACGCTGGGCCGCCCTCAAATGCCGCTAGAACATTCTCTGGTAAAGGCTCATTAAAGTTATCTGGCACCACAAACTGTCCCCGATCTTGCCCTAAACAAGCTCGACGATTGATCGATGTCTGAAAGGGAACTAGCTTGGCGACCGGGATACCCCGATTGGCAATGATAATTTCTTCCCCCCTCTCCACCCGAGAGAGTAGCCGAGAGAGGTTTGTTTTAGCTTGATGGATATTAACCGTTTCCATAGCTACACTAAACTAAGTTTGTGAACTAAGTTTATCCTGACTTTGGTGATTCTGGGAGATTATCTGTAAGTATCCAGCTGAGTGGTGCAGAAAACTCCATCCAAAGCGATCTGCGGCGGCTCATCTTAAACCTTGTCCACGTCCAGAAGTGTAGTTTTTCCGGTGAGGAAACTCATGGTTTCCAACTTGAACGGGGTTTAGCCGTTATCGAGAATTGAGCAGGTTTTTTCTGTGTTGGGCGCTTTGCTTGCGATCGCACACCACCTCCAACACCCTCACTCCGCGCTCAGGCAGTCGATTAATCTGCACCACAAAATCCTCCACATCCTGGATCAAACGATGCTGTACGCCATAAGTCTTACACAGCAGCGAAAAGTCAACCGACTGCGGTGTGGCAAAATACTTCTCAAACTCAGGCTCAAACCGCGCAACGGGAAGCATTTCAAAAATGCCACCCCCGTTGTTGTTGATTAAAACAACCGTTAGATGTCCCTGTAATTGAGCGGCATTCAACAATCCATTCGTATCGTGAAGAAAGGCCAAATCACCGCTTAGCAATACCGTAGGCCGGTGCCGATGCGCCCATCCCATCGCCGTCGAAAGCGTGCCATCGATGCCATTTGCGCCGCGACTAAAAGCGGGCTGAATTTGGCTTAAGCCGGTTGGCCAAAAGCATTCCACATCTCTGACTGGCATACTATTGGCAATAAATAGCGGTGTATTGGCAGGCAAATGCTGCGACAGCAGCCAAACGACCTTGCTCTCTACCAAAGCGGTCTCAGCCGCTAACTGATGGTCTAACGCTGAGCGGACAGCCTTTTCAGCCGCTAGCCACTGCCGAGAGTAAGCATGAGCGTAAGCGCTGACTTCGTTCACCATCGGTTGAGAGCTCAGCGATCGCGCCAGCGTCTGAACAACCCTCTGAATATCAGTAGCCAAAAACTGCGTGGGGCCATGCAGCGGATCGATATTACGCGGTGAGCCGATTACCCAGCGCCGAGGCTGAGCTTGTTGCAGCCACTGACGCAATACTTTACTAATCGGCAATGGCCCTAGCTGAATCACCTGATCAGGCATTAAATCATCAGCGCGATCGGCTTTTCTCAAAATAATGTCATAGGTAGAAATCAGCGCGCTGTTGAGGTTAGAAAAATTTCGCAAAGGCGAAAGTCCCTCTGCTAGCACAGGCCAATTCAGTAAAAGAGAGAGCGCGCTGACGGCCTTACAATACGCCTGCGCATCGGCTGGACTCGCTGCGCCTGCAATAATTAAACCCTTTGAGCATTGCCGCCACTGCTCTGTTGGCAGTGTTGTAATCTGTTCAATCGGCAGCATCGGGGGCGCTACCGCCGCAAAAAAGGTTTGAGCTTTAAAAGTCGCTGAAATTTTAGCCGTTTTACCGTCGGGTAAAGGCGGCAGCGGATCGCGAAAAGGACAGTTGAAGTGAACCGGGCCAGGTATCGGAGACATTGATTGTCTCCAAGCATTGACTAATGCTTGACGCAAGTAGGCCAACATCTCTGTGCTAGCAACCGGTACAGCTAGCTCATGGTAGTGCTGGGTAAACCCGCCAAAAAGCTTTTGCTGATCAATGGTTTGCCCCGAAGCACAATCTCTCATCTCCGGCGGGCGATCGGCTGTAAATATCAGCAGCGGCACCTGACTTTCATAGGCTTCAATCACCGCCGGATAGAAGTTAGCGCCCGCTGTCCCGGAGGTGCAAACCAATGCCACCGGCTGATGCTGACGCTTGGCCGCGCCCAATGCGAAAAACGCCGCTGAGCGTTCGTCGAGTATGGGCAGCGCTTCGATATTGGGATGCCTTGCAAAGGCAAACGTCAGCGGCGTAGAGCGAGAGCCGGGGCAAATGATCGCCGTCGTTAACCCGAGTCTGGCCAAAGTTTCGATTGCCACTGAGGCCCACAGGCTGTTCGTATTACGAAAATCAATTAAACCAGCATCAGGGGGCATGTAGCTTTTAAACCAACGCATTTAGCAGCGTTTGCAATTTTAGCTTGATTTCTGCGAGCTCTTTGGCCGGTTCTGAGCCAGCGACAATGCCTGCACCCGCATAAAGTCTTGCTTCGCAGCCATTAATCAATGCAGAGCGGATGCCGACGACAAATTCGCTGTTGCCTTCTGTATCAATCCAGCCTAGGGGGGCAGCATACAAGGTGCGATCAAAAGCTTCGTGCTGGCGAATTAGGCGGCAGGCGGCTTCACGGGGAACGCCAGCGACTGCCGGGGTCGGGTGCAGCTTGGCGAGAATTTCTAGCGGAGAGATTTTGAAAGAGATCTCTGAAGTGAGTTTAGAGGCGAGATAGGGCGATTTTAGCGGGGCGGTGACGGTGGTGTGTAAGTGCTGAATGTGCAGAAGCTGAAGCAGATTAGGGGTCGGGCTGTAATGCGGGATGAGGTGGAGCGATCGCAGCTGCTCGACAATAAAATCCACCACGACCTGATGCTCGTAGCGCTCTTTGTCACTGTGCAATAGGGCTTGCGCTATCTGCGCATCGGCCTTTGGAGTTTGGCCGCGTGAGGCCGAGCCTGCTAGCGCGTCGGTGGTGAGCTGACCTTGATTAATGCTGAGCAATCGCTCTGGGCTAGCGCCGATAAATGCCTGACCTTGGCCGTTACCCACCGAAAACACGGTGCAGTCGGGGTGATTTTGGCGCAAGGTTTGGAGCGATCGCACCCCATCAATCGCCTGCGGAGCCACCACATCCATCACATCGGCCAGCACCACTTTATGTAATGCTTTCGCCTGCACTTGGCGCAGCACCGCGGTTACCGCTAGCTCAAAATTAGCCACGCCTTTGGTCATCACCTTGCGAGAAGCAGGCTGCGCGATGCCTAGCGAAGTCGCGGCTGCAAGCTGCTGAAGCTGACTAACAATTTGCGCCACCGTCTGATGAATATCTGTGGTGGCCGTCACCAGTCGGTTAAATGTCACCCTCGAAGAGACTTTGCCCGTGGTCACTTGAACCTTGGGAACAAACACATACATCGGCTCAAAGTAAGCGGGTGCTGTGGCCTCATCAAAAAAAGTAGCGCTGCAAAAGAAGTGATTGGAGCGATCTCGCTGAGCCCGGTCAGCAGCCGCCCAGTCAGCACACAAAAACCGTCCTTGCCAAGTCTCCACAAACGCTTGTGCCTGAGCAAAGCGTGATTTTCCAGCCGCGATGCACTCTACCACTACATCTAAGCCCACCATCGCCTGAGCCTGTGGCGGATCGTAATAAAAATGGCGCTGATGCTTTTGACCGAGCGCGGCCAGTACAGCCCAAGGCGCGATCTCGGCCATCGAAACGCTAAAGCTAGCGATTTGAGCCTGATTCGCCTGCACTGACTGCTGCTGCACCTCGCTCAAAAAACGATGGATCGCTGGCGGCTTAATGGTCGTTTGGAAAAGATCAAATCCGTGCTGAACAACTGGCATGAAAATTGCAGTAACAGGCGATCACTGCATTTTCCCATGCCGATCACCAATCTCAAAACTTCCCTCTCATTTGTGCTTAATACTGAGGGTATTCTGCTTGTTTGTGAATGCTACAAATCTTCCACGCTCAATAGACGATGAGCCGTCAACTGCACTTGAGGAAAGGCAGATGAGCAAATCACGCGATCGCCCTGATAAACCGTCTCTACATATCTTCCCGATGTCAATATATTGTAGCGGCTAATAGTGTGCGCCTGCCTTGCGGTGATGAACGGCGGTTTTGGCGTTGCTATCAATCACTTCGCCGCCGCTAACGGTGGCATAGATCACCCAGTGATCGCCGCAGTCCATCCGATGTTTGACTTGGCATTCTAGGTAGGCCGCCGCACCGCTCAGCACGATTTGCCCCGAATCAGTCTCGGTTGTCTCAACGCCTGCAAAGCGATCTTCGCCAGGGCCAAATGGCTTCAAAAAGTGCTTCATCGATCCTAAATGTTTGCCTTCTGCCAAAATATTGAGCACAAACTCATGGCCGGTGTGCATCAACCCCTCGATGGCGCGATCTTTAGCAACGGCGACGGTAAATCCAGGGGGGGTAAAAGTCGCTTGGGCCACCCAAGAAGCCAGCATGGCGCTACTGATATCGCCTTGTTTGGCGGTGACAATGCACATCGAGCCGACTAAGCGACCAATCGATTTTTCAACCGAAGAAGCCGACACCCGAGGAGCCTGCGCTTTCTTCGTTTTTTTGAGCTGTTGGGCAAAGTCGGTGCCGGTTTGCTCGCATTCTTGCAAGGTGCTGGCTTCGGGCGTAAATTTTACCCGAATGGGCTCAAAGCCAAAGCGATAGCCCGCGTCTTTAAATTTGCTTTCGAGGAGATCAATCGCTTCGCCGCTCCAGCCGAAGGAGCCAAACACACCGGCTAGCTTGTTTTTGCTAGCTGATGAGAGCACAATGCCCAGCGCCGTTTGAATTTGTGTGGGCGCATGACCGCCCAGCGTGGGAGAACCCATGATAAATCCGGCCGCTTTTTCGGCGGCTTCTTTAATTTCGGTGGGCGTGGCCTGCTCAGCGTTAAGCGATTCGACGCTGACGCCTGCTTTGGTAATGCCGCGCGCGATCGCTTGGGCAATGGTGGTCGTGTTGCCATAGGCCGATGCATAAATGAGGGCCACTGACAGATCTTGGCCTTTTTGCTTAGCGGCCCACTGCCCATAGTTTTGGCCTAGTTCAGCCACACCATAGCGAATCAGTGGCCCGTGCCCGACCGCATAGAGACGCGGCGCATAGTCTTTAAACTTGTCGAGTGCGACTTCGACCTGACGGGCATTGGGGGCCATAGAGCAGTCAAAGTAATACTGCTGGTCTTCTAATAAGGTTTCGCGGCTGAGATCGTAGGCGTCTTCGGAGCAGAGGTGAGCGCTAAAAAATTTGTCGCTGTAGAGCACTTCGCTGTAGCTGTCGTAGGTGCATAGACCATCTGGCCAGCGGGGCGTAGGGGTGAGAATAAATTGCAGGTGGTGGCCTTGACCCAAGTCAAGATC
>JBGTNW010000142.1:0-9873 GCA_041742865.1 Phormidesmis sp.
TATGGCTTTTGGGTCATCATCCAGGGTTTGATAATCCGTACATAAATCACCAGCCAAAGAGCGCCTAGGCCCATGGCCACCCAGAGGGTAGCTTTCCAAAACAGTGCCAGATAGTGGCTAACGCCCAAAGCATGTCCTAAGCCTAGTCCTACGGCCAAAACTGAAAGCACCGTATGAGAAGTCCGCCAGGGCTCGTAGGGAATACGCAGTTGCTTTCGCCAGACGGTCGTTACCACCAAAGCGACAAAAGCCAATGTTCCTAATACGGCCATCCGTGCTCGCCAAGGGGCTTCTAGAAAATTCAGCAGACGCAGGGTTTCTGGCTGCACCACAAACAGCACAACAGGATGCACCAAAACCATCACAAATGCCGCCACGGAAGTAAATCGATGGAATTGCAGCAAAATGTCGATACCATAGGAGGCATCAATGCGATTGATGCGGGCGGTGATAACAAACTGCAAAGCCATCATGGCTAAGCCAATGAATCCCAGCGCCACCGAAAATTCAGTCCAAAATCCTCTGGCGCTTGGTGGCGGATATATCAATAAAACTAAAATAGGGAAAAGCGTAATCAGTAAGTATGCGCCGATCCAAAATAGGGCGATCGCAATTGGACTGCGCATTAGCAAGCTTCTCATCTGTAGCCTCCACGTCTATGCCAACTAGCATCACTACAGGTGCAGTGTCTCTTTATCATTGTGGGCGATAATTGTGACCGAAAAGTGACTGCCATTAGGTAGCTAATTAAGGGCTTGGGTGGGTAGCAGATAGCTTTACTCCGGCAACGGTTCATCTCGTCGAACTTCTTCTATTTGGCCCACTTCAAAAATAAATACAAAGTTTTGTCCTGTTTGCTGCTCAATAAATTCTTCGAGCAACTCTACCTGTCGGGGGGTGACAGGTCCTTGAGCCCGCACATTGAGCCTCACCTCCGGCGGATTGCTCAGCCAATTGGTCTCGCTTCTGAGGAGTTCTAATCGTTGAAAAGTGACCGTTCGATTTAATAAAGCTTGCCTCAAGCTAGCTTCTAGATGGGCCTGCCGGGCTAATTGAGCAAAGCTAATGGTAAGGGGAATCACTAGCACTGCGGTCAATGCCAGCGTCCAAGCAATTGCCTTTTTGGCTCGGTGAAGGGGCGTATAGCCCGCTAGCAGAAAGACAAACATGCAGGAGAGCGTGATGCCCAACAAATTGGTTATAAAAAGCAGCGCCGCGCCTAAGCTTAGCGAACCATTGGCCTGAGCTAAGCCTAGCCCAATCACACAGACAGGCGGCATTAAGGCAACCGCAATCGCGGTTCCAGCCAAGCTAGTAGAAACTTTAGGTTGAACTTTGGCATAACCACTGACACTGCCCGCAGCCACGGCAATCCCTAAATCGAGCAGGTTGGGCGCAGAGCGAGCCAATACTTCGCTGCCGTAACTGGGAATGCGAACAAGAATACCAATGTTGTAGGCGATCGCAATAGACAAAACTGTGCCGACAATAACGGCAAAGACTCCTTTGCGAAAGAGATAAGCGTTCCCCTGTAATGCGCCAAAGGCCAGTCCTCTGATCGGTAACATCATCGGGGCAATGATCATCGCGCCGATGATCACAGCTGCGCTATTAGTAAGCAGACCAAAAGTGGCGATCGCACAGGAACTAATGGTCAAAATTAAATAGGTCGGATCGAGGATAGACTCATCCGTCAAGTCAGTCTGAAACTGCTGGATGCGAGTGGGCTCTGCTCTACGCTGCAAATGACCAAAGCGGCTGCGGAGATAGTTCTTCAGCATAGTGTCTGACTAGGATGCAACAAAGGACAATTACGAAGAGACTCGCTGCCACCGGTCTAGAACATCTTTGAGCAGCATTTCCTCAATCCACACTTTGGTAACCACCGTGAGGGGCAGCGCCATCACCAGCCCTAGTATGCCAAAAAAGGTTGCAAAAAAGAGCTGTGAAATTAGCGTAATGGCAGGCAAAAGCGATACTTGGTTGGCCATAATGATCGGCGTCAGCACATAACTCTCCACGTTTTGAATCACAACGTATAGGATTAAGACGGCGATCGCCTTCCACGGCGCATCCAAAAACCCAATCGTCATCGGCAGCACAGCGCTCAAGATCGGCCCTACGTTCGGGATAAAGTTCAGTACACCGGCCAAAATAGCGTGAGCAAGCGCTAGCGGCACACCAATAATCGCGAGCCCGACTCCGCTTAAGGTGCCGATAAAGACCATTTCGACTAACGCACCTGCTGTCCAAGCGCCTATTCCGGTGGCGCAGAGCGTTAAGATGTCATCTACCCGATTGCGATAAAAAGCAGGGAAGAGCCGGATGAACACCTTGCGATAAGGCTGCGGGTTGACTAGTAGCATGAGCGTTAGCACTATCACCAGCAGCAGATCGATGACAAAGGTAACTGAGTTAGAAAAGATATCCGTCGCGCGCTGTACCAAGTTTGTTCCTAGTGGCTGAAGCTGCTGAATCAGTCTATTGACATCCGGGATTTCTATAGCGTTTGGCCCTATTACCCGTTCTTCTAGCCAGTCAATGCCCGCCTGAATCTGCAAGAGCCCCTGGGGAAACAGATCAATCAGCAGTTGAAACTGCTCCGCAAATCGCGGCACGATTAAGACGACGACGCCTATCAGTGTGATCATGACTAGACCCACACTGAGAAGGACGGCTAAAGCTCGATTTAATCGCCACTTTTGAAGCTGCCGCACTAGCTGATTAATCGCCGTAGCCAACGTGATTGCCGTGAATACCAGCAGCAAAAGCGCCCGAATCTGCCAGAGGATGTAGAGCGCGATCGCAACCAAGATAATTCCCAGCCAATGACCTATTTTGATGGCTCTTTCCTCTTTCTCCAATGCAAATATAACCATAGCCCAATAGTGGACTACGCCAACCCACTGAATTAAATATCTACCTTTTAGCTCAGCTTTCGCCTGAAATCTGACACAAACACGTCAATGCTTCTGCTGGCTACCACTTGTCACTACTTGCCCCTAGGGAGCCGCAAAATAATAGCGTACCGGCTTGCCTCTCCCTTACTTGGCAATACCTGCTATTGAATGCGCTGGGCTTTTTACTTGTTTTCACTCATTTTTCTTGTGCGGTCACTTTTTGATCACTTTTGTCACTTAGGCTAGTTGCGATCACTGTGTGTGGATAGTGTGTAAGCAGACTAACAGCAGACAATGTTGGATCGTGTAAGCTCAGCAGAGGAAACCCGCTATGCAAGACTTTTGGTACAAAAACGCCATCTTATATTCTTTAGATGTTGAAACATTTATGGATTCAAACGGCGATGGCATAGGTGACTTTGGGGGGCTAACCCAGCGCTTGGATTATCTAGCTGGACTGGGTATTACCTGCTTATGGCTGCACCCGTTTTATCCTTCTCCCAATCGAGATGATGGCTATGATGTGATGGATTACTACAATGTAGATCCGCGATTGGGGACGCTGGGTGACTTCGTTGAATTTATGCACGAGGCCCAAAAGCGCGGCCTTAAAGTGCTGATTGATTTAGTCGTGAACCACACGTCAATTCAGCATCCTTGGTTTCAAGCCGCGCGCAGTGATAAAACCTCAAAGTATCGCGAATACTATGTCTGGTCGGACAATCCACCGGAAAGCGACCCAGCAGAAATCATCTTTCCAGATGCCGAAGACAGCCTGTGGGAGTACGATGAGAAGGCTGGCTCATACTATCTACATCACTTTTACAAAGAACAGCCCGATCTAAATATTTCTAACCCTACGGTACGCGACGAGATCCGCAAAATTATTCACTTCTGGCTGGCGCTAGGGGTATCAGGCTTTCGAGTAGATGCGGTGCCTCACTTTTTAGACAATATAGACGTGCTCGCCGAGCAGTATGAGCTAGATAGCTTCTTAGAAGAGTTGCGAGAGGCCGTGTCTTCTCGGCAGGCAGAAGCCATCTTGCTAGCAGAGGCAAACGTTGAATCGAAGGCATTTTCGACTTACTTTGGCCAGGGAGATCGGATGCACATGCTGTTTAGCTTTTTTGCCAACCAAAAGAAATTTTTGGCCCTGGCTCTTCAGCAGGCTGCGCCTCTCGCTGAGGGCCTTCAGCAGCTACCCAAAACGCCCAAGTCGTGCCAATGGGTGAATTTTGTACGCCATCACGATGAGCTTACGCTCGATCAGCTCAGTGAAGCAGAGCGCGGCAAAATATACGAAGCATTTGCGCCAGAAGAGCATATGCAAATTTTCGGGCGGGGAGTGCGGCGACGGCTGCCGCCGATGGTCGGTGGCGATCGCCGCCGAATTGAACTTATATATAGTTTGTTATTCGCGTTGCCCGGAATTCCGTTGATTCGATACGGCGATGAAATTGGCATGGGCGATGACCTCTCTTTGCCGGGGCGTGACAGCGTGCGTACCTCCATGCAGTGGACCACCAGACACAACGGTGGCTTTTCTACAGCTGCGGCTGAGCAGATATCCAAACCTGTGATTGCCGAAGGCGAGTACGGCTATCAAAAAGTGAATGTGATGTCTCAGCAGCAAACGGCTGATTCGCTCCTCAACTGGTTTGATCAAATTATCCGCATCCGCAAGCAGTGCCCAGAGATCGGGGGGGGCATATGGAAGATTATCGATACGAACCAGCCCAGTGTTTTTGCTCACTGTTGCGAATGGAAGGATCAAGGGATGCTGGCCGTTCATAATTTGGCTGAGCAAGCCTGCGATGTTACGCTTGAGTCTGATTCCTGTAGTTGCTTAGTCGATTTGTTTAGTGATCGCCCCTACGACCCCTTAGACGAACCCCTAGGCGAACCCTCAAGCAATCCTCAAGTCATTCCACTAGGCTCTTATGGGTATCGATGGTTCCGCATCGAGCGCTAACCCTCTTGCCCCATCTACCCTTGGTGAAACGCCCCATGACAGATAAACCCCAGCAGCCCTATCATCACCTGTCTAGTCAGGACGTCACTGATTTTTTCAAAAGCGACTTAGATAAAGGCTTAACCGCAGAAGAAATCGACAGCCTCTACAAAATTCATGGCCGCAACGAGCTAGAGGCCAAACCCGGTAAACCCGCTTGGCTGAGGTTTTTGCTTCAGTTTAATGAGCCGCTGCTGTACATCTTGCTGATTGCGGGGGCAATTAAGGCACTTTTAGGATCTTGGACAAACGCTACTGTCATTTGGGGCGTTACGGTCATCAATGCGATTATTGGCTATATCCAAGAATCCAAAGCAGAGGGGGCTATTGCCTCTCTGGCCAAAACGGTCACCACCGAAACGACAGTGCTCAGAGAGGGGCAAACGCAGAAAATTCCATCGGGAGATTTAGTCCCCGGTGATATTGTGATGCTGACCTCAGGCGACAAAGTGCCAGCCGATTTGAGGCTGCTGAAAGTTCGTGACCTACAAATAGATGAGTCTGCACTCACGGGCGAATCTCTACCAGTCAGCAAATCCACAGAGGAGCTGCCCGACGATACGCCGCTGGCCGAACGCACCAATATGGCCTATGCGGGCAGCTTTGTCACCTTTGGGCAAAGCACCGGCATTGTCACCGCAACGGCAACCGCCACTGAAGTCGGACAGATCTCTCAGTCAATCGAGCAAAGTGTCAATCTCAGCACGCCGCTGACTCGCAAGTTTTCAAAGTTTAGTCGCACTCTGCTCTACGCTATTTTGACCGTGGCTACGCTGACGTTTGTCATTGGACTCGGACAAGGCGAATCTTGGCCCAATATGTTTGAATCGGCGGTCGCGCTAGCAGTCAGCGCGATTCCCGAGGGGCTACCGGCCGTCGTTACAATTACCCTGGCTATTGGCGTCAATCGCATGGCTCGTCGTCATGCCATTATTCGTAAGCTGCCGGCGGTTGAGGCTTTGGGCGGGGCTACCGTCATTTGCTCTGATAAAACTGGAACCCTCACTGAAAATCAAATGACCGTGCAGGCTGTTTATTCAGGTGGGCAGCACTATCGCGTTAGTGGCACGGGGTACAGCACAGAAGGAGAAATTTTTCTGGCAGCTGACGGGTTAGCAACCGATGAGCCGGAGCGAAGTACAGAACAAAACAAAGCAATTCAGAACAAATCAGAGAACAACTTTCCGCCTGCACTCAAGGAATGCTTAAGCGCCGGCATTCTCTGTAATGATTCTCAGCTTAAGGAGGAAGGAGACCTGTGGTCGATAGTGGGCGATCCGACAGAAGGGGCGCTGATTGCGGCGGCGGCTAAAGCTAGTTTGGTTCAGTCTGAGCTAGCCGCAGCGAGCCCCCGACTAGACTCCATTCCCTTTGAATCGCAGCATCAGTATATGGCCACTTCGCATGGTGCAGAATCTCCCGTTATCTATGTAAAAGGATCCGTAGAGGCCCTGCTAGATCGCTGCTCTGGGCAAGTCGGGATGCAAGGAGAGACAGTTGAAATCGATCCTGAAGCGATCCGTCAGACGGTCGAATCGATGGCAGAAAAAGGGCTGCGAGTACTGGCTTTTGCTAAAAAAGAGATCGATTCTCACCAGCAGTCGATAGATCATACAGATATCGAATCAAGTTTGATCTTTTTGGGCTTGCAGGGCATGATCGATCCGCCTAGAGCTGAGGCGATCGCTGCCATCAAAACCTGTCAGTCGGCGGGCATTCAAGTCAAAATGATTACCGGCGATCACATCATAACGGCTCGGGCGATCGCCCAGAAAATGGGCATCCAAAAAGACGGGCAGGTACTGGCCTTTGACGGCAGGCAAATCGAAGCCATGGACGATCAAGAACTCGCCCAGGCCATAGAAGCCGGGAGCGTGTTTGCCAGAGTTGCGCCGACTCAAAAGTTGCGCCTAGTAAAAGCCCTTCAACACAGCGGCGAAATTGTCGCGATGACAGGCGACGGCGTTAACGATGCGCCAGCGCTGAAGCAAGCTGATATTGGCATCGCCATGGGCAAAGGGGGCACCGAAGTTGCCCGCGAATCTGCCGATATGCTCCTGACCGACGATAACTTTGCTTCCATTGAAGCCGCGACTGAAGAAGGCCGAACAGTTTACCAAAATCTGCGTAAGGCGATCGCCTTTCTGCTCCCCGTCAATGGCGGAGAGTCGATGACTATTTTTATCAGCGTCTTGTTAGGTCGAACCCTGCCGATTCTCTCATTGCAAGTGCTCTGGCTCAACATGATTAACTCGCTGACGATGACGGTGCCCCTTGCTTTTGAGCCCAAAACGCCGGGGCTTATGCAGCAACCGCCGCGCAATCCCTACGAGCCCTTGATTACAGGCAAACTGCTGCGTCGAATTGTGATCGTTTCCCTATTCAACTGGATTCTTATTTTCGGCATGTTCGAGTGGGCTGAGTCCACTACTGGCGATACTGCCGTTGCCCGGACAATGGCTATCCAGTCGTTAGTAGCTGCTCGCATTATTTATCTTTTGAGCATTAGCCAATTAGGCGCTAGCATAGGCGATTTCTTACGCCGCCGGACGCCCTCTATCACCTTCACGCCCACCTTAATAGGAGGTATTGTAGGAGCCGTTGCTTTGCAGATTGTATTTAGTCAGTGGAGTGTGATGAATACGCTGTTTAGAACCGCCCCGCTGACCTGGAATCAGTGGCTTATCTGTCTTATTGGGATGATTCCAATGCTGCTAACAACTTTTATTGCCAATGCGGTTGATCCCCCTCAAGCGGCCGGAATATCGACTAATCAAGACTGAGCAAAATAGGCAATACTCCTTGATGATGGTTGCGTCGATTCAGGATTGTTCTCCTACAGGGTGTTGCGATCGCGGCTCGATGGGGAACGCCAACCAACACCAAAAGTACAGAAAAATAAATCCAGGGATGACGATCGCTAAAACAACTGTGACAATCCGAATCACTTGAATAGGCTGACGCCAACGTTGAGCGAGGGCTGAACACACGCCTGCAATTATTTTTTGGCGGCGACTCCGGTAAAAAATAGCCGAGGATTGCTCTGAAGTACCGCCTGTAGTTCGAGATCGTTGATGCTTTAAAGTCCAAGAAAGCAGCAGCCCAATCCCCCCTAAAACTGCCGATGGAATGGCAAAAATTGCCAGCCAGTGCGACATTGCCAGCCCAGAAATAACGTCTCCTAGCCAAACCGGAGAAGGGCAACGAAAGCGGATCGCTTCTGCCGAACAACCGAAGCGTTTAGCCAAACCAAGTGCGCCCCAAGTCACGAGAAACGGAGAAATTCCATAGACGACGCAAAGGCTTAACAAAAACAAGTGCCAACTGGCCGAAAGCCGTCGAAACAATGCAATCGAGGCGATCGCAGGTCCCACCAATAAAAAGATGCCAATTAAAGGCAGGTAAATCATGACTTTTCCTAAATCAGTTTCCTTAATTGAGAATTACTTGAAATTGAATCACTTCAACCGCCCAAACTACAGCAGACAAATGCTCCACCCAGTAGACAGATACTAAATCGAGCGGATAAGCAAAGAGAAGCTAAACAAGGGGCGGAAGGGGGGCACATACAGCACACCATCGGCATTCTCTGTCGCCTGACCCATCTATCGATAAATTGCATCATTGATTGTGGCTCGAAAGAGCTATTAAGTTAGGCACCTAACGTCATTCCGGCTCCGCTTTGATATCTGTGGAGTGCTCCGAAAGATCTTGCTCTGCATCACAAAGCAGAGCAAGGGCAATGAAGACTAAAAGTCCAACTGTCAATCCATATGGCCGTAAATTACCACTGTGTTCCATAACTATAATGGGTATGACCCAAGACCAAGCATTGACAGCAGTGTGGAGCACTAAGGCTGGTAGCACACTCTTTCCAGTGCGATTGAACAACCATGCATATAGGATCGACAGGGCTATAGTACTCAGCATAAACAGCGCAAATGGGATGTGACTTTGCACCGTATCGGCAATGTAAAACAGCGGTAGATGCCACACGCCCCAGACCCCGCCTAAGATGATACTCGCAACACGCCAGCTATAGCGCTCTTGCAAAGCTGGCAGTGCATAACCCCGCCAGCCGAACTCTTCGCCAAGCGGACCTCCTATCAGTAGCACCAACACAAAATTCACCACTGCTAGTAGCACATGATCGATTGCTGGTGATGGCTCAAGCGTGCCACCCAATGCTACGTGCACGGCGGCGGCCAATGCTATGACAGCTAGGGGTAAGAAAAACGCGAGTGCCAGCCAGCGCCAACCAAACCGCCATTGCAGACAACGCACGAGCCAGTTGCGCAGCCCGTTCCGTCCAGCGACAGACCTCACCAGCGCGATCGCCGCGAGGCTAGGACCGAAACCACCTGCCAGAAAGAGCACCCCAGCTAAAGAGGGCAATTGAGGTTTGACAGCCGAAGACATCATCCAGCAGAACCACGACCAAGCATACGCTAAGGTGAAAAACACCAACAAGCGCTTACGAAAGCCGGATCGACTTCGATTTTCCATAGGTAAATACTACCTGGATATTTTTTTTACAACCTCACCCCATCAATAGATACTCCGACTGTGCTCTAACCCAAGGCTTGTAAATCACTTTGTAGTGACCCTCAGGTACGCGGCAATATCGACGGACTGTTTTCTTTGCTCTCGTAGCCGAATCCCTTGTTGGCGCAGGTAGTTTTGTAGGGTTGGATTGGAGTAATCGTGCATTAGGTTTACTCATGCCTCTATTCTAAAAATTACCCTCTCTCGACTATCTCTTTCATTGCCGGGTTAATAACTTTCCATTTGATTGACTACCTAAACCACGTCTACGGTCAGAGCTGTAGTTTTTCGGGCAAGAAAACTCAAGGTTTCAACTTGGACGTGGCTTATGTTCAACAGCTATTCAACAGCTCGAACTCAAGCGCGGCTCCGAATCGGTAGCTCGATTTGAAAAGTTGATCCCTGTTGCTCCATGCT
>JBGTNW010000143.1:0-79356 GCA_041742865.1 Phormidesmis sp.
ACGAGAGCGGTAGCTGTGTTCCTCGTGGGGCAAGCTAACGTAGCGAACAGTACCGCCAAGCCCTTTAATCGCCTCATAAAGACGTTCGGTTTGCATCGGATAGGTGCCGGTATTGTTGTCGGCTTCGCCATGAATCAGCAGGAGCGGATGATTGATTTTATTGGCGCTTGTAAAAGGAGACATGCGGTAGTAAGTCTCGGCTGCTTCCCAAAAGCTGCGCTGCTCACCCTGAAATCCAAAGGGGGTAAGGCTGCGGTTGTATGCACCACTGCGGGCAATGCCAGCGCTGAAAAGATCGCTGTGAGCGAGTAAATTGGCAGTCGTGAATGCGCCGTATGAATGGCCGCCAATAGCAAGGCGAGGATACTCACTCACGCCGCGCGCTACTAAGTAATCAACAGCGGCTGTTGCACTAGCAATGAGCTGTTCGAGATAGGTGTCATTCGGTTCTGTCTCACCTTCTCCGATAATTGGCATCGTTGGGCCAGCTAAAAGCGCATAGCCTTGAGTGAGCACAAATAGCACCGACGCTCGGCTAGGCCGAGCAAACGTATTTTCTGCTAGCGTGATTTGGCCAGCAGTTTCTCGGCTTTTGTACTCTTGAGGATAGACCCATAATAGTGTCGGTAGCGGCCCATCCCGCTTGAGATCGTAACCGGGCGGCAGATAAAGGGTGCCTGATAGCGCTAAACCATCAGATCTAAAGTAGCGCACGATCTCTTTGCGTGCGCCTTGATACCAGGGGATAGGATCGGTGAAATGAGTCAGTGGCTGATCTTGAGCGATGACCGATTTACTCGCTGAGCGGCGGTTATAAAGCCAATAATTGCTGGGTTCGCTTTGGCTTTGGCGGCGGATGATTAGCTGTTGGGCAGCCGGATCAAGAACTTTGTGGATGCGAGAGAAGGCGTTGGGCGGCGATCGCCACAGCCGCTCTTTCTCCTGACTAACCAAATTGAATCTATCTAGAAACGGAAAAACGCCCTCAGATGAAGCCCCCCGACCATTGAGATAAATATCACCTTGATCGGATAGTAGAAGCGTCTGCCAGCCATACTGCCCTGGCACCGTAACAGGTTCTCCGGGGTGATTATAAGCATCTTGAAAATCGCGCTCTGCAATTTTGTTAGGAGCTGTTGTGGGATCATCGGGGGCAAGCTGCCAAGTGCGCACTTGGCGGGTGTTGTACAGCACTTCATAGGCTATGGCGGTCGTGCCATTACCCCATAGCAGACTGCTATAGCGCAGCGCCGATTGCCACAAGCGTGTAGGAGAAGCCGTAAACGGTGCGCAGAGCATATAAACGCAGTCACGATACTCGCTTTGGCGGCGGGCATCGCCCCCATCTAGCGCTTCTACCCAATAAACGGTTGCAGGCCGATCCGCGCGCCAGCCGCTGATGCGTCGTCCCTCTCTAACCGCATCAAAGTCAGTCGGAATCTCCTCAGCTAGGGGCAAATCGGCCACAGTGTAGACAGATTGAGCCGATTTATTTTGAAGGCTGAGAATGTCGGTGCGTTTTGGGAATCGAGCGAGTGGCACTTCGTAGGAGAAAGGTCGATGCGTGGTGACCACTTTGAGCCATTGGCCATCAGGAGAGGGCGAAAAGCTGATGATTAAATCAGGTTCTGTAATCGACGTTTGTTCACCAGTAAGATTGATGCAAGCAAGCTTTGAGGTGAGGTAGTACTCTAACAGCGCCACGTCGTAAGGGCTTTTGAGCAGATTGGTATAGGTGCGAACAGGCGCTATTCGGCCTAAGTTCTCTTCAATGAGCGGGCCAACTGGCAGGCTAGGCGGGATGGGCGGGGGGCTAATGTCTGTACGAAGCTTGCAGATAATGCTGTTATCAGGGAGCCATTGGATAACAGTGCTGTGAGTAGCATTGAGCACCGGTTTGCTGAGGGCACGCGCTTGAGCCGTTTCGATATCGAGCACCCAAAGGCTAACGCCGCTGCTGTTGTTATCAAAATCAGCACGCTCAGATGGCCTCACTTGAGGGGAGCTCATCCGAGTGTGCGTAAAGGCAAGATAGCGGCTGCACTTTGACCAGATTAGATTACGAATTCGAGGATTGGATGGCAGCGTGATCGCTTTGGCAATGTTCTCTCCTCGGCGACGGATAGAGAGCGTGCAGTAGTAGCCTGCTTTGGATTTTCCCCAGGTTTGGGGGTTGAGTTGAAGCCCAGCGATCGCGACTTTTGGCTGAGCAAGTTCAGCAATCGGCGGCAAATCCGCTTGTCCTAATTCAACAATCCACTCAGCATTCGGCGAAAAAGCCACTGCTGGCAAGCGTGGAGCCTTCAGCATAGCGGCAATTGGCTCAGGCGGAATTTGCCAAGTATCCTGAGCAGGTAACGTCATACAGTCATACAGCCAAACAAATCAAGCCAATCGAACGGAAAGAGAAGGCATCCAGTGGGCTCAGCGCCATTCGCCCCAATACGCTTGCAGCCCACCAGCACCTTAGCAGATTAATCGACGAACTCCGCCATAGAAGGACACGTACAAATAAGATTGCGATCGCCATATGCCTGATCAATTCGGTTGACCGCTGGCCAAAACTTGCGATCGCGTGTCCACTCAGTTGGAAATACCGCCACTGCCCTCGAGTAAGCTCGATTCCAATCAGCCACCAAATCTGCCGCCGTATGCGGCGCATAGTGCAAAGGGCTCTGATCAGCTGTCATCTGGCCCGATTCAATCTGTTGAATTTCTTGGCGAATCGCAATCATGGCCTCACAAAAGCGATCTAGCTCTTTAAGCCCTTCACTTTCTGTGGGCTCTACCATAATCGTGCCCGCCACCGGCCAAGACATGGTAGGCGGATGAAAGCCATAGTCAATCAGGCGCTTAGCGATGTCATCAACAGTGACATTGGCCGTTTTTTTAAACTCTCGCAAATCAATAATGCACTCATGCGCCACCAAACCGCTAGCGCCTTTATACAAAATATCGTAGTGACCTTCTAGCCGCTTAGCAATATAGTTAGCGCTCAAAATCGCGATTTCACTCGCCTGCTTCAGCCCTTCCGGCCCCATCATCTGAATATACATCCAAGAAATGGGCAAAATGCCCGCACTGCCCCAAGGCGCAGAGGCAACAGCGCCAATGGCTTGACTACTGCCCATGGACACCAATGCGTGACCGGGCAAAAAAGGCACCAAATGCGCTGCTACGCCAATTGGGCCTACCCCTGGCCCGCCGCCGCCATGGGGAATGCAAAAAGTCTTGTGCAAATTTAAATGACACACATCTGCGCCAATATCTCCGGGACTACACAGCCCAACTTGGGCATTCATATTCGCCCCATCCATATACACTTGAGCGCCGTGCGTATGCACAATCTTACAAACGGATTTAATGCTCTCTTCAAATACGCCGTGAGTAGACGGGTATGTCACCATCAATGCCGCCAAATTGTGCTGATACTTTTCAGCTTTTGCCGCCAAATCTGCCACGTCAATGTTGCCATCGTCATCGCACTTCACAGCAACAACTTTCATTCCGGCCATCACCGCACTCGCCGGATTAGTGCCGTGAGCCGACTGAGGAATTAGACAAATATCGCGGTGGGTGTCGCCGCGCGAGGCATGATATTGCCGGATCACCAGCAAGCCAGTGTACTCTCCTTGTGAACCCGCGTTGGGCTGAAGAGAAATGCCCGCAAACCCGGTAATTTCAGCTAGCCATTCTGCTAGCTGGCTGAACAAAATTTGGTAGCCTTGGGTCTGCGACAGCGGCGCAAAAGGGTGAATCTGACCAAATTCTGACCAAGTCACGGGCACCATTTCAGCGGTGGCATTGAGCTTCATGGTGCATGAGCCCAGTGGAATCATGGCATCGGCGAGAGAGAGATCTTTCTTTTGCAGACTGTACAAATAGCGCAGTAGCTCTGTTTCGCTGTGATACTGATTGAACACGGGATGGGTCAAGTAGCTAGATTTACGGCTAAGAGCTGCTGGCAAAGGCTTAGGGTGTAGAGATTCTAGCGTCGGAACAATTTTATCACCGGCAAACACAGCGAGCAGTTCTGCCACTTGCTCGTAGTCTGTAGTTTCATCGAGAGAAATGCCTAAGGTTCTGACTTTACCCGCTTGCTCAGCGTCAAGGCGTAAATTGATTTGTTGTTCAGTCGCACGGGCTAGAATATCAGCGGTGTTGTTACCGGTTTCGACGGTCAGGGTATCGAACACGGGCTGATCGCCGAGTGTGTACCCGAGCCGCTGTAGACCATCTACCAAGGCAGTGGTGAGCTTTTGGATGCGAGCAGCGATCGCTCTCAAACCCGTTGGTCCATGATAAACCGCATAAGTGCTGGCCATAATTGCCAACAGTACCTGAGCGGTACAGATGTTGCTCGTCGCCGAATCCCGACGAATATGCTGCTCACGGGTCTGAAGCGCCAAGCGCAAAGCAGGCGCACCTTGGGTATCTTTTGACAGGCCAATTAAGCGACCGGGCAGCTTGCGGGCATACGCTGATTTGGTGGCAAAGTAGGCAGCATGAGGGCCACCGTAGCCCAGCGGCACGCCAAATCGCTGCGTGCTGCCAACCGCAATATCAGCCCCAAATTCACCGGGCGCTTTGAGCAGCGTCAGGCTCAGTAAGTCAGCTGCAACGGTAACAATCGTGCCAGTCGCGTGCGCCTGCTGAATGAAATCTGTATAGTCAAAAATCGCGCCGTCGGTTGCCGGGTACTGAAGCAGCGCGCCAAAATACGGATCGCTTGCGGTAAAGCTATCGGTACGGTGATCGCCGATAATGATCTCAATGCCAAGGGGGTGCGATCGCGTCTTAATCACCTCAATCGTCTGCGGATGGCAAGCTGCCGATACCCAAAACCGCTTAGCCGCTTTAGCCGCCTTGTTTGTGCAGACGCCATAGCTCATACTCATCGCTTCAGCCGCCGCCGTGCCTTCATCGAGCAAAGACGAGTTGGCGATTTCTAACCCAGTTAAGTCCGTCACCATCGTCTGATAATTCAGCAGGGCCTCTAATCGGCCCTGCGAAATTTCTGGCTGATAGGGCGTGTATTGGGTATACCAGCCCGGATTTTCTAAAATATTACGCTGAATCACAGGCGGGGTAACGCAGTTGGCATAGCCCAAACCGATATAGCTACGATAAACCTGATTCTGAGCAGCGATATCAGCGATTTTTTTCAAAGCTGCGGTTTCGCTGAGCGCTGGGGGTAAAGCCAATGCACCTTCTAGGCGAATGGCCGCAGGCACAGCGGCGGTGATCAGCGCCTCCAAACTCTCAAACCCCAAAATACTGAGCATTTGGGCTACGTCAAGAGCCGTCGGCCCCAAATGGCGTGAAGCAAAACGCTCAGAAGTATCAGCCCAATCCGGACGGCTTTTTAGCGAATTAGTCGGCGGCTCGAGGGCAGCCCCGATGCCGTTGTGAGTCACGGTGCTGTTGCCTACGGTCTGAGCATTCATAGATTTAGGGGTTATGGTTCTTCCAATTATTGTGTAACAAAAAATGGCTCACCGCTGATTGTCGCCGTGAACACTTTTGCAGAACGATTATCAAAAATACTCATGCTGCCGATCAGCACTGCCGATCACTGCTGCCAGAAAAAACGCTAGCTACCTTCCACCTGTTCTTCATACTCTGCTGCAGACATGGCATCATCGAGATCAGAGAGATCTTCTGCCCTTACTTTAATCAGCCAAGCCTCACCGTAAGGGTCATTGGCAATATCTTCGGGTGATTCAAGCAGGGCATCGTTACGCTCTAGCACAGAGCCACTCACTGGCGACTTGAGATCTTCTACAGCTTTGACTGACTCAATGGTGCCAAAGTTTTCGCCCTTCTCCACAGAATCTCCAGTTTCCGGCAGCTCCAAAAACACCACATCCCCCATCTGATCGACGGCAAATGAGGTGATGCCAATCGTCACAATTTTTTCTTCTTCATCCACGCGGGCGTATTCGTGGCTGTCTAGGTACTGTAGATCTTCGGGATAGTCAAATGGCATGGTGGGTTCTCAAAATAACCGGTAGTAAGACGGGTAGTGAAGCAAATAGTAAAATAGCCAGCGCCATCAGAGACAAAAATGGCAGAGCAAAAAATCAGCAGGTAAAAGTCAATTCACAGTGTCGCATTAATTCATACTTTATAAAATGGACGTTTTACAACGATCGCCGGGAAAGTTTTCTTGCGAATAGCAATCTCTAGGGTTTGACCAACTTTGGCTAGATCTGATGGCACATAGCCTAAAGCGATTGGATAACCCAACGTTGGCGCAAGCGTTCCGCTGGTAATGATGCCCACGGTTTCGCCTTGGTGTAGCACCGGGTAGTCGTGGCGGGCGATGTTGCGACCGGCTAAGGTTAGGCCGACTAAACGGCGCTGTACACCGTCCGCTTTTTGCTGCTCAAGCGCACTGCGGCCCATAAAGTCTGCGGCCTTACTGAGATCCACTAGCCAGCTCAGTCCGGCTTCCCACGGGGTCGTGGTATCGTCAATATCTTGCCCATACAGCGCCATTGCAGCTTCTAGCCGAAGGGTATCGCGAGCGCCAAGGCCGCAAGGCGTGGCAAATTCCATGAAGGCTTGCCAAATTTTTTCAGCAGCAGCGGCTGGCACCATAATTTCAAAGCCGTCTTCTCCGGTGTAGCCGGTTCTGGCAAAAAAGGCTGGATAACCGAGCAATTTGCCCGTGAAGTGATGGTACCGAGGGAGGTTTAGCAAAGGGTAATCAGGGCATAGACGCTGTAGATTTTCAGCGGCAGTTGGCCCTTGCAGCGCAATTAAAGCCTGCTCTTGAGAAAGGTCAGTTAATACGATGGTCTCGGGCAAATGCTGCTGTAGCCAAGCTTTATCTTTAGCCGTGGTGCCTGCATTGACGATTAAGGTAATTTGTTGCTGATCTTTGGCTAAATCTTCGGCTAAATTTTGGATAGCGCCTTGGCCCTGGTGGTAAACAATTAGATCGTCAATAATGCCGCCTTCGGGGTTGAGAAAGACGGTGTATTGGGCTTTGCCAACGCTTAGCCGAGATAAATCAGAGGGCACAAGGCGCTGCAAAGCACCGATTACGTCAGGCCCGCTCAGAACAAATTTGCCCATGTGAGAAATATCAAACGCGCCTACGCGGGTGCGCACGGTCTCATGCTCTTGACGAATGCCGCTGAACTGTACGGGCATTTCCCAGCCTGAGAATCCGGTCATTTTGGCTTGTTGCTGAAGGCAGAGCGCATTTAAAGGGGTGCGAAGCAAGGTAGCCATAGGAGAGAAAAAGGGCCAGAAGGGTATGTTTGATTGAGACGTTGATGGTTAGCGCTTAATCGCTAATAGGCAGGGTAACTTAGACAGTTTATATGGAGAAGTGTCTACATGAAACTTGTCTATGTCTTGTTTATTGAGTAGCTACCGTCGGCGATTAGGAAATAGTCACAAGCTGGATTGGGCGGTGGATTGATGGGCGATGAGACGCAGTTAAGTCAGAACATGGCGGGCAGCTGGCTAAGCACTTTTCAGACGGTGATGGGCTCGCGATCGCACAAACCTAGCTTTGTGGTATTTGATATTGGCCAAAGTGGCGGCATGATACTGGCTGATTGGTTTCAAGCCCATGAGAAAATTACCTTCCAAGCAGATATTTTGCGTCGAGCAGTGCGATTTCCTCGGCTGAGCGTGTATCAGCGAGTCCGCCAAGCGAGTACTGAGGTCTATGGCTTTACGATGACAGTAGAGCAGCTACGGCAGGTGCAGCGATTAGCCGATCCAAATCAGTTTCTGCAAGATTTGCATCGGGGCGGCTGTCGGGTGATTTATTTGAAGCGGCGAGATCCGCTGAGGCACGCGATCGCCACACTCAAAAACCAAAGCGCTTCATGCCGGTTTGATCCCCTAGACGCGACCTCGCGGACTGGAAAATTCACAGTAGATGTCAGTGAGCTAACTGCCTGTCTTAAATATTTAGACAACCAGCGAGTAGAAGCAGATGCCATTGTGTATGAGATCCCTCACTTGAGCCTAACGTATGAGGAAGATCTGATGGATCCAAATAGCCATGAAGCAACTGCCAACCGGTTATCAGAATTTCTAATGATTTCAAACATTGTGCCAGTGGGTAATAGTCTAAAGCTAGTGCATCAAAAGCTAGCCGATCTGGTGACCAATTACGACGAACTCAGCAACGCGCTAGAGGCATCGGACTATGCCTATTTGCTCACTAAAAATCGCTACCTGATGACGACATAGCGGCTTCTTAGCAGCAGCTTTTTAGCGCTCTTTTGCCGCGTTTCTCTAGCGCCGCGCCTTGGCTCAGCTACCATTAACTCAGTAAAGGGCTTATTCAGTTAATGGCTGAACGAGCTGGCGTATGAGTGAGGAGGTCGAGACATGCACGTTTTGTTTGTAGAAGATGAGCCCAAAATTGCCAGCTTTGTACAGGTGGGTTTGAAAGAGCAAGGCTTCGTGGTGGACTATTGCGATCATGGCGATCAAGCTTACGAAAAAGCCACCGAAAACGAATACGACGTGATTTTGCTCGACATTATGATGCCGGGTAAAGACGGTTTGTTTATTCTCAAGCACCTGCGGCAGCTAGGACGCAATACGCCAGTGATTTTGGTAACAGCGCGCAATGAGCTAGATGATCGCTTGCAAGGATTGAACCTAGGAGCCGATGACTACATTGCTAAGCCTTTTTTTGTCGAAGAGCTAGTAGCGAGGATGCAGGCCGTTGTGCGGCGCAGCCTAGGAGAGCGGCACAACTTGGTCACCATTGGCCCGTTTAAGCTAGATCGGCTGACGCGAACGGTAATTTGTCAGCGGCAGGGCGAAGCGCAAATGGTGGAGCTGACGACTAGGGAGTTTAATTTGCTAGAGTATTTGATGCGATCTCCCGGTCGAGTCTTCACCCGCACCCAAATGCTAGAGCACGTTTGGGGCTATGACTTTAATCCCAGCACTAATGTAGTAGACGTGTGCATTCAGCGCCTGCGAAAAAAAATCGACAGCGAAAGCCAAGAGCGCTGGATTGAAAGCGTTCGCGGCGTCGGCTACCGATTTAGGCAAGCAGAAACGCTATGAAGTTTGAGTAGAATTTGGGCAAGGCTACTCGCACAGAACAGAGGTTTTATGAACAAGGAAATTGAGCTAGACATTGAGAAAGATCTAAACGACGACTACAGCCTGAGTATCACTTCTCTCAAATGGCAGGAGGTGTCAGAGGCAAATATGTAGACCGTTACCGAGCAGGGACTAACCTCGTTTTGCTAGCACCTGCTGTCGCTAAAGCTTTTCCGACTGAGGCCGATGTAAACGAGGCGCTACGGCTTCTGATGAAAATAGCTCAGCGCAATCAAAGCAGCTCGCGATCAATTGATGTCAACGACAGAGAAGAGTTGCTTTGTGGTTTGCCATAGTGAGCTATTGCCACTCTTTAAATTGCCTTTAGCTGTAGACGTTTTGGAAATTAGGGCGCGATGAGCGGAAATTTGGCGGATTGGATTACCCAAGTGGTGACTTCGTTTGGCTACATGGGCATTGCCTTTATGATGTTTTTGGAAAATTTAATTCCGCCGATTCCGTCTGAATTAGTAATGCCGTTAGCAGGGTTTGCGGCGTCTCAGGGACAGATAGATTTGTGGATAGCAATAGCTGCCGGGTCTATTGGCTCAGTGCTAGGCGCATTATTGTGGTACTACATTGGGCTAATTTTAGGACTAGAGCGGCTTCAGGCTTTGCTGAATCGCTATGGCCGGTGGGTGGGGCTTTCGACTAAAGATTTAGATAACGCCCAGCGCTGGTTTATCAAGCGAGGTTTTTGGACGGTGGGTTTTTGCCGTATGATTCCGGGCATCCGCACCTATGTGTCTATTCCAGCGGGCATTACCCGAATGGCGCTGGCCTCTTTTTTACTGTATTCGACTGTGGGCACGGTCTTTTGGACGGCATTTTTGACGCTGAGTGGCTATTTTCTAGGCAGTCAATATGAGCGTCTTGGCCACTGGATTGCACCGGTTGCCATAGCGGCGATCGCCATTGTCATTATCAGCGCCTTAATTTGGATAGCTCGGCGCATTAGCCAGCAAAAGCGGATCTAGTACGTAGTGAGTACTTTAGTGAGCACATCAATACATTCAGATTTGACTAACGCGATTAGAAATGTTGGCCGCTATAATTCAACATATATCAATACACAGACACTGCTACATAGACACGACTAAGCCAATCAGCATATTTGCACTGAATAGATTATTGATCTCTTACGGGAGAGAATCTGAGTGAGGCTAGGGTCTTTTCGCTTACGGATTGCGCTGTTGCTAGTAGCCTTGTCAGGTGGAACGCTAGTAAGCTTTGGGCTCGTGGCTTGGCGACTGATCTATGTAGCGAAGGTAAGGGTTTTGGATGCCAAGCTTGACAGCCAGTTAAAGCGGATGGTGGTAGCCCGTGATCCGAAGTGGTGGGAGAGCTTCGGGCAGGAGTTACCGGATGCGTTGGAGACGCAAAGCGATACGCCGATTACGTTTTTGGCGGTTGACGCGAAGGGTCACACCTTACATTATTCGGTCAGCGGAGCCCAGCTTGGCGATGTCACGATGGAAATTGGGCTATTGCTTTCTAGTTCGTCTGAAAATTGGCTAGCGAAAGGCGCAGAAGTATTGACGGTCAATACAACCGTCAATACAACCGTCAATACAACAACAGAGAAGCGGGCTCTCCAAATTTCTACGCGCAATACCCCGACAGGAAGTTGGCGTATTGGCACAGTTAGGTCTGAAGTGGGGAAAGGAGCGATCGCAATCAGCTTACAAACCATCGATCAAGACATGGTGGTGATTCGCAATATCTTTTTAGTGGCGATTCCTAGTACGCTGCTGCTGATTGCGATTGGCGCTTGGGTGCTCTCAGGTAGCGCCCTGCTGCCTGTCCGTAAGCTCACCAGCGTAATTACGCAAATGACTGCAACCGAGCTCGATCAGCAGGTGCCAGTCAGTAGCGCTGATGTGGAATTTGTTGAACTGATTGAGGTGTTCAATCAAATGCTGACGCGGCTTGAGCGCAGCTTTAAGCAGTCTTCTCGCTTTAGCGGTGATGCGGCGCATGAGCTAAAAACACCGCTAGCGATTTTGCGAGGGGAGCTAGAGCTAACGATGCAGCAGGCCGAACCCGGCTCGCCGTTGCAGCAAAGCTTGAGTCGTTTGATGGATGAGGTGTCGCGGCTAAGTACGATTGTGCGCAAGCTACTGCTGCTATCACTAGCAGATGCGGGGCAAATGCGCTTACGCAGAGACAAGGTGGATCTAGGCGAAATTTTGGCGGTATTGCTAGAAGATATCGAACTGTTAGCGTCCGACTTGCCGGTAACGGTGACGGTAAAACCGAGACTGTGGGTAAAGGGCGATCGCGATTTACTCACTCAGGTGCTGCAAAACCTAATAGACAACGCAATTAAGTATAATTTGCCGGAAGGCTCAGAGGCGCGATCGCTCTCGATTGTTGGACAGCAACGGGGCCAGTATGTATACGTGACAATAACTAACGCGTCTAGAAATATTCCAACAGAAGAGCGCGATCGCCTTTTTGATCGTTTTTACCGGGGCGATCTCTCTCGTAATCGCAAACGAGAAGGCTTTGGTTTAGGCTTGAGTCTATCGAGAGAAATTGCTCGCGCCCACAAAGGTGATCTAGAGCTCGATAGAGCCGCTCCGGGCCAGACCGCCTTTACGCTCAGATTGCCTTGCGACTGAGAGCTGTGCATTGAATCAGTTTTGCACTGATGGGTATAGTCCATTCGTACAGGCTAATATCCAGCTAACTAATATCACATCAATATCACAGGAGTCCGGCGGTGCCTCGACCTAACCAGTAGAGCGAAAACACAATCGTGGTTTCGACGCCGTAGGTCGCCAAGAGAGATTGAAAGAGTTTGCGATCGCGCTGCCCAAATAACTCTTGCCAAATCAACCATTTGTTATTGACGTAAGCGATCGTAAATAGCGCTCCGAACAACAGCACCAGCCACTGCGTCACCTCTGCAAAACCCACTGCAATCACCGCAATTACCAAAGCTACCCCAATGAGGGGCCTAAATCTTTTCATGGATCACTATCCTCAAACAGTATCAGGTACAGACAAAAATAGCGTACTGTTAGCCTTCGCCTACAGCACGCTATTTTAGTTGGTTTATAAGGTCTACCAACCATTAGAGAACTGGTAGAGAACTCTTATTCGGTTCGTTGAAGCTTAACTCTATTTGTTCGGCTGAGGGGTCATCCGTAGGTAAGGTTTAACTTCAGTCACGCCCTTAGGAAACTTCTTCTTCGCATCTTCGGTAGAAATAGAGGGCACGACTACACAGTCGTCGCCGTCTTGCCAGTTGCCGGGAGTGGCTACACTGTGATAATCAGTGAGCTGCAAAGAGTCAATCACACGCAAAATCTCATCAAAATTACGGCCCGTGCTAGCTGGGTAAGTAATGATCAGGCGAATTTTTTTATTCGGATCGATGATGAAGACAGAGCGCACCGTCAGCGTATTGCCCGTGCTCGATTCAGGGTGTAGCATCCCGTATAGAGTGGCAACTTTTTTGTCATCGTCTGCCAAGATCGGATAGTTGACGGTAGTACTTTGGGTTTCGTCAATGTCTTTAATCCAGCCTTGGTGAGACTCTACACCATCGACACTGAGCGCAATAGTCTTAACAATGCGCTTTTTAAATTCGTCTTGCAAAGCACCGACTAATCCCAGCTCTGTGGTGCATACAGGCGTATAGTCAGCAGGGTGCGAAAAGAGGACAACCCAGCTATCGCCTGCCCATTCGTGAAAATTGATGTCGCCCAGAGAAGACTTTTGCGAAAAATCGGGGGCGATATCGCCTAGTTGAAGTGTCATGGTTTGAGTTACCTGATTTGATTACTTAAAGGATTACTTAGAGAGACAGCATATGCTTTGAAAGTTTACTGACAAACCAGCGGCTTGCGCTGACGCTCTACAGAAAACTTCTCAGTAAATTCTGCCACAATCCCCGGTATTCCGGTCGGGATACAGATGATTGTTTACAGTTTGAGACGATTGCTCTCATAATTTTCCGTAAATTTTTTGCAAAGCACTCGATTAACGCTCAAACCCTTAAACTAAAGGCTCAACCTCAAATACAAAGATCATGGTAGATAATTCCTCCCAAAAGCCTTCTGACCAGATTTCTGGCCAGCCGTTGGGCCAAGTTTCTGAGCCAACGACTAGCCGAGTTTTGCTGGTCGATGACGAACCGGGATTGCGTGAATCGGTGCAGGCTTACCTAGAAGACAGCAATTTTGCGGTCAGGGTCGCGAGCAATGCCGCAGAAGGCTGGGATTTATTGCAGCAGGAAACGCCTAATGTACTGATTTCAGATATTATGATGCCGCAAGTAGATGGCTATCAGTTTTTGAAGCAGGTACGAGAAGATGTACGATTTCAGGCACTGCCAGTGGTGTTTTTAACGGCGCGGGGAATGACGAGCGATCGCATCCAAGGCTACAAAGCAGGCGCAGATGCCTACCTTGCCAAACCCTTTGATCCTGAAGAACTTGTGGCCATTCTTACCAGCTTGATTGATCGCCGCGCTGCCCAAGCACCTGATCCTTCGGCAACGCCCGACATCGCTACGATGGCAAGACAAATCGAAGAAATTAGGGCGTTGCTCACTCAGCGCGGCAGCTTAATTAAGCAAAATAACAGCGGCATTCGCATCGACTTCACCCCGCGTGAGCAAGATGTGCTCAACCTCGTGGCCGAAGGGCTGATGAACAAAGAAATCGCCAGTCGCCTAGGCACCACTGTTCGCAACGTTGAAAAATACGTCAGTCGTCTGTTTGGCAAAACCGGCACCAACAGCCGCACAGAGCTAGTTCGCTACGCGCTTGAAAACGGCCTAGTAACGACTTGATTGGCTGCCACAATACCGCGTTGACGCTCATTCTAGCTTGCCCGCCCGTCATCGATGATGCGATCGCGGGTGCTGTAATCGCTTGCTAGCAACAGATCTTTTTCTAGAATATGCTGCAATAACTTGAAGTTAACCTAGCCAATGAAAAAAGGGGGTAGACCTTTGCCTACCCCCTTTCAGTTATTCAATCACATATTCAATCACAGAACCAAAACACCCTTTACTCAACTCCTTCAATTCGGTTCTCAACTTCTTCGTAGAGTTCCTGAAGCCTTTCAATATTCTCATCGCTCGTCTCCCAATAGCCGCGACCGTTCACCTCTAGCAACGTCGTCACCATCCGGCGAAAAGAGTTGGGGTTCAAATCCATTAGCCGCTTGCACATCTCAGGATCGTTGATGAAGGTTTCATTGGTGTCTTCATACACCCAATTGTCGACCGCATCAGCCGTAGCTGACCAGCCCATAGTGTTCACCAAGCGGTTGGAGAGTTCTCGAACGCCTTCGTAGCCATTTGAGAGCATTCCCTCGTACCACTTGGGGTTAAGCAATTTGGTTCGAGCATCTAGGCGGACGGTTTCAGAGAGCGATCGCACCTGCGCATTTGCAGTTGTCGTATCCGCGATAAAAGAAGCAGGTTTTTTGCCATCTTCTCTCAAACTCGCCACGACCTTAGTCGGGTCAGAGTCAAAGTAATGAGACACATCCGTCAACGAAATCTCAGACGAATCGAGGTTTTGAAACGTCACATCCGCTGTCTTTAATGACGCTTCCAACAGCCCCCGAGACTCATCCATTACCCCCGGATTATCGCAGTTAAAAGAGAAGGATTTCCGCGCTAAATACATATCGCGCAGCTCTTGTTCTTCTTCCCAACTGCTGTTTTCTACGGCTAGGTTTACATTCGCCGCATAAGAGCCAGACGCATTTGAGAAAATCCGCGTTGCCGCACTGCGCAGCGTTATCCCAAACTCTTCAGCTTGAGCCATTGCGTGCTTGCGCACGAAATTCATCGCCAAGGGTTCGTCTGCTTCAGCCGCCATTTTCACCGCCCGATCTAGCAGTGCCATTTGATTTACAAATAAATCCCGGAAGACGCCAGAGCAGTTAATCACCACATCAATTCGAGGCCGACCTAACTCTTCTAGCGAAATGAGTTCCAGTTTGTTCATCCGGCCTAGCGCATCCGGCACCGGCTTTACCCCAACGAACCACATCATTTGGGCTAGCGATTCGCCGTAGGTTTTGATGTTGTCAGTGCCCCACAGCACCGTGGCAATCGTTTCAGGATACGCGCCATCATTTTCAGCCTGCTGCCTGGCAATTAAGCGATCCACCACAATTTTGGCCGATTGCACCGCCGCCGACGTTGGAATTGACTGCGGATCAAGGGCATGAATATTCTTGCCAGTCGGCAACACATCCGGATTGCGAATCGGATCGCCACCGGGGCCGGGAAGCACATATTCACCATCTAATGCCCGCAGCAGCGAAGCCAGTTCGTTGTCGGCAACTACCTGCTTAAGGCAAAACTGAAGATACTCAAATAGAGTCGTCAGTGAATCATCTGCAATGTTTTTGTAGCCCAAATCATGCAGTGCGGTTGTCCACACCGCCTTGCCGCCACCAAAATTAAACATCGACAGCATGGAGCCTGCCGACACTCGCCCATCATCATTAATTTGTTCTTGCACCATCGCCGCAACAGCAGCGCGAACGGCGCTATTAATGTCGTACAGGGTTTGGACATCTTCTAGATTGCCGCGATCGCTGCTCGCATAGATCTGATCAATATCGCGGCCAATACTCTCCGCCACAATCCGCTGAAGACTCTTTTTCTCTTCTTCCGGTCGATCAAGACTCGCAATATTCACCAGCGTAGCCACTGCCTCTGCCGCTGTCGGCGGCTCACCCACCACATGCAGCCCGCAAGGCAAAAGGCGAGACTCAATCTCCATCAGCTTGATGTAGACCTTGCCCACTAGCGTATCGCGCTCTTCCTTACTCAATCCGCTCGAATCTTCTGCAGGCAGCGCAATATCTTTATCCAAATTGACCTGACGCGCCTTTTCAATAATCGCGTTCACAATCGGAATGCCTCTGCCTCCTTCTTTAAGCGTTTGATAAGACGCAATCAGTTCGCTCAGCTCTTTGAGTCCCTTATAGAGCCCAGCGTTTTCAGCGGGTGGGGTTAGGTAGCTGATAATTTCGGCATAGCCACGGCGCTTAGCGATCGTTGCTTCAGAAGGATTATTCGCGGCGTAGTAATACAGATTAGGTGTATTGCCAATCAAATTGTCGGGATAGCACTTCGCTGACATTCCCATTTGCTTACCAGGCATAAATTCCAACGAACCATGGGTACCAAAATGCAGCACCGCGTCCGCTTTCCAGATTTTCTCTAGATAGGTGTAGTAAGCCGCAAACCCGTGATGCGGACTCGCTGAGCGGGAGAACAATAGTCTCATCGGATCGCCTTCGTAGCCAAACGTCGGCTGCACCCCAATAAACACATTCCCAAAAGTCTTGCCATATACCAACAGATTTTGCCCATCGGTATTGAGCTGCCCTGGCGGTGGTCCCCAGTTTTCTTCTAGCCTTTCAGAATAAGGCGTCAGCTCTTCGTACTCAGCTACCGACATCTTGTGGGCAATATTCAAGTTTGGGCTATTGAACTGCGCCTGCGCATCATGAATCACCATCTGCATCAGCGCTTCAGACGTTTCGGGCATATCTTCAATGCGGTAGCCCTGCGCCTTCATTTCTTCCATAACTCGAAAGATGGAGCCAAATACATTGAGATAAGCCGCCGTCCCAACATTTCCTTTGTCGGGTGGAAAGCTAAACACTGTAATCGCCAGCTTTTTATCGACGCGGGGCAACTTGCGCAGCCGCGCCCATTTCAGGGCACGAGTCGAAATCGCCTCTACCCGATCTTGTAGTGTAATTGCTCGACCTGTCGCCCCATCTCGACCCGACATAATAATCGGCTCAATCGCACCGTCTAGCTCAGGAATCGCCATTTGCAAAGCTACTTGAATCGGATGCAACCCTAAGTCACTGGCCTCCCACTCTTCGGTCGTCTGGAACACCAGCGGCAAAGACACCATATAAGGGCGATTCAGCTTTTGTAGGGCTTCAATGGCTTTGGGATGGTCTTGTCTAGCGGGGCCGCCGACTAAGGCAAATCCGGTGAGCGAAACAACCGCATCAACAATAGCTTCGGTCGGATTCAAGGGATCAAAAAAGTAGGCATCGACCGGCTTAGAGAAGTCTAGTCCGCCAGCAAATACCGGAATGACACGCGCGCCCTTGTATTCGAGCTCCTGCACAATAGAGACATAGTGGGCGTCATCGCCTGTGACCAAGTGCGTCCGCTGCAACACAATACCCACGCAGGGCGCATTCGGATTCCGCGCAATCTCAGCAATATCGCTGCGAGAGTCATACCAGTTAAGATATTCTTTCACATCTTCAAACATCGTCGGCGCTAGCGGATGCCAAATGCCGATGTCAGGAAAAGTCACCGGCTGCTCGTAGCTCAGCCCACTAGCTTTAGGCGCACCTTCAGGCCGCTGATGGGGCAAGACGTAGCGATCCGCTAGCATGAGCAAAAAGTTTTCTAGGTTTTCAGCCGAGCCGCCGAGCCAATACTGAAAGCTCAGCATGAAGTTACGGGCATCTTGGGCTTTTTCAACCGGCAGATACTTCAAAACCTTAGGCAGCGTCCGCAGAAGCTTCAGCATGGCATCTTCAAAACCACTGCCCTGCTTTTGGCGGCGCTTTTTCATAAAGTCGCCAATCACGCTCTTAGATTGACCTAGCTGCGCCATATTGAAGCTACCAAGCTTGTTAAGGCGCATCACTTGAGGCATAGATGGAAAAACAACCGCCGCGTCTAGGCGATCGCGATGAGGCTTTACCGCCGCTTCCACCTTCTCGGCTAGCTCTTCAACAAAAATCAGCGACCCGATAAAAATATTCGCTGCCGCAATATCGCGCTTAAAGTCTTCAAAATTGCTTTCGCTGCGCAGCTCTTCGATTAGATAGCCGCTAATTTCTACAGCGATTTGAGGATTGTTTTCATTAATAGAATGCACCGCCGCTGATAAAGAGCTTTGGTACTGAGGCTCGAGTACGACATAGACCACCTTAACCAGAGAGCGATCGCCCAATTCCTTCGGGACAACGTGTCTGACAGTGGGCCGAACCTGAGTAAACATGCGCAATGGACTCCTAAGACAACAGTTCGGACAAAGCCTTACAACTTAATGTGCATTAATTGTGCATTAATTGTGCATAATGTGCAGCCAAAACCCGAAATTAAAAGAAATATTTCTTAACGAAACGAAACGTTTACAAAACTATTTAATTGAGGTAGCCATGGCTTGATCAAGCCCATTAACAGACCTCAAATTAATTTTCATTCACCTAAAGTTTTAACAGAAAACCTCGATCATCACAGGGATTAAGGGCTTCATGCGACAAAAATTGACATACTTCTATCTCTAAGATGCATCTAGATCAGTAAGTCTTTTTGAGCAATTACTCTTGCCTATCACTTACATAAGCTAAGGCTATTTAAGTTAACAAAACAATTAAAATGAGATTTTCCAGCCATTAATGTTAAGTAACTTTAATCAAGTCGTTTTGCCGTTAGTAGCCTCAAAAGAACTCAAAAAGTGACTGGCTCATCCATTAAATGGCTTATCTAAACCGCGTATCATTCTAAGCCTATCCATATTTTTACCTAAAAGTTACTTACAAGCTCAGTGAAAGCTCAGCGCTCAAACCTGCTTAGAGCCGAAGCCTCCGGTTCGGTAACCCCCCCTTCAGCAAACCACCCCCCATTGAGCACTATAGATATAACCTTTACAAAGCAAAGTACAGATCATTAGTTATTCATCATTTATATCTCGGAGCAAACGCACATGGGTAAAGTAGTCGGAATTGACCTCGGAACCACCAATTCAGTCGTGGCCGTTATGGAAGGGGGTAAGCCCAGCGTTATCGCCAACGCCGAAGGCTTTCGGACTACCCCTTCAGTGGTCGCTTATGCTAAAAATGGCGATCGCCTCGTGGGTCAAATCGCCAAGCGCCAAGCCGTCATGAACCCCGAAAATACGCTGTACTCAGTTAAGCGATTTATCGGTCGTCGCCATGACGAGGTGAACAACGAATCCAGCGAAGTCCCTTACAAAGTGGCCAACGTTGGTGGCAACGTTAAAATCGAAACCTCTGACGGCAAGCAGTACGCCCCCGAAGAAATTTCTGCTCAGGTACTGCGCAAGCTAGTCGATGACGCCAGCAAATATCTTGGCGAGAAAGTCACTCAAGCCGTCATTACCGTCCCCGCTTACTTCAACGATTCTCAGCGTCAAGCTACCAAAGATGCTGGTAAAGTCGCAGGCGTCGAAGTCCTGCGAATTATTAACGAGCCCACCGCTGCCGCTCTAGCCTACGGCCTAGATAAAAAAAGCAACGAAACAATCCTTGTCTTTGACCTAGGTGGTGGAACCTTTGACGTCTCCATCCTAGAAGTCGGCGATGGCGTTTTTGAAGTGCTCTCTACCTCTGGCGACACCCACTTAGGCGGCGATGACTTCGATAAAAAGCTCGTCGATTATCTTGCCGAAGACTTTGCCGCCAAAGAAGGGATCGACCTTCGCAAAGACAAGCAAGCCCTTCAGCGCCTTACCGAAGCTGCTGAAAAGGCCAAAATCGAACTCTCTAGCGTCAGTCAAGCAGAAGTCAACCTGCCCTTCATCACTGCGACTCAAGACGGTCCTAAGCACTTAGAGACCACCCTGACCCGCGCCAAATTTGAAGAACTTTGCTCCGACCTCATTGACCGTTGCGGCGTCCCCGTTCAAAACGCTCTCAAAGATGCCAAACTCAGCAAATCTGATATTGACGAAGTCGTGTTAGTAGGTGGCTCTACTCGCATTCCCGCAGTTCAGAGCCTCGTCGAAAAGATTCTTGGCAAAGCGCCCAACCAAACCGTCAATCCTGACGAAGTAGTGGCCATTGGCGCAGCTATTCAAGGCGGCGTCTTAGCCGGAGAAGTCAAAGACATCTTGCTATTGGATGTCACCCCGCTTTCTCTGGGCGTAGAAACGCTCGGTGGCGTCATGACTAAACTCATCAATCGCAACACCACCATCCCCACCAAAAAGTCAGAAGTCTTCTCGACCGCAGTCGATGGTCAGACCAACGTGGAAATTCACGTTCTGCAAGGTGAGCGGGAAATGTCTAGCGACAATAAGAGCCTCGGAACTTTCCGACTCGATGGGATTCCGTCAGCTCGACGAGGTGAGCCTCAAATCGAGGTAATTTTTGATATTGACGCCAACGGCATCTTAAACGTCACCGCCAAAGATAAAGGATCCGGTAAAGAACAATCGATTAGCATCACGGGTGCTTCTACACTCTCTGATACCGAAGTCGAGAAAATGGTGCGCGACGCTGAAAGTAATGCCGACGCAGACAAAGAGCGGCGTGAACGAGTTGATGTCAAAAATCAGGCTGATTCTCTCGCCTACCAAGCTGAAAAGCAAGTAGAGGAGCTAGGTGACAAAGTTCCCGCAGCAGACAAAGAGAAAGTTGAAGGACATATCAAAGAGCTAAAAGAAGCGCTTGCGGCTGAAGACTTTGAAAAAACTAAGTCTTCAATGGCAGCTTTGCAAGAAGCACTCTATGCCCTGAGCAGCAACCTCTATCAGCAAGCCGGAGCTGGTGAAGCAACTGCCGAAGGTAGTGATGCAAGCACAGGCGATGGTACTACTGCTGCAAGTGGAGAGGATGTAATTGACGCCGAATTCTCTGAAACGGATGCTCAGTAAGTAGCCTCGGTCATAGCTTGTGCAACATTAAGTGCTGAGAAAGGTCTAAATGGATCTAGTTCGGCACTTAGCGAGCATCACAAAAAGCACCCCTAACCCTGATAAAAGGCGCATCTAGCTGCTATGGCTAGATGCGCCTTTTTATTTAAAAATAAGGTCGGCAGATACTGACAGACACGAACCTATACCAAACCCAATAGCGTTAACAGCCCTTTCCCGGTTAGTAGCTCGATCAAGATAAGCGCTGCTATGCCAATCATCGCTGCTCTGCCATTGAGCCGCTCTGCATATTGATTGAAACCCTTTTTAGGGCGCTCCATATTAGGTATTTTAGTGGGCTGAATACTGGCCATAGCGATTCTCAAATCAAAACAGTTACTTTTCTATTGTTGGCAGCGATCGCCTATCCAGTCAACAATTCGCCCATTCCAACGCTGACCCGCCTCAAAATGTCCATAAACTGCCCCCGCTACTCACCAAAACTAATTGCCCTTTTAGGTTCAAAACCCTGTCGCTAAACCACGTTCAAGTTGAAATCTTGAGTTTCCCTGCCAGAAAAACGACAGTTTTAGATAGGGACAAGGTTGATTTACAAACTCTTAGCGATTGCCGTCCATCAGGTCAGTGAAACCACTGTTCTCTCAAGTATAGAAAATCCTTTAAGACAGAAAGGCAGACACCCAACCCATCCGCTTCAGCTTGCACATACACTGTCCTTGACCAACCTCTATTATGAAACGCCCTAGCCTTAACCCGGTTGCCCTTCCCCTAGCAGTCGCTGGCTTGCTGACCTTGAGCGCCCTTAGCGCACCGGTTCTTGCAAATACTCGGCCCACCAATACGACTAGTACACTAAGGCAAGGGCTCCCCGGCAGGCGCATCAGCGGCGGATCGCGATCGCCTAGCACCACTTGCCTACTCATCCCAAATCAGCCTGTAATCGCCCTAATGCCTGCAACTAGCCTAGGGCTTACCCTAGCTGAACACCCCACCTTGTGGTTTTTACTCCCTGCGGTTAGCCGTGACCGAAATCTAGAATTTGGCCTCATCGATCCATCCGGAGAAACCGTCTATCAACGGCTCTTTGAGGCTTCCGGTGAAGCCGGTATCACTAGCTTCACCCTACCCAAAAGCCTGTCACCGCTGACTGTAGATCAAAACTACAAATGGTATCTATCAGTCATCTGCAACCCTAGCAGCCGCTCAGAAGATCTCTACGTCAACGGCTGGATCAGGCGAGTCCAACCAACCGCCGCAATCACCCAACAACTCACCACTGCCACACTTCAAGAGCGTTTCACACTTTATCAAGCCTCAGATTTTTGGTACGACGCCCTCACCGCGTTAGCAACGCTACAGCGCAGTGATCCGGCGCTCATCACCCCCCAATGGGCAAGCCTGTTAGAGTCTGTCGGCTTATCGCAAGTAGCCACCGCCGCGTTTAGTCGTCACCCTGATTTGAGCTCAGCCATACAACACTCTCGAAACCCACCTTCACCCTTTAACTAAATTACTGCTATGGAGCTTATGACTATGGGCAGCAATCCCTTTATCTTAAAATCATTCTTGTCCACAGGTTGCGGACTTGTCCTCTTGCTAAACGCATTCAGCTTACCCAGTTTGGCTAACAGCAGCAGCAACCTCAGACAAGGACTTCCTGGTAGGCGGATCAGCGGCGGCGTTCGGCTACCGGACGCTAGCTGCTTTACAGACTTCAACCAATCAGTCGTCGCCATACTCCCTCGCAGCATCATTGGCAAAACCGCCGAAGCCCATCCTACTTTTTGGTTTTCCACGCCTGAATTTGGTGCCTCAAAAACAGTCGCTTTTGAACTCTTTAGTCGCTCAGATGAACTGATCTACAGCGCTCAACTTGAGATCAGCGACGAGCACGGGCTCAGCGAATTTAAGCTGCCCGAAACCGCGCCTGCTTTAGTCATTGGTGAAGATTATCGTTGGGTATTCTCCGTTGCATGCGATACTGCTAAAGCACCGGCTTTAGGGGTGCAAGGCATCGTTCATAGAGTTGATTTAACCGATGAGGTAGCCGCTCAAATCGAAGCAGCTACCCCAACTGAAAAACTCGCTCTCTACGAAGCTGCCCAGCTTTGGCATGAGCAGGTCACTACCCTGATCGGTCTTCGTCGAGAACACTCATTTAATAGGGTGTTTCAGTTTGAATGGGCGGCGCTGATCGAGTCCATCGGCCTAAGCTCTGAAGTCTCTAGCAATGTTTCACCTGCCATGACAGCAATTGAACCTACAGCCTTATCAAATATTATTTCAGAGCAAAGTTTTCGCTCAGACTCCATCCTGACTCTCCCGTGACTCATGGCTGATGAGATCCTCACACTCAATGATTAAGGCCCCAGGCTACAGGGCATTCTAGAAATAGCAAACCCGTCCGCCGATCCTTGATAGGAGAGATCTATTGTCTTTACCTGCCAAACACTACAAACGACTGCAAAACCAGCCTCATTGGCTAGCCAGCATAATCGTTACAGGTCTGCTATTAGCCTTAAGACAAATCGGTGGCCTCCAGTCGCTCGAACTGTTTGCCTTTGACCATATGGTGAGGCTGCAAGCGGATCAAGGCCCTGATCCCCGTCTGCTTGTAGTCGAAGTCACCGAAGAAGACATTCGCAACCAGAGCGAATGGCCCATGTCAGATCAAACCGTGGCCAACTTACTGAGCCAGTTACAAAAGCACAAGCCCAAAGCCATTGGTCTAGACATTTACAGAGACATCCCCCAAGGTCAAGGCCAAGCAGCGCTTAGGAAAGCCCTTGAATCGCCTGAAGTAGTTGCAATTACAGCATTAGGCATCAATGCCGATGATTACATTCCACCGCCGCCCGATTTAGATCCCAGTCAGGTAGGTTTTAACGATTTCGTCATCGACTCAGACGGAATTTTGCGCCGTGGCCTGTTGTTTGCCGTTGAAGACGACACCAAGCTGTATTCCTTTGCGCTACAGCTCAGCCGCAAATACCTAGAAGCAGAGGGTAAAGTCTTTACAGTCGATGGAGAAGCTATTCACCTTGGCTCTACTGACTTTATCCCGCTAACAGCCAAATCAGGTGGATACGAGAACATCAATCCCGCAGGCTATCAAATTCTGCTGAACTACCGCTCATCCAACTTTGTGGCCAGAACAGTGACTCTTAGCAAGGTGATGGAGGGCAAAGTAGAGCCGGGATGGATTGAAGACAAGATCGTGCTGATTGGCGTGACTGCGCCTAGCGCCAAAGATTTCTTTTATACACCCTATAGTTCAGAAAAAGATACTAAGCATGTGATGCCGGGCGTGCTGGTGCATACCCAAATTGTCAGTCAGATTTTGAGCAGCGTATTAGATGCTAAACCGCTGTTTTGGTATTGGCCTCAGTGGGGAGAAATTGCTTGGATATGGGGATGGTCGCTAGCCGGCGGGTTTGTGGTTTGGCGGATGAAGCGATCCGCGCTGCTAGGCATTGTGCTACTGGCTGAATTAGGTATTTTGGGCGGTGTTTGCCTAGTTTCTTTTAGTTTTATGGGTTGGGTGCCTTTTGCTGCACCTGCTTTCGCGCTTTTATTGACCAGTGGAGCGCTCATTACCTATCAGGTGTTTTATCAGTCGTTTTATGATCCGCTAACGGAGTTACCGAACCGTTCTTTATTTGTGAGGCAGCTGCGGCGAGCGATTCAAAGAATCGATCCAGCAGAAATACACGCATCTTCAGCCGTCTTGCTGCTAGATTTAGACCACTTCAAGGCGATTAATGAGAGCTTTGGGCATCGATTTGGTGATTTGCTGCTGATGCAGGCGGCTGAACGCATTAAATCGATGCTGCCAGCGCAAGCTCAGTTAGCTCGAATTGGCGGTGATGAGTTTGCTATTTTGCTTCAAGATTTGACCGAGGCAAGTCAAGCAACCAAGATCGCCGACAAGCTATACAACAGGCTATCAGAAGCTTTTGAGATTGAGGGTCAGCCCGTCACGACTAGCTTTAGCATTGGCATCGCGCTCGATCAAATTGGCCATCCTGATCAGGCTGAAACACTGATGCAAGATGCCCACAGGGCGATGTCACGAGCGCGGGCACTGGGCAAAGAGCACTATGAAATTTTTGATCCGGGGATGCGATCAGAGGCGGTTAAGCGATTTCATTTAGAAGGTGAGCTGAGACAAGCAATTGATAGGCAAGAGTTTTTGCTTTACTACCAGCCCATTATTAATTTATTAACGGGTCATCTAGCTGGGTTTGAGGCGCTGGTACGCTGGCAACATCCGCAGCAAGGGTTTGTCTCTCCGGGAGATTTTATTCCGGCAGCAGAAGAGACAGGGCTGATTATCCCGCTGGGCAATTGGATCTTGACAAAAGCCTGTGCTCAAATGTACTTGTGGCAGCAGCAGTTTCCACATGCTAAAGACTTAATGGTGAGTGTCAACCTTTCGACTAAGCAGTTTAATCAGGCTAACCTCTCGGCGGAAGTGTCTAGTATTTTAAAGAAAACTGGGTTAGAAAGTCACTGTCTTAAGCTGGAGCTGACGGAAAGTGCGGCGATGGAAGATGTTAATGGCACTATTGAGCAACTTATGAAGCTAAAGGCTTTGAATCTCAAATTGAGTCTGGATGATTTTGGCACTGGATATTCATCTCTGAGCTATTTGCATCAACTGCCAACAGATACCCTAAAAGTGGATCAGTCTTTTGTCGGACGGATGGAAGAAAAGTCGGGAGAGGATGGTGAGATTGTTAAAACCATTATCTCGCTGGGCCATCAGCTCGGTATGGATGTGATTGCTGAGGGCATAGAAACTGCCGCTCAGTTATCGGGGTTACGAAAGCTTAGATGCAATTATGGGCAGGGATACTTTTTTGCTAAGCCGTTGCCTGCGGAGGCTGCTACGGAATTGATTTTGGCTGGCAAAAATTGGTTAGATAGCAGCCGGGAAGATGATAAGGCGCTAGCTATTGCTGTTCAGTAATTTCTGGTCTAAACGTTTTTATACTGTGTGTGAGTTCAGTGAGTTAGCAGTAAGAGGGCTTGTTCTAATGGCAGAGTCAGTTCGGTGGGTAGCAGAGGCGGAGGTTCTTTTGAAGGAGATTCCTTTTTTTGTCAGACCTGCCGCTCGTAAAAAAATAGAAAAGTATGCCCGTGAGCAGGGCTTTTCTGAAATTACAGAGGCGGTATACCGACAGGCCAAAGCGCAATTTGGTCGCAAGCAGTCGAAATAGCTGTGATAAAGTGACGACGGTTGATTTTAGGAATGTGATTTAAGCGCGTGAAGTCAGCGACTGTGCTATTAAATCAACGGTTAGTGGTAGTTTTAGGGTTTGTGACTTGGCCGCAATGAGAGCGTCTAGATAAGTGTGCAAGCGCTTTCCTTGCTCTACGTCGGCAATGTAAATTTGACCGCCTTGCTTTTTGAATAAGGGAAGTTCTGCAAGGCGCTGATAGGTTTCAGTATCAGAAGATTGAGCGCTGATCATGGGGCGATCGCCTTCGGTCGGCACAAGTCCTGGCGGCAAATGCCCTTCAATTAAAGCTAGGATATGCGATTGACAAGCTCGCGTATTAATTCCGCGCTGCTCTAGCAGGTGCAAGATACCGCCTGCGGGCAATGGTTGATCGGGTAGTACTCGCAGAAGCTCTAGCAGCAAAAAATAATCGCTGTACTGATGACGATTCTGGTTGAGTATTTGAGGGTAGTTGCACAAGTTGGCAAGGCCATAGGCAACTCGACTACAGCTATTGGAATATTCGCCGCTGTAGGTATCTTGAATAATAGTGGCATTGGGAAATTTTTGGCGTAGCCAGCGGGCAATAGCGCCTAAAGAGGCTGATCCACCAGTACATACAACCTGATTGACTAGCTGAGCAGAGAGGTTCTTTTGCTCTAACAAGCCATTGATCTGCCGATTAATTCGCTGAATGTAGGGCACAAATATTTTAGATTCTAGGTCTTTGCGCTTGATGACCCACTGCTGATCCCCTAGGGCTAACTCATACTGACTGTCTTCTTGTAAAGCGACTTTGAGCGATCGCGCGGCGGCTAATACTGCTCGGCCCAGTGACGAGCTGTGGAGACGCTGCCGCAACCGATGCCGCTGAGACCGATCCGCTTCTCCAACACGCGGCAAAATAAGCTGGTGCAGTCCCAAGCTTTGCCAGGAAGCATCCTCAGTGACAGTAGAGTCAGTTGCTGTAGAACCCGACACTTGCTGATCTTGAATGGGTAGGTGTAGTAGCTGACAAATAATGTCTTGGTCTAGTCCATCGCCAGCGTAGGTGAAGCTACGCAGCGCAAAGTCTTGATAGCTGAGCTGATCGAGTTCATCTGGTAAAGTTACGACGGCTGACTCGGTAAGCGTTGCCCCGGCGCTAATCACGACTGTAGCGCCAGACCAATTGCAGTTGTAAAGTCCAGGCTGCTGAGTATCGAGCTGATCAGTAACAGCATTGGGCGTGGGTAACACTGATAGCAAGGCTGTAATTGTCTCCTCGACAAAGTATATCTGATCAGGACGTGTCACCATGCCTGAAGCTAACACTGCCTCCCGAATATTAAAGCTATAAGTATCAGGCCAATTGTTAGGGTAGCCCACAATTACGCCCTTCAGATCTGCTAAGGCGCGCCTCAATGTCTCTGATGTAAGCTCAATAGCCCGGCAGCTTAGTTTTTCAACACTTAAGGTTTTAAACAAATCGCTCAGCGCTGCTTGCAGATCCTTTAAAGGCAGCGCTTGATAGTCAGACCACTGAATGAAAGGTTCGCCAGATGACTCACGAGGAATACCCACCTTAAGCAGTGGCTTAAGATTGCGCAGTAGCTGATCGCCTTGTTGCAAGGCCAGTGGTCCGACTATGCCAACACTACTCAGCCCTTGATCTAGTTGAGCAGATGGATTAATTTGAACTACAGCGGGCAGCCGAAAGCGGTTGGTCTGATGGTCACCAGCTACATTCCAACAGAGTGGAAACACCTGATTATCTAGTTGGTTGATGAGTACCGCTGATAAACCCGTCGTTCCTAGGTCAATTCCCAAGAACCACGCTGCTAATTGCGGATCCGCTAGGTTATCTCCTCCTTGATCTAAAATAGGCTGCCTGTCTAGCTCGGCGGTTACAAAAGGGTCTATTGGCTCTTCCGCAGCAGACTGTAAGCTTGCAGTAGGCGGTTCAATGACGTATGGCTGATCGACAAATGAATCAATGACAGGTGGTTCATTCGTTGAGCCATCAATGACCTCTGGATCAGCTAGCGCGCTTGTCGATGCAGAGGTCTCAAATACCGGCATTGCCGTTGTCAGGGGCCGCCCACCTGGTTCGTCTACTGCAATTATCTCATCTGGCTCATCTAGCTCATCTGGCTCATCTGCTTTAACGAGCTCATCAACTGTAGAGAGCTCATTTTCCATTGATAGGGCATCGCTTTCAACGGGTTTATCTATAAGTTCAGAATATTCAGAAGATTCAGAAAATTCTGAATCTTCCAGATTGTCTAACTCTAGTAGTTCATCTAGAGAATCCAAATCGGTCAAGCCAACTGAATTGCTTATTGCGCTCGAAGTATCTGTACGCTCAGAAGAAAGCTCAGGTATTGCGCTAAAAATGCCTTCTAGCGCATCATCAGAAAGCTCCGTTGATTCAGTAGTGCTCCCCTCAGACATAGCCGAAGCTATCACTTGGGCAGGCGCACTAGTGCCATGAAAATCTAAATCATCATCAAAGTCTGCTGGCGGCAGAGGTAGCGCTGTCTCTGAATCTTCTTCTGGGCTCAAAAGACTAACCGAATCATCTAGCAGATCATTATTCACCGCTTTTTCTGCATCTTCTTCTGTTTCTAGAGATGCCTCCAACGGAGCAACAGAACTTTCATCAGATGACTTGTCTGTTTCTACTTCTAGATCTTGATCTTCAATGGGCGGCTCGGCTGCTAGTACATCTACAGCAGTAGCCGTTGGCCTATCAGGGATAGCGGAGGAATCGAGCGGCAGTGAATCTACCGACAGCGTAGTGGGTAGAGGGGCTTGTGCCTCAAAAACAACGGCTTCTTCTAAATCTGACACTAGATCTGGTAATGGCAATCCTAGCTCCGCATCATTTGCTTCTAAAGCAATACGCTCAGCCGTCTGACTGTCTATCTCTAGTTCACTAAGTAAATGATTGGGCAAAGCCTCGGCGCTTTTATCAACCCTTTCATCGGCATTTTCAAAAGTGGCGGCGATACCGAGCCCTAGGGCGGGAGAGTCCTCGTAGGCATCTGGGATATCAGGAACCGTAGCAGATTCAGGCTGAAGTTCTGGCTCTGTTTCAACAACGGCTGTTTCAATCAAGTTCTCCTCAACCAAATCGTCTTTAGTCAGGTTCTCTGTGGTTGAATTCTCTGCGGCTGGATTCTCTTCGACTAAATGCGCTTCGGCGAAATGTACTACTGGCTCAACATTTTCTGCTTCAAAATCCTCTGCAAAGACTAAGCGGTCATTGCTTGAATTTTTGTTTGTTTCCTCGTCATCAATCTTTAAATCAGGCCCTAAATCAGGTAAGACGTCGGCTAGCGCCGTTTCTTCTTCTACGGTTTCTGAGTCTACATTAGCAAAGGCTAAATCGGTGAGATCTAAGTCGGCAAGGGCAGCATCAAGTGTTAGATCTGCTAGTGTTAACCCTGCTAAGTAAGCGGCATCGGCAGTCGGTGTGACTTTGGCTTCTATCGCGGGATCATCGGTTTCGGTTGCCGCAATTTGGGCATCTGCTGTGGCTGCATCTATCATCAGATCATCTGCCGACAGCGCCGTGTCATGATCGCTGCGATCAATGTCTAGATTCATTCGATCTAAATCGATGGTGCCATCGGCTCGGATAAAGTCTTCTGGCTCAAGTAGGCTGCTTTCGATATTTTCAGTGTTTTCGGTATTTTCGCTGGTGTGGCTACGGCCATCAGGCAAAATCTCATTGAGAGATGCAACGGTATCTGTTGCGGAGAGATCAAGAGAGGGCGTAAATAGGGGAGATGGCTCTGAGTGATCCGCCTGAGCAGTCTCTGGCTGCGAGAAAAAGGCAGGCTCTGGTGGAATGCTAGGGCCAAGCTGTTGAGTGAGGTGATCGACTAGCGATCGCACAATCACCTCACCCTGACGACCTAAGCTATGCATATTATCTAACCCTTCATTTAGCGAAATTTGATAACTGTCAATATTTCGCTGTAGCGTTTCAAACATCCGCTGCAAGGTCACGTCAATATTTGTCAGTAGCTGATCGGAGCGTGACTGTAGCTCCTCTAGCTGACGGTTGGGCAGGTTAGGGGTAATGGCTACGGAGTGATCGACTTGATCGATTTGATCGGTTGACTGTTCGCTAGGATGTCCCTGAATCGCTTCGGCTTCGGTAGCAGCAGACAATTGGGCTATAGCCTCAGCGTAGTCCACCTCTAACTGGCTCAGCGTTTGCCTGACCTGAATCGAAAGATTTTCCTGTAGATGCTCCATCAGCGCCGTCAGAAACTGATTGAGCTGAGTCTCATCAATGCCTGCTGCGCCTGGCTGACTCACATCGAGCGACGCCTGACGAACCTCCTGACGGATAGATTCCAAATTGGCGGCTTCTAGCCTAGCCGCTTCCGAGCTAGCCTGACACTGGGCCGATAGTGCTTTCACCTCATTTTGCAACGCCTCACGCTCAGAACTCAGGCCGTCGATTTCTAATCGCAGCGGCTGCAGAGCGCTAGACTTTAGAAACTTCATTTCCGTGAGCAAAGCTTGCAGGACATTTTCAGGTGAATCCCCAGCTACTGCTGCTAATGCTGCACTGCCAGATCCCGTCCCAGATCCCGTTCTCGCATCTGTTCTTACACTAGATAGAGGAAGCTGAGCTTGAGGCATTTGCTGACGCCCGGGAGCTGAAGACCTGGCAGGTTGAGACGGCGCAGGTACTATCTGCCCTGTATTTGGATCGACAGGCCCCCAACCACCGGGGGCCTCAAACGTTTGCTGTAGTGACTTCAAGTAATTTTGAGCTTGAAGCAAAGCCTGCCGCTGAGGCTCAAGTTCACTCGCTCGAATCCAGGGCTTCCGGGGCTTAGGTGCGCCTAAAACCTGCTCTATATCAGCAATGAGTGATTGAATCTGATCCTTCTGAGAAGTCACAATAGGTGCCTGTAATAGTCAGCGTAGCTGTGAGAGTTAGCGAATTTGTCACTGTCAACGAGCAATTGCCAGGATTCTTCAATACAGGGCAAGCGCACCGATGGCAAGTGCACAAAGTTTAAGCTAGCAGCGCAAAAAAGCACAGTCTAAACTGTAGATATTTTTTAAGCTGCAATTTTTAATTGTATTTTTCCGGATATTTCCGGGCTGTGGATAGGCAATTTCTAAAAAACATCTAAAAAATCCTTCAAAATTTAACATCAGCGGTCTTTATTCGCGAAAAGTATCTCATAGCAACGCCATGTATGGTCTATATATCGGGCATATGTAGGCAAAATTTCAGTAGTTTTACGACGTCTTCGGTGCTAGAGTTAGCGTGCTTCACGGTCTCTAGCAATGTCTCCTGCGAAGTTTTTGGCAAAACTTGGGAGGATTTGATTGCGGCCTATAATCACGATTGATATATGATCAGCCCTATTTTTTGAACCCAGCACATAGCCATTGCCAATGGATTCACGCCTTCCCAATACAAGCGAACTGATCCGCATCACGCCATTTTTTTCAGCCCTTAGTCCAGAAGCGGCTGAGCAAGCCGCTTCTCAAATTGTGGCTCGTCGCCATCCGGCCAATCAAGTTATTTTGCTAGAGAATGATTGGGGTAGCTCGGTCTATTTTATTTTGGAAGGCTGGGTCAAAATTCGAACTTACAACCTAGAGGGCAAAGAAGTCACACTCAATATTTTAGGGAAAGGGGAGGTGTTTGGGGAGATGGCTCCTTTGGAGGAAATTCCTCGCTCTACGGATGTAATTACGCTAGTACCGACTGTGATTGGCAACATGCCTGCGCAGCATTTTGTGAACTTGCTCAATACGGAGCCGTTAGCAGGGCTGTATTTAGCGCGGTTGATGGCCAAACGGTTGCGACAGGTGAATCGACGGCTGCGGCTGCGCGAATCGGATAGTCAGTCGCGATTGGCTGATATTTTATTATTTCTGGCAGACGGTCAAGGTAAAGCGGCGGGTCAAGGTATGGAGATTCCGAACTTGCCGCATCGGGAGCTCAGCGGGCTCAGTGGACTAGCTCGCGAGACAGTTACGCGAGTTTTGAGTAAGTTAGAGAAGAAAGGACTGATTGAGCGCGATCGCGACGTCTTAAAAATCATTGATACCGAAGCCCTTGAGAATCTGCTTGTATAGCCCTTACCCATGACCATTGACCAACCCGCTGAGCCGCTGAGGCCAGATGATGCCTTGCGCCTAAGTCAAGATCTGCCAGAAAATTTGTCAGATGACGACGCGCCGTGGATTTCGGACGACGATGCGAGTGGGCAAATAAGTCAGCTTGATCCTACGTCGCTCAAGCATTCGGCGCAGCTTTTTCCGATTCCACCCGCATTGCCAATAAATCCATCTGAAGCTGCCGCCCAAGCTGCTAGTCTAGCTAGTACAGGTAACGGCAGTCATCGTCAGGCTATAGGGCCCCTGCCGCTAGTAGAAACGGCTTTTTTAGCCAGTGCGGCTAGCCTAATGTGGCTGATCAACACGTATTTTCCACCCGGCCCGCTGCTGCGAATTTTATTTCCTTTGCCAGTAACACTGGTGTATTTACGGTGGAATGTTCGCGCTGCTTGGATGTCGGCTACTGTTTCAGGGCTACTGCTGACTATTTTATTAGGGCCAACGCGCAGCATTTTCTTTGTCATGCCCTATGGCTTTTTGGGTGTCCAGTTAGGCTGCTTGTGGCGACGCGGAGCCCGCTGGGAGATTTCGATTCTGACCGGGGGATTGCTGGTAACGCTCGGAACATTTTTCCGAATTTGGTTGCTGTCGCTGTTAGCTGGTGAAGACCTATGGGGCTATCTGATTGCCCAGATTACTCAGATGATCGATTGGCTCGTGCGACTATTTACGAACTGGGGCTGGATTGGGCTTGGAGCCTGGGGTCAGCCGAGCATGGAGTTAATTGCGATCGCCTCTGTATTGGTTGTGCTGTTTTCTAGCATTGTGTATCTATTCACCGTACATTTGGCCGCTTGGCTCGTGCTAAAACGCCTAGGTGTCGCCATGCCGGAACCTCCTGACTGGGTACAGGTGCTTCTAGAAGAATAGGTATGGCACGTTATGATTCGCACTCATGCTGGCGACGCAGACGATTGGCTCAGCCAACACCAAGGGCAGCGACCGGTATTTGTTTGTATTCTCAGCTTTACTGAAACCAGCCTCATCCCTAATATTTCCGCTGCCGGAACAACGCCTCAGGCTCGGCAGTACACTGCCCTAGCCGATGCTGATTGGCTGCTCAACGGCAGCCAACGTCGCCGCTATCCACTGACACAGCTAGCAGCAGGCGTCTCTCCAGCCGTCATCAGTCGTGCAATCTTGAGACAGCAGAATATTTCAACGTACTTGCTGAGTACAGGCTTACCTCACAAATTGAGTTTGCCGCACATATCTCTGCCACGGGTAATTGCTCAGCCCATCCAGACGGGCAAGGCGATGGATATCCATCAGGTCCAAGCGCTGCTGCAAAGCGGATTGAATTGGGGGCGTAAGCTAGCAAAGCACGGAAATTACTTAGTTATAGGCGAATGTGTGGTCGGTGGGACAACGACTGCGCAAGCGGTGCTAACGGCCCTAGGCTATAGCGTTCAGGGCTGCATTAGCAGTAGCCATCTCCAGAGTAATCACCGCCAAAAGCAGGCACTGGTAGAGCAGGGGATTGCAGCTTGGCAAGCCCATAGCAAAACCATAGATCAGAGCGCTTCAAATGGGAGTGCCTTGCCATTGGCAGCAGTCACCGCTGTCGGCGATCCGATGCAAATAGTGGCTGCTGGGATGGCGATCGCGGCTAGTCGCCAAAGCGGCGTATTGTTGGCAGGTGGAGCGCAAATGCTAGCGGTATATGCCTTAGCTCAAGCACTTGCGCAATCGGGAATTTCAGCCTATGGCTGGCAGCGCAAGCAGGTTGTAGTGGGCACTACCCGTTGGGTCATTGAAGATCCTAGCGCTGATACCATCAAAATCGCCAAAGCCATTAACGCACCCTACTTGGCTAGTCAGATTGACTTTAGCCAATCTCCCTACTTTCAGCTGCGAGCCTATGAGCGGGGCTTTGTTAAAGAAGGAATGGGGGCCGGAGGCTGTGCGATCGCTGCTCACCTGTATCAAAAATGGACAAAATCGTATCTACGTCATGCCATAGAAACAGAGTTGCGCGCCTGCCTTTAGAAACAGCCTTACAGTATTTTTTATACCCTCGCCTTTAAGGGCAGTGCGGGAGCTATCAGAACTGAGCTATTGGAATCGACAAGCTAGAATCTGCTCTTCCAAAGCAGCCATGCGATTGTAAGCAGCCGTTAGCTGAGCTGTAAGACGCTGAATCTGAATTTGAGGAGACACCGCCGGAGACGTGCTTAATTTATCGCCTTCCAAGTGAGGCTCATCGCTTAAAATATCCTTGTGCATCATCGTTGGGTCAACAACGCGATGTAGCGCCACCGAAGAAAGATTGGCAGATCGCAAATGAGGGGCCGAGTCACCATTTGAGAGGCTTTGCACCTCAGCGATTCTAGTTACCTTGTCAGTGAGTTGCTCCATCAGCTGGTACAAGCCATCGACTTTACCGCTCAACTCAAATACTTGCTTTTGTACAACGTCCATAGCCATAGGCATATTGGTTAATCCATTATTTTATCCAATTCTAGGGATAAAATTCCCGATCCAGTGTTGACACACCGGATTATTTAACTTTTGAATAGTCTAGTTGTTGATAAGCCATGCCGTAGGCTGTCTGGAAACTAGCTAGCGGCGAGGTTTCCACAAAATTGACAGGTGGTCAAATCCGAACCCCAAAAGGCGCTCAAACCTTCACAAGGCGATCTATAATTCTCATGAAGTGTAAAGAAACTAAGTCCGCTTAGCCGTTAGAGGTTTTATGAAATTGATTGCTAAAGCTTTCCGCAAATTGGGCGCTGTCTTCATGATGGCTGCTCTTATCATCAGTAGCTGCGCCATTTTGGCCTCTCCCGCTTTGGCTGCTGATCACGTTGTCAAAATGGGTTCAGATAGTGGCTTGCTGGTGTTTCAACCCGCCACTGTTACCATTGAGAAAGGCGACACCGTAACTTGGGAAAACAATAAAATGGCTCCCCACAACGTCGTCTTCGATGCTAATGGCGTGCCAGGTGGGAAAGCAGTCGCTGACAAACTCACTCATTCTCAACTCACATTTGCACCGGGTGAATCTTACAGCAGCACTTTTGATGAGGCTGGTGAGTATACATACTTTTGTGCGCCTCATCGCGGCGCGGGCATGGTAGGCAAGATCGTTGTTCAATAACTAGTTAATAACCAGTAAGTTGCGCGATCATTTGCTAGCAGTTGGCCACTTTAGTTATTAATACCTAGAGTTTGATCTTTAGTGAGCAACTTGCCTAAAGTTTTTTAAAGGGAGGAAGAAAGTATTTTCTTACCTCCCTTTATTGTTTGACAGCAATAAGCAGTTTTTTGAAGGTTCAGGGTATGTTTTAGCGAGTCTAACTTTAGGCTGCCATAGCTGGTGTTATATTTTGCGCGCGTTCAGTTTTAAGATACGGAAGAATATTGTGAATCGGGTGTGATAGTCTTGAGCCAACAGCTCTGATTGTAAAGACTTTAAGGCACTTGAGTCAGTTGATTTGACTTGTGTAACTTGGTTGATCATTGGCCGTGGCTTACGTGAAAGGCTGAGAAAGTCAGCGTGAGAGGCTAAAAGAGGATCGCTCAGTCGAGATTGAAACTCGCTTCTAAGTAATTCAATTCCTGAAAACCAGCCTTTGAGATTAGTCTTTAGTAAAGTTGGTCATTGAGATTCCGTATGCAATTGTTTAGAAGCTTGTCGCTGAGGTAGATGACCTATGAGCGATACAACTGCATACATAGCAGGCTGTGCGACGACAGGTGTAGCTGCTTTGGTGTTACTGGTCGCCCGAATTGGCATGGTAAGCACAGACAGTAATAGCGCTAACCACTTGGGCGATCGCCTCGCCCGGATTGAAGCTACTTCACCCAACCTTCAAGCAACCACTCAAGCCACAAAGCAGATGGAGTTTGAACTGCGCAGTGAGCTGGAAAAACAGCGTGAGCTGACGCAGAAACTAGAAGATCAGCTCAATAAGCAATCTGACCTTTCGAGCTCGTTAGAAGCCCAAATTAAAGAGCAAGAGACTAGGAACCAAGATTTGCTGGCCAAAGTGCAAACCTATCAGCGTTCCGTAGAGGATTTAGAGCTACAAGACAAAATCGCAGCGGCTAGCGAACCTCGCACCCGTAACGCTGGCCCGCCAGCATCCGTCATTTGGCTAGGGATAGGGGTTGTCATCGTACTGCTATTGGGCGGCGGCGGACTAATTTTGTGTGCCATTCTCTTGATTTTGCAGTCACAGCGCCGCTCAAATCGTCCGGCACCGATGCCGCCCCCCCTTCGGATGCCGCCTGTAGCGCCCTATCGCTATTACGATCAAACCTTTTTGCCGCCTGCTCACTTGCGCTCACAGCACCCGTCCTACTACGACTATCCGCCTTCTCCTTACGACTACACCCCCTAGCCGCTAGTTAACTGTTCGAGAAATGGTTGCTATCAGCTCATCTAGCAAGATACAAAAATGACCACACCATTTCTGAAACTGATGATCGCCTAACTCGAGTTAAACAAAAGTTCTAGCCATCCTATCCATTGAGATAGAAGGCCCTATCAATAAATTTTGATAAATTTGATATTTATCAAAAGACGATTCAATAGAGGGGGTATAGCTAGCCTTTACGCTGAATCGCTAGTGCCACTATTACAGTCAGCCTTTCCACAGTTCTCAATAGATGAACCTGCTGAACCTGACTACAGTATCAGCAGACTCTCTAGTGAGTATTGGGAATAAGTATTTAGAATGAAATTTAACGAAGGCGGCACCCAGATTCGAACTGGGGGTAAAGGATTTGCAAGCTTTTTTGAAAAGCTGAAAAGCCTTCGTGTGTAGACTTTTCAGCTTTTTCTCTTTTCTGCTTAGCTTATGCCTAATCAAAGGGCACCCTTACAGAGTTTTTAAGGGTATTGAATTATTTATGGCTGAGCCTACTTTGACCGATATATTCGGCGCTGGCGCTAACCAAACCGCCTCACTAATAACGATTTCTAAGGCTGATTTGGCAGCGGTCGGCCTAACAGCATCCGCTGACAATACGGCTGAAAGCTTGCTTGCTGCTATCGTCCTTAGAGCCAAAACAGCTCTAACACAAACGACCTTTGACTCAAACATTGACCAAAGCATAACTATTGAGAGCGGTTTCGATAGCATCGTACAGCGAGATACCGGGAATAGCCTGTTTGCTAACTACAGGCAATTTCAACAAACGGTTTCTTTCTATCAAGCTGACCTTGCAATTTTAGACCCCGATAACCTGTAATGAGCTGCCATTCGCAGATAACACTAACAACCCCCTGTACAAATGGCAGCGTAAGGTACGGTGGGACTGCTCTAAACGGCTTTGGGCAATATGTTTACCATGAAGATGTCATACAGCTAAGCGGGACTTTTTCTGATATCTGTATGACGATTTCCTATTGGGGAACGCATCAAGGGCAAAACTATCACCGTGTTTTTATTAATGGTGTGCAATCAGGCGCTGGATGGCTTGCTGATGTTCGGCTAATATCAACGGATTGTGCAGGGGTAGCACCTCCACCGCCGCCGCCAAGAGCTTGTATCTACAGTGAAATAATCAGCTTAGAAGCCTGTCGGGGGGGAGTGCACACCTTTAAGATTTTAGGAACGGCTTTGGGCGGGGATGCTAGATATTATGATGTGGAGTTTTTTTACACTTTAACCAGTGATGCATCCAGCGCATTGGCTGAAAGCCGCAATCATCCTTTTGGTCAATTCCAGGGAGAGCAACTGTATCAGCCATTTATAAACGGCATTGCGGTTACCGGGGCTGGTTTTCGATGTGGCTTTAATATCACTGCTACTAGCGAATGCCCCCCTGATTGTTCTGATTGCTGTCGTGAATTATTGCCCTTACTGAGGAACATACGAGTATGACGTAGACACAATAGCTCTATTTTTCCATTGATGGGAATAGAGCTTTTCATCAATACGATAGTCAATATCCTGATAACTTTGGGATTTTGGAATATCTAGTGTTTTGGGATTCAAGGGCTCAACGTCTTTGTACTAATGGGGCTGGATGCATTGACTATCCGCCTGATGCTGTGATTGAGCCTGATCCTAGAAATCCCGGCTGTAGCGAGTGCTGTAGATCGCTTCTTCCCATTATTAGAGGCATAAGAATATGACGGCTGAGTGTGATGCGCTGCGCAATGAGATCCAGCGGCTACGGCAGGAAGTGGCGGGGCTTGATCAGCGATATATCCCTAAATCTGATAGGCCCGCAATATTACAGGAAAGCGAAAGTAGGTTTAGAAGCTTATTTCCTGTCTTGTTTGGGGGGCTGTTTGTGGGTGCCTTCAGCTCAAACATTTTGCCCTATAGCGCAGAAATTAATACGGCAAAAAGTAATGCGTCCTTGGCCAAAAGGATCGCAGAGGTTACAGCCAATGGAGTGGTAGAGGCAAAGGTAAGCGCGGATATCGCTAAGAATATAGGTACAGGGGCAAGAATTACGGCAGAAGCTGCAAGGGCCAAAGCCAATGCTGTAGAGGGGATAGCAGATGGGGCAAAGGCTATCGCCAACAGCGCGAAAACTGTTGCACAAGGGGCGCAAGGTGTCGCCCAAAGTGCACGAGCGGCTGTGGCAGTCGTAGACAGAAAAGCAGTATCAGCACTATCTAAAGCGGGAGATGCTGCAAGGAAAGCGGCTAGGGCAATTGGCATTGGCGAAGATGCCTTAAGATTTGCGGGGCGGGCTTTTCGCTTAGTAGGTCGGGCTTTAGGGCTGATTGATGTGCTTTTTGGCATATTTGCCGCTCTGTCTATCGCCTATCAACTGGCCCAAATTTTTAGACGACTTGAACTACTTGAAAGAGCGCTAAGCCCGATTTATAACCTGCTTGGCATCAATCAGAATGAGATCCGGCGGGTGAAGCGAACGGCAGATACTGCTTTATCGAATGCTTACCTAGCGCAAGATCAGGCAGCGGCGGCCACGAATGCCGCAACGGCAGCGCAGCGCGGCGCTAGAACTGCGCTAGATTACGCATTCCTAGCGCTAACGGGCGTTTCTTCATTGCTATTTCTGCGATCGCTCATCCCAGCGCTGCGAACTGGCATCGCTGGCGCTACCGCACTGGCCCAAACTGCTAATCAAACTGCAAACACTGCACTAAGGGAAGCAAGGCGAATTCAGAGAATTCCGGGCTTACCAGGCTTACCGGGCAGGGATGGCGCACCCGGCAGGAATGGCGCACCCGGCTTACCCGGCAGAAATGGCGCACCGGGGTTAAGAGGCGCACCGGGGTTTAGAGGCGCACTAGGTTTAAGAGGTCTGCGAGGTGAAAGAGGTCTACGGGGCGCAGCTGGGAGGGAAGCACCAATGGATTTAGAATCGAAGGCTTTGCTTAGAAAAATCGACGCTACTACAACGGTTAGTTTTGTCAACTTGCAGGCAATGCAGGCGTTTGCAGTTAAAGCGTGGAGCAATACCAGAATTAACAAACTGATCAATTTGATAACGTTGGTTACTGTCTTTCACAATGCCGCCATGCTCAGCCGTGATGTCGGCGAAACTATCGGGGAGCTGGCTAGCAACATGCTGGCCACGGTAGGAATTAAAGATGAGACAGGTAACCAGCTCGATATCAATGAGCTAGTCGGCACCTCAGTTCGTAATTTTGTGCAAACCATCGTTGGTCAGGAAGTGTACAACGATGTAAGTACCGCATGGAAAAAAGCCAGCCGTATCGTTAGTTCGGCCGCCATGATTGCCTATACCGTCAGAGGGCTTCACGACACGAGCAAGGATATTCTTGAATGGACGGCTGAAAATACCGGCAAAATTGGCAACGCTCTAAAAAGATGGGGCGTTGTCGGCGAACGGGCCTACCCGTGGATGTCTGAGCGGGTTCGCGCACAAGATGCTTATCGCCGCAAATTTCAGCGGGTAACCGATGGCTTGGAATCGCTCGAAGATACGGCGTCATCACTTTCTCAAGTGACTGGCGAGGTGAGAGAAATTCAAGAGGAATATATTGAGCTGAAAGAGCAGAAGGACGCTTTTACAGAATTAATCAGCACAACGCCGCCTGAATCGACGCCACCGGCATCACCGGAAAACACACCAATTGCAGATGCCGAAGGGGAAGCTAAAGCGGCCAGCGCGTCACCCGCTGTCGCGCTGGTAAACGCAGTGAAGGGAGATTTGCCAGAATGACGACAGGGGCAAGTGGCGACACCGAGCAATTACAGTCTGTGATACGTCGCTATCTAAATCAGGAGGTTCGTGAATGGTTCAGAGATATTGACTTTGATGAAATCGACACGAACACACCGAGAGGAGCTTTGCTCAGAGCTTGCAAGCATGATGACGCCGATAGTTTTTTGCAGACTATGGGGCGCGCAATGCTTTTCGATTCGCTGATTAGACAGCGGTTTGCAAATTTCTTTGGCAATGCCACTGGCGCGGGAGAGGTTGGTACAACGACTTTACGCACTGGTGTTTTACGCCGAACTAAGCCGCAAATTGTGTTGTATTTTTTAGAGGATATTTCTGATGTAGTTTCTGAGTATTCGCCCGTAGATGGGCGGATCAGCTTTCGCCTAATGGATCATGATTCAGATACAATTACTCCATTGCAAGTCAACACTTATCGGCAAAGGGTAGAATCACGATTTTCTAATAATGGTGGTTTTGTTTGGAAAAAAGGTAAATTGATGTGTTCTTATTCTGATTGGAGCAAAGGCTATCAATTACAACTTTTGTGCCGCAATGTTGCAGAGGGGCGGCGGGTTGTTGAACAAGTTCTTGACATTCAAAACGATACACCGGATTGGTCTTTTTTCAATTCAGAAGAGAACGAACAACCTACCATAGCCTATCCGACTATTCCTGAAAGAGTACGTATTTATGGCGAAAATCGGCGCTTACCTAGAAGAAGGCCGATTGCTGACGTTCGGTTTCAATTTGCTCGTTTATTTATAAGCGGGGTGCCAAATCCTATCATTTTGGCCGATAGAACTAGGCTCTTTTCTTAATTTTTCACATAGTTAAATCAAGCTTTGTTTATTTCAGTTGCTTTAAGATTTACCGGAAAGGTTTAGCCCTTCTGAGCTGGTCTATTGACATATTTTTGTGGGTATAAAGAAATAGCTATCTGTATTCTTTTACCTTGAAACAATTATGGCCAGACGTTACAGCCGTATCCGTGAAGCGGGACAATTAAACCTAGCTTTGACGAACTATATCACTTATTTGACGACTCCCCGCACACGGAACATAGGCACCCGTGGGGCGCGCCCTGCTAGCAAAGCAGCTTATGTTGTTCCGTTTGGGTTTGATGTTGCCACAGATGAAGTTGTACGGGTTCAGAACTCTGTAGAAGGCTATACGGCGCTTGCTGGTCGTGTAAATACTACGGGAACGGGGGCAGAAGTTACTGATACTTTGGGGTCTAAGTCGCTTGCTACTGTGGGGCAATTCTCTCCATCGCGAGTTGTTTGGTTTCGCAATGCAACGCGCAGCACTACAGTAGAGCGCTCTGATGTCACAAACCTTCAGTATCTGAAATACAACGGCGACCGGTCTAGCTGCGCGTTTGGGCGAAAGACTGCAACTGATAACGAGTATGACGCCTTTGATTCAATTAAATCGGCGATTTTACAGGCCAACTCATCTCTTGCAGTCAATCGTATTTCGCTGTCTCGCGAGAAGTATAGCTACGCCTAATGAGCGATCTGATTGACCCGTTCCTGACGTTCTACGGCCATCACCCTGATCATGGGGCCAGTGATGGTCGTAGAGAGGCTGAAGCCCTGTTTACGCGGCAGGGGCTTATAGAAAATTGGTTAGAGGGCACAGAGAGCGCTGAAACGGTGTTAGACGCGATAGAAGAGCAGGGCATCGGCGCAGCTGCCTATGTGGCAGCTGTAACGGCTAATGTACAGCACGTTATTGATCAGGGCGTTGTGTATGTGGCTAACGAGTCAGGTCTGTTTTTGCCGGAGCTGATGTAATGTCATGGCGGCTGATGAGTGAGGAACCTGTCACATTTGATGGTCGGGTTTTTGATGATTTTTTGATTGGTGATGAGCTAATCAAAATCGAGCATTCTTTTAATGGGGAAACCTTTCCCGGTACTGGCTATGCCATTATTTCAAACGTTTATGCTAACGATGAGCAAGATTTTTTTAGGCGTAGCTACCCTAAAAAAAACTCATCTCGAATTTATGAGGTGAAGGTACCGCCGCAGCTGGTGGCAGCAAGTTATTTGCTTCATCAGCTAACGGTACAGCGAAGCCTTTATGCGCGAGTAGATGCTGATGCTAATTGGCGGGTAAGCGCCTATATTTGGGTGCCTGAAACATGATTTTATTTTTTGAGGACGGACGTATTAAGGTGCGCAATGGCTGAGTATTTGCCGCTGATTATGGGCGTTGTGAGCTTTATCGGAGCGGCGGCTACTTGGTACGATGCCGTTGTGAGAAAGCGTTATGCAGCTGAGCGGGCTGTAGGTCATCTGACAAATAATTATGCGGCGCTGTCGGGCAATGTAGCGGCGCTCGATAAAATGCTCGATGATCGGCTCGATGTGATTCAGCGTGAGCACCTTGAAATGAAGCTTTTACTTCAGGTGCTGATCACGCAGTCGGGCGGCAGTTTTCCGGCAGGAATCAAACGGGAACTATAGGGCAACATCAAGGCTCATCCTTAAAACCCTGGCTTTTGCCGGGGTTTTCTTTTAGGTGGATTGCTGATTTTGTAGGCTTTGGCTATTTCGGGCGTGAGTGAGCCTTGAATACCTTTGAGCGGGCCGGTGGGGACTTCGGTAATGACGCTTTCTTGCAATATTTCGATTTCGGGCACGTTGTAAAGGTAGGTAAGTCTAATGGCATTGGGATTTTTGGGCTTCCAATGCTTTCCTTTTTTTAAATCACCGCGATCGCGCATCCGGGCGAGTGTTCGGCTACACACTCCCAGTTCGTTGCAGGCGCTGGCGGTATCGAACCATTTTTTAGGCATGGGGCAATGCGGGGCTGTTGAGCTTTTCTAGGCGGCGCTTGAGCGATAGATTCATGGCGATCAGGGCGTCGGGTGGCAGGTCGGCCATGCTGCGAAAGCCGTACATTTCCATCCATTGAATTACGGCTATATGGCGTAGGCGTAGGGCTGAGCGCTCGGAATCCCACCACATACCGGTTTCTTTTTCTTCGAGCAGCATGGCTGAAACCTGAATTTCGGCGATGGTTTGGCTCATGTCGCGCGCGGGCTTCACGAGCTGCTTGATGAAATCAGCAAAAAATTCTTCGATTAGCGGGTTATTCATCTCTAAGCTCCCCCTTCAGCCTGTGGAAAACCCTTTCCCCCCCCTGCACCCCCCCCTTTCCCTGGGTAAAAAGCTTTTTTAAGAGCACTTTCAGGCGGGGTACCTTTCATAACTTCTTGGGGGGTGTGTAACAGTCCATCTGACAAGGGTTTGCCGGTATTCGGTGGGTGGTCGGGTGGGGGTGGTGAGGTGGCTGTATCGCCCTCTGTGTGGGGTGTTACACACCACTGATAGGGGTGCCAGAGGGTGAGATATTTATAGAGGGTTTCGGCTGAAGTGCGGGCGTGTTCACAGAGTTTTTGGACGCGGGCGCGGATGCCGTCGGGCAGTTCGCCAAGGGTCGCCAAATTAATGACGGCGCGTTTGATGCGGGCTTGGGCGTCTTCTGCTCTTTCAGTGTTGATGTCGTAGGTTGCGACCTGGCGCTGTGGCTTGCTGGCGCTGCTGATGGGCCAGTAATAACGCTCGGCGGCGCGTGCCCATGCTCTAGCTTTGCTGTCGATTTCGCTTTGATGGTTGCAGTGCTCTAGATAGCCGGGACGGGTGATGGCGATGCGCTCGACATATTCGGCTAGTTCGTCGCCCTCGATTTCTTCAAAGACGCGGCCATAGCAGGCGATCGCTTTGAGCAAACTATTTGTCTGCCCGCTGCCTGTCCAACCTTCCATAATTTCTAGTTCTAGGTCGGCGCGCCATTGGGCGGCGGGGTGGCTTTTGAGCTTTGAGCGTTTGCGCAGGTGGTCGCGGCCATGTGTCAGGGCTTCGGTGAGGGCATCCATATCTTGGGCAGCTTCGGCATAGTCCCAGCTCCAAAAGAAGCGCTGTAGGGTTGCGCCGATGGGTTGGTAGTCATGATTGAGCATGACTGAGCCTGATCCGGGCTGTAGCGGTAGGCGGTGGGCGTTGTATTGAGTGAATTCGCCAAGCCAGCTACGGCCATAGCTTTTGCAGTTAGGGAATATTTCTAGCTGACCGGGGTTTAGATGCAGCTCTTGGGCTTCTAGGGCGTATTTGAGGGTAGCGGCAAAATCGAAGGTGGGGACGGCTTCGGGCAAGGGGATGTAGATGTGGATGCCGCCGTTAAAGCTGGATCTGATGGGAATGGTGCGAGTGATGCCGATGGTTTCGAGCGCTTCGGTGATGGCGGCTAGACCTTCTGAGGTGTGGTAGGTGCTAGTGGCATCGACATCAATGACGCCGTATTGAGTGGTGTTGCCGAAGCGAACGCCCACTAGCTCGGCGGGGTCTTGAAACATGGCCCACAGGCTGCGCGATCGCACGGGAAATTTGCCGTGCTGGCTATTGCGTTCGGTGCCGATGGTTTCCCAATCTGGATTGGTCGCATCTTCGGTACTGCCTTGAATGGCTAGCCAGCGATGGCTAAAAATCTGGCAGAGTTTTTGTCCTGATGGGTCAACTGGGAAAGGATCGGCTATCATAGATCTAGTATTTTTTTATACGTTTAGGCCGCTGCGGGTGATAACCGCTAGCGGCCTTTTTATTTGGGCAGTTGAGCAAATCGGCGCTTTAAGATACGTGCGTAGTTTTGCTTAAGAAACTGTGAAGCTTTGATGTGCGATCGCACAGGGCATAAAAAAACCTGTAGATTAGCTCTAGTCCTTTAATATCAAGGGTTTCGCGTGTCTGAAAAATTACAGACTGACGAGAAAGCTACAGATTTAGATATTGCGATCGCACTAGCCACTATTCGAGCCAGTCGGGAACTGGCACTAGCGGCTTTTGTGTCAAAGCGGGAAATTCCTAAAACTAAAAAGCCATAGAGATCGCCTAAATCGTTGGAGGGCAAAGCACTAATGAGTTAGAGCAGGCGTTATAGCCTGCTTTTTTAGTGCTCAATTTGTGGTGTATTGAGTTATCGGCGCGGCAGCCCTAGACAAGTCAGCCACACCGATATTCCCACCCCAAAGCTGAATTGAGGTCAAAGAAATCTTACCTCAATTCAGTTTGATCTAAAATTAAATTGAGGTAAGATGGCCAAAAGTACACCAAATATGGAGTCTTGGATCGTGCGATTGAGGCTTGATGCAGGCGTTACGCAAAAACAGCTTGCTGACGCTCTTGATGTGAGCGTCCAAACAGTTCGGAATTGGGAGCAAGGGAAAGCTGAAGCGACTTTCACCTTTAAGCAGATAAAAGCCTTTTGCCTTGTTCTAAAGGTGTCCCTTGATGACTTACCAGACCAAACCAAAACAGTTTGACAATTAAAAAGCCGCTAGCAGTCTGGAACACTGCTAACGGCTATTCACCTCGATGGAGCGAGGCGCAAAATGAATATACAGAATTTTCCGAGGCTTAGCGGTCGCGCACCCCCCATAAGAGGCCGATTTTCAGCCCTACTTAAAAGAAAGGATATTGATACGCTTCCTTGCAGGTGGCGATCAGCTGCTCTGTATTGACCGAGCAGCCTGCATTAGGCGTTTCAGTGAGCCACATATTCACAGCTTCTTTGCACTGACTGATAGGGAGCGCAGGCCCATCCTTTACTACGTCCTTACCGAACATGCTGACCATCGTGGTTTTTTTGCAAACAGATTTCAGCGTGTAAGGGTCGATCCGTTCTTCGGCCCATCCGGTGAACTGGTAATGCTTGAACGAGAACAAGCCGGTGACAATCAAACTTATGCCAGCGCCAACAGCAATCAATTTTGTTTTATTCATGACTAAACCCAAGGGTATCCTTTCAGTGACTACGCACCAACAGAATGCCCACGGGCTACGCGCGGCGATCTCAGTCCTTTTATGGAATGCGATCGCCTTTTTTCGTGAGCGATCGCCGCCTAAAATCTCTTTTTTCGCACACTCACCGCACAGCTAACGCACGACCAAGCACAGATAGCTACGCAGTGAGCGCACATTTGAAAACCCAATCATTAAAGGACTTTCACTAATGCATAATACAGAAACAAGCGAGCAGCTGCACGTTTACGAGCACGTCACCGCACACTACACCGCACAACAGATCGCCGATGCGCACGGCGTGAAACAAGTCACCGTGCGCACCCGCTGGTTTGACTGGCTTTGCAAAGTCGCGCCGGCAGCGCTGCTCAAATCTGAAGCAGGCTTTACCGAACTGGCTAGCACCCTATTCGCAGAATTCGCCCAAGTCGATCAGCGAGAGCGTCACGCATGGGTCGCCGATGCCAAAGCCCGCTACTCAGCCGAATGGGGCAGCGTCGGCATCATCGACGGCGAACTAATGCCTGACGTGGTAGGCAGCGCCCTGGCGCTACTACAAACAAGCAACATTTCACTCAATCAACAGCTATCCGCTGAGCTAGCCGGATTAGAACAATTTGTTGATCAGCTCAATAATGTTGATGCCGACTTTACCCAAGCTGAGCTAGACAGCTTTAAAGCCAACGGCATGAAGCGGGCAATCGTCCGCTACAAGGTAGAGGCTCAAATCGAAGCTGAAACCTTCAATGCACTTCGTCAGCGCCGTTTAGAAGGTGGCCAGCAATGAAAAGAAGGCTACTCACAGCAACTTTTATGTCATTTGGTCTAATCGCATGTGACGGCTCAGCCATCTTAAATGCCATCAGTGGAGAACCGGCCACGGCCACAACCATCGGCTTTGACCCGGTGCCAAACTACCCTAGCCGCGATCAGTCATATGACGGCTACTTACCAGAGTTACCAGAACTAAGCCAAGCGCAGCTGCGCCACTTCTTTAATGATATTGCCATGCCACAAAGCGAGGGCGCAATTGTCGGCTTGCTGGGATGGCCTACCAGCTATGACGGCGTTTACCAATATTGGCGCATCGAAGGCGGCAGCTCCGAGCTAGCCATCAAAATCGAGAACGGTAGAGCAACTACATACACAGTGGGGTATTAGGAAATGAAGATATTTTCAATTTTCTCTAAAGGTGATGAAGATGCTCAAGGTTCTTACTGTGATCAAAGCTCACAAACCCATCACGATCACACCGCTGATGAACACGAACTTGACAATCAATTTACAGCCTCAAAAGAGCGTAAAGATGAAGTGATCATCTTAGATGACTTCGATAAAAAGGCGGTAAACTATCGATTAGATGACTCTTTCGAGCCTGTCAAGCATGGCCCCAAACAGGCATAGCATCATGTTCAGCACGACCATAAACATCTTACAGAAGGATAACAACACATGAACATCTACTTGACCAAAGACCGCGCTCAAGGCCCAATCAGCAAAGACACTCAAGCTATTCTCTCTTATATAGAAGCTCAAAAAACAACAACTTTGCAAGCAGTAGTAGAGAGCTTTAATTATAAGCGCTCAGCAATATATAGCTCCCTGTTAGAGCTAGAGGCGCTGTTAATTATTCATCTATCGGCACAAGAACAACAACAACAACAGAAAGCAGCGTAAAAGGTTTTTGAGTGCCTAAAAACCTTTATTTAGGCACTCAAAAAAACATCTAAACACTCTGTGGACTACATAAGGACTAAAACCCGCAACTGGCACAACAGCCAAACCCGCATTATCTCGTTAGGCTCAAAGCCTCAAACCCGCACAACTACGCTGATTAGTTGCGGGCCGAGCAAACATTCAAATTGAATTTCACTAGCTAAATTCGGTTACGATAGGTTTACCGACCAAAGCACAAAAAATGACCGTAACCACTTCACCTGAATCTGATGATCGCCTAGTTCGCATCGAACAAAAGCTAGACACGCTAGCAACTGAAGTTGACACCTTCTCGACTCAATTAGAGCGCTCTAACGATAAGTTCGATACCTACCAAAAGGCGACTCAATGGGTAGTGCAGCTAGCCTTTACGCTGATTGCCAGCGCTACCATCACAGTCATTCTTTCCACAGTCTTGAGTAAATGACTTTCACGGCGGCGGCATCGGGCGATCCGCTCGATTCATAGCCGCATCGTAAATTACTCTGTAGACATCTTCATCAATCCACCGCCGATATACCCGCGAATGAGTTTCAGGGCTATGGCCCATCATCATGGCCCCAAAATCAGGCGAAAATTTAAACTCAAGGCTTCGGCGGGCATAGCAGTGGCGCAGGTCATAAGGCCGCAAGTTGTCGCCGTCGGGCTTCATCAGCTTCCAAACATAAAAACGGCGGCTCACCTTCGAGCCTAGTTTTGTATTGGGCAGCTGATCAATATTTTCTAACTCAGGCAACTGGCAGCGGTGGAGCTGCCAAGCATCAGCCCACTCAGGATAGAGCGGCCAGCAAAAGCGCGCGCCGGTTTTAGTGTCCTTGCCGACTCGAACCGTAGGAAAGTCTGCGAGGTCGCAATGAAACAGCTCATGAGGTCGCAGGCCATAGCAGGCCAGCATACCAAAGCACCACTGCCAAGCAGGGCTAGAAATGCCCTCACGCCATTGAGCGATCAGGGCGTCGTCAGGAAGCGATCGCGGGTCAACCGATGCAGATGAATAGCGACCGCGCAGCGCTATAATACGGGCCGGATCTAGCTCAGCAAACCGGGCTAACCGGGCGAAGGCCATACACACCCGCTGCCTCACTTTGGTGTTGGGTTCGATCTCTTTTACCGCATTGACCAACAGATTGAGAGAAAGCGGGCGATCGCGCGGCAACTTCTTAAAAGACTGCTCATAATCTCCCTCCCAGGTCACCGATTGACCACCGGCGGCGAAATATTCAGCCTCCAACCTGCTCACCCATTCAGCAACCGAGCCGATAGAGTGATGCCTCATATAAGGCTCCCACCGGAAAGCGCCAGACTCAAGCAGCACGCCAACCTTACGGGCTTCTTTTTCAGCTAGAGCAATCGTGCGATCGCACGTTTTTAGCTTCAGCGCGATCCGCTGCTGAAAGGGCCGATCATGCTCAGATCCAGGCTTTGGCGGTAAAGTGCCCTGAAGATATAGCCAACCCTGTTTATCGTAGATTTTAAGCCGTAGCCCAAAATCCTTAAGTCTGGCATTCGCTTTCGCGATCACATCTGACATTGCGGCTTAAATGCGACCTTAAAAATGTAGTCTTAATTAGTCTCTATTAGTCTTAATGAGTCCTAATCAATTAAACTTAAAGCCCGCCAAAACAAAGCTGCAAGCTAGTTTCAGCGGGCTTATTAGCGAAAAATGGTGAAGGCGGCACCCAGATTCGAACTGGGGGTAAAGGATTTGCAATCCTCTGCCTTACCACTTGGCCATGCCGCCGCTGAAGCACTAATATATCAAACTTTTGAGACTTATCGAGATCAATTGTAAAGCGCTTAGCTAAGGTTGAGGCTGCGCTCAAAATTTCAACCTAAAATTTGATCAATCATGCGATTGGATTGGCTAGCATAGTTGCCACCAAAGAGATTGAAGTGGTTAAGAATGTGATAGAGGTTGTAGAGCACTTTGCGCTGTGAGTAGCCTGCACTAGTAGGAAATGTGGCCTCGTAAGCTTGGTAAAAGGCGGTGGAAAAACGGCCAAATAGCTCGGTCATAGCCAAGTCGGTTTCGCGATCGCCGTAATAGCTTGCCGGATCAAATATGACGGGTTCACCAGCTGTCGTAACAGCAGCATTGCCTGACCATAAATCACCGTGGAGTAAGGCAGGTTGAGGTAGATGGCCTTTGAGCAGCCGAGGAATTGCACTCATCAACTCATCGCGGCGGGGAAAGCACCCACCCCGGTCGTGAGCTAGCTCAAACTGAGGGCCAAGTCTGCGATCGCGCCAAAACACAGCCCAGTTATCTTCCCACTGATTCTGCTGAGGTGTGGCCCCGATGGTGTTGTCACGGTGCCAGCCAAAGCCCTGAGTGCTAGTGACCTGGTGCATCGCCGCCAACCGCTGACCTAAGCAATACCATGCGTCAGCCTCTGGACTAGCCCCTAAGGTCAAATACTCCATCACCAAATACGCTACGTCGCCCGCCGTCCCGCAGCATAGCGGCTGCGGGACTCGCACCGTATGACTGGCATACAGTGCGGTAAGGCAATCGAATTCTGCCTCGAACATAGCGCTCTGGCCAGCACAATTAAGCTTTACAAAAAACGTCCGCTGATGATCGCTCACTGCTACTGCTTGGTTGATGCAGCCACCACCAACAGTGCGCTGTTGCTGCACTTGAAAGGGCTGATGAGTGAGTTGACTAATCCGCTCAGCGATCTGATTAGCTAAACTGTCGGCTAGAGGTGGCATTGAGCAGATATCCTCATGTAGCAGCTACATCTGGCTGCGAGGAAGACTTGAGAACTACTACACCATAGGCGTCCAAAGGCAAATAGCGCTGCACAGCATCTCTGACATCATCAGCACTCACTCGGCGAATCCAGTCAGGGTAATCCAGCGCATGTCGAATATCACCGGTCATAGCCTGATAATAGCCGTATAAGCCAGCGCGATCGCTTGGTGTTTCACTGCCAAAGATATAGCGATTAGCCACTTGAGTCTGTACTCGACGCAACTCGTGAGGCATCACCGGCTCCTCGTGCAGCCGCTGAATATGCTCCAAAATAGCCGCTTCCGCTGCGGCCAAATGCACTACCGGCACCTGGGCTGAAATGTAAAACACGCCCTGATTGCCAAACGTCATATTGCTAGCCGAAATGCTATTAACTAACTGCCGCTGCTCTAGCAAATCATCAATCAGCCGTGCCGTCCGGCCCTGACTCAGTACAGAAGCTGCCACATCTAATGGATAGGTCTGCTCCAGTTCGCACATGCCGGGCACTCGCCAACCCAGCACCAAACGGGCCTGCTGCAAAGCCTCATCAATATATTCAGAACGACGAATGCCCGCAAACGGCTGCTCAGGCTGCGTAGAAGGAACCTGTGAAATTAAGGCTGGATTCGCATACTGCCGACTGCTGCGGGCAAGGGCTTGCTCAAAGCTGTCTTCTACCACCCGTATCAGTGTTTCGACCGGGAGGTTACCCACAGCTACCGCTGTCATATTTTGCGGCTGATACCAGGTGTGATGAAACGAGCGCATCTGCTCAGCAGTAAGTGCTTCAACCACACTGGCGGGGCCCAATACGGGCCGACGGTAAGGCAGAGTGTCAAAACTCATTTCCATTGAGCGATAGAAAGTGCGTCTGCGAGGGTTGTCTTGCGCTCGACGAATTTCTTCTAAAATCACAGGCCGCTCTTTGTCAAAGTGATCGGTTTGCAAACTAGGATTCATTACTAGCTCAATTTGCAGCGGGGCTAGTGTCTCAAAATCTGCTGGTGCAGTCGTGATGTAATAGTGGGTATAGTCCTGACTGGTCGCCGCGTTAGTGACAGCACCTCGCTCTTCAATGAGGCGCTCAAATTCACCACAGTCAATATGGGGGGTGCCTTTGAATATCATGTGCTCTAGGAAATGAGCCATGCCGTTAATAGCGTCGGATTCGACCTTAGAGCCGATGTTGAGCCACAGACTGAGATTGACTGCTTCAATGGGCATTTGCTCAGCGATTATTGTCAATCCATTGACTAATCGGCGAACGGTTGGCGCGATTGGCTGAGCAATGACAGCGCTGTCGGTTTTTGCCTGAGTTTTTGCCTTATTGGAGAGGGTGGGAGTTGCCATAGACAGTTGTTTTTTTCTTATTGTAAGCTGCAAATCAATGGTGAGTGAAGAGAAAAGCCCCTAAAGGCAGATTTTTGCAAATAGCAGATTTGAAGGGGCAACATCATAGCGAGGAACCTACCTGAGACTGAAATACCTCGGATTAAAAAAACGCCAAAATAGGGTATATATAGCGACTATAGACATGCCCTAGGGTATGGCATCTTGACTACTTGCCGCGCCACATCGCTATTTCCATTAGCGTTGCTGTAGTCATTATCGTATTCGATTGTATTTATTTAGGAATGGCAGGTCATGGGAACGTGGATTAAAGAGACTGGTACCGCGTTTTATTTGATGGAAGGCGGCTATTACATTTCAAAAATTTCTAAATACCCCTCTCAAAACAATCCGAATGAGCAAGTCGTAAACATCTCGGGAATGAAGACATGGTTCAGCCGTACTGATTCTCCGGGTGGTATGACCATTTGTATGCAGACAGATGTGCCTGAACCTCAGCCAAAACCAGTGGTGATAGCACCGCCTGCCGCTCCTAAAGAAGAACCGCTCAAGGTATCTACCCCGTCAGTACCTGCTGGCCCCAAGCGGATCAATGCAAACGGGCTTTTGCTGATCAAATCATTTGAGGGGTTGCGCCTGAGCGCCTATCGCGATGCAGTCGGGATCTGGACAATTGGCTATGGCACAACTCGGGGCGTCAAGCCGGGGATGCGAATTTCGGAAGCGGAAGCGGAAAAGTTTTTGCAAGAAGATCTGACTCGATTTGAACAGGCGATTCATGAGGCTTTGAGCGTGCCGGTGAATGATAATCAGTTTTCAGCGCTGGTATCGTTTACTTACAATATTGGCTCAGGGGCATTTCGTAGCTCTACGCTATTGCGGTTATTGAACCAGGGTGAGGATGTGCGCAATGTCGCAGCTCAGTTTTTACGGTGGGATAAAGCGGGTGGAAAGGTGCTAGCGGGGCTAACCCGACGGCGCAACGCTGAAAGAGCGCTCTTTTTGGGCGAAAATTTTCGGGGCTTTTTGTCAGCATGAGTGTTCGATTTAAAGCGTCGCTGACGCCTTATTTATTTTTAGCCCCGGCGCTGGTGATGTTAGTGCTGGTGGTGTTCTGGCCTGCGCTTCAGGCTTTTCGCTTAAGCTTTATGGAATATGGCTACGATGTGACCCAGCCGCCGGAGTGGGTAGGGTTTGATAATTTTCAGCGGTTGATAAAAGATAGAACCTTTTGGCAAACGCTGAAAAATACGGTGCTGTATTTGGTCTGTGTCGTGCCGGTGCTGGCTATAGCCCCGCTTTTGCTGGCTATTTTAGTCAACCAAACGCTCAAAGGTATGCATTGGTTTCGAGTCGCATACTATACGCCAGTGGTCGTTTCGATGGTGGTTGCTGGGATTGCTTGGCGCTGGCTCTATGCTGAAAACGGGTTGCTGAACCAAGCGCTGTCTGGCTTAGCCGCAGCGGCGAAAAACCTGCCTGGATTAGGGCAATTTCTTCCTCAAGTTTTCTCTGAACCAATCGCTATTCCCTGGCTGACGAGTCCTGATTGGGTGCTGTTTAGCGTGATGGCGGTGACGATTTGGAAAGGGCTGGGCTACTACATGGTGATCTATTTGGCGGGGCTGCAAGGGCTCCCGGCTGATCTGTATGAGGCGGCGGCGATTGATGGTTCGGATGGCTGGCGTAGGCACTGGGATATTACGCTGCCCTTAATGAAGCCTTACCTTTTTTTGGTGGCGGTAATCAGCGCGATCGCCGCCACTAAAGTTTTTGAAGAAGTCTTTATCATGACCCAGGGCGGCCCCCGCAATGCCTCCAAAACCGTGGTTTACTACGTTTATGAGTCAGCCTTTAAAGGCTTAGATATGAGCTACGCCTGTACGATTGGCTTGGTGCTATTTCTCATCATTTTGACCCTGTCGTTTTTGCGATTAGCGTTAGCTAATCCGGCAGAATCAGGCACCCATCTGTAGGAAAACAATTAGGGATCAAGCGATTTTGGGTCTGAAGCTCGAAATCAAAGGCTTGATCGAGCCGTGATCCATGCGATCAATCTTGCCGCAAATTAGGACACTTTGGGAATCTTAGGAAATAGTTAAGACTCTTCCTTAAAGCGCCTCTTATGACCAATATCCCCCTGAGCGTTCTGCAAAGCTGTCCAATTAATTTGGAGCAAGAAAGGGCTCATTTTAAAGTGATTTCAAAGATCCGTGAATCTTTAAATTTAACCGAAATTTTACAGACAACTATTCAAGAAATTCGTCAGTTGCTAGCGGTTGATCGAGTTGGCATCCTTCGATTAAATCCGGGGGAAGGATGGGATGAAGGCGAATTTATTGCTGAAGCTGTGCTGCCTAAATTCAGTTCAGCGCTAGCAGCGCGTGTCAAGGATCACTGTTTTGGCGATCGCTATGCAGATGCGTATCAAAACGGTCGCATTCAGGCCATCGATGATATTTATGAGGCCGGTTTGAGTGAATGTCATATTGAGATTTTGAGCCAGTTTCAAGTCAGGGCCAATCTGCTAGTACCCTTGCTTCAAGGGCAAGAACTGTGGGGGCTTTTGTGTATTCACCAATGCTCAGGGCCACGTCAGTGGCAACCTAATGAAATTGACTTTGTAGTCAAGCTGGCGCTGCATTTGGGCGTGGCTATTCAACATGCTGATCTGCTAAACCAAACCCGACAGCAGGCAGCAGCACTAGACAAAGCCCTACAAGAGCTGCAATCAGCCCATCTACAGTTGGCCCAAGCAGAAAAAATGGCGAGTCTGGGCCAGCTAGCGGCAGGTGTTGCCCATGAGATTAACAATCCGGTTAACTTCATCAAAGGCAATCTCAAGCATGTAGAGCGCTATACAGCCGATTTGATTAGCGTTCTAAATTTATACAAAGCGCATTGTCCAGACAATATTCCGGCTATTCAAGAAGCTGTTGAAGCACTAGATACAGACTTTTTAGTGGAAGATCTGCCGAATCTGCTGAAATCGATGTCAGTGGGCGCGATTCGGATCAATGATATTGTCAAAGCGCTGCGAACTTTTTCGCGGCTAGATGAAGTGGGCATCAAGTCAGTGGGCCTGTGTGAAAGCCTCGACACCACTTTGATGATGTTGAATAACCGTCTTCAGGCAACTAATTGCCGGCCCGAAGTTAGCGTTCAAAAAAGCTATGGAAAACTACCTCAAGTGGATTGCCATCCTGGGCAAATTAATCAAGTTTTGATGAGTCTTTTGACTAACGCGCTAGATGCGATTGATGGCTATTGGCCTGAAGCAAGCGCTGAAAAGAGCGCTGATGTGCCCTTGATTTCACTGAGCGCCCAGGCATTAGCCAATACTGTGCAAATTACGATTGCCGACAATGGGCCAGGAATGTCTGACGAGGTGAAAGCTGAACTATACAACCCCTTTTTCACGACGAAACCGGTTGGACAAGGGACCGGGTTAGGACTCGCTATTAGCTATCAAATCATTACCAATCATGGGGGAACGCTGCAATGCACGTCGCAGCTTGGGCAAGGCACTCAGTTTGTCATTAGCTTGCCGCATAAGCAGGTGCCGTCACAGGCTTTGGCAAACGATTCAACCCGATTATTTAGCTCATCATTCTGAGCAGACCCTGCTGACCCACTAAAATTTCTCGCAAAAAGCTCACGATGCCCACCCAGATAATCGGGGAAATATCGACGCCGCCAATAGGGGGTACAAGCTTACGAACAGGAATCAGGAATGGCTCGGTAGGCCAAGCGGCTACCGCGAAAGGAAACTTATTGAGGTCAGCTTCGGGGTACCAGGTCAAAATAATCCGAAATAAAAATAACAAGGTGTAAAGGCTCAGCAGCGGGCCGAGAATCCAGGCAGCGATCGAAGCATTAGGCATCTGTAAAAAAGAAATGAATTTTATAAGCGGCATAGCTCTAGCTTAGTATGTTCGGCCTACGGTCGGCCTCATTCGTTTAGCCCCATGCATTCAGCTTTTCAAGGGTGGCGATTATCGATATCATAGAAATCAATTAAACTCTATTTTCTTTCGCCCCTTGCGCTCAGCCAAGGCACTGATCCATGACGCCTTCTTTGACTAATTTCATGCTCAGTCTGCTTGCAGGTCTGCTGATTTTGATAGTTCCTGCTACCATCGCCCTGATTTTCATCAGCCAGCGTGACCAAATTACTCGCAACCAACGCTAAATCCTCAATTGCTCCTAGCGGATGCTCCTTGCGGACATAAAATTTCCGAAGAATTTCCAGACTGTCATCTGAGACCATTGCCGTCTGAATCAATCAAAATTTACCGCTTTGAAAACTTGTCACTGCTTGTCACGGGAAGAGCTAAGCTTTTGCTCTTCCTTTTTTTTGCAGTTTTTGAGGCAACCGTTCGGGGCAATCTGTTAAGACTTATCTGAACACTCTCACTCTGTCAAGGTTAGAATAGATATTAAGGTCGCTGTTGTTTTTTAGGCATGAACCCTATCTAGGTAAGCATCTGTAAAACCAGCGGTATAGTCAGTTGGGCCATCAATTCTGCTATGGTGCTGCCAGTGAGCACATGCAAGCATTTTTGGCACTGTTTTTATTGGGCAGCAAATGGCTGTTATTTAAGAGGATTCGGTTGTGAATTTCGGTACCCCCGTCCCACTGCTAATCGGCATTATTTTGATTCTGGGCGCACTAGCGCTGTTCTTTTTAGAAAAGTTCAGACCGGGCTACGAGCGGGATTCCGATAAGGTCTATGCAGTTTTGTTGCTGATTTCCGGTCTTTTTTTGCTGGCACATTTAGATATGGAGCTACTGGCATCATTTCAGCAATTGCTGATGGCCGGAATGCTCACAGCTCTTTTGATTGAAAGCATTCGCAGTCGGTTGCCCCGCGCCGAATCGCAACCACCGCTCGACAGTCGTTCGCCTAGACCCCGTTACAATGAGCGGCCACCGACTAGACGGGTATACCGCGCTGAGCTAGATGATCGTGGCAATGCGTTGCGCGAACCTGCGCGTGCTCCTAGAATGGCTCCGGCTCCAGAGGAATACTGGCGCAACGAGCGCAACGATCAGTATGCGAATGAGCGAGCCCGTCAGCCCCGTCAGCCTTATGAAGAATATCGTGGGCCTGCTGGTCGGTTGCAGCCCAGCGAAGATAGGGGCCGTTATGCGGATGAAGCTCGCTACAACGATAACAACGGCCGCTATGGCGAGCGCCCCCCAGCCCGTGGGCCCATGAGTCCACCTGCAAATGCACCCCTTAATCCATCCACAGAGCGCCCATCAGCGGAGCGTCCACCGACACGTCCAGCTCAAGACAACCCTAACTGGCGAGCCGAGCGACCGAATGAGCGACCCAGCGGACAGCAGCCGGAACAATTTAGAGGTCTCCAAGCTGGTCGAGAGCAGCGTTTTGAAAAGGATAGCCGCAATCGCCCTGGGAACGAGGATCGCACCCTTAATGTTCGACCTTACAGCGAAGCCCCTAAGATTGATTTACCCAGAGATTTACCGATGGACGAAACTCAGCTCTAGATCTGCCTATTGGACTTTACAACTTCAGATGGACTAGCCGCTACGGTTTAGGCAATTACAGCTAGACGCTGTGGCCGTATGTTTTTTAGGGGCGCGTTTTTTAGGGTGATGTTTCCGGCTTTACAAATTGGCTATGCTGGGATGATGCCGATATTTTGGCGGGTTCGGCGGGTTCAGTGGCTAAGAAATTGCTAAGCTTGAGCGCTAGCAGCGCCTGAGCTGAGGCCGCATCGACCGCCTGTCCAAATAAATTACCTTGCCCGTAATGGCAGTGCATTTGCTTAAGCTGATAGTGCTGACAAGATTGTTCAATGCCCTCAGCGACAACGGCGAGGTTGAGACCTTTAGCTAAATCCAAAATGGCTTGAATAATTACCTGATGACGATCCGGTGAAGCCCCGCTGTGATTGCTGCTATGGTGCTGATGGCCTAGATGGCGCACAAAAGTTTGATCTATCTTGAGTACATCGACCGGAAACTGGTGAAGATAGCTAAGCGAAGAGTAGCCAGTGCCAAAGTCATCTAAGCTAACTCGCAAGCCCATTTCTCTAAGCTGACAAAGCGTTTTTATTACCTGCTCTGGGTTGGTGATCATCACGCTTTCAGTAATTTCTAAGTTGATCTGCTGAGGCGTGATTGAGTAGTGAGTAAGCAGTGATCGCACATAATCTACTAGTCCAAATTTATCCAATTCCATCACATCCAAACCGGGCTGAGTCAAGCCGGTCTGAGAAAGATAAGCAGATGAAAGATTGATGCTGAGGCAAGGCCGAATATTGAAGCGCTGAAGGTCAAGGCTCTTTTGCCAAGCGCTGAGCTGCTGGCACACCGTTTTCAGCATCCATCGATCAATGGCTGCAATTATCCCCATCTCCTCTGCCAACGGCAAGAAATCACTGGGCTGAAGCAGCCCTTGTTTTGGGTGCTGCCACCGTACTAGCGCCTCAAACCCTACAATTTCAGTCGACTGTAGTTCTACAATCGGCTGATAATACACTCGAAACTCTTCTCGGTATAGCGCTAGTCGCAGCGCCTGCTGGCGGTTAAAAAGGCTTTGCTGAAGATGCCTAGAGACTCGATCAGATGAGGGCGCAGGCGGTATGGCTGGATTTATTTTGGCTGAAGCGATTACTAATTTTTTTTTGAGTTGGCGATCACGCTGACGCACTACCCGCTTTAATTGACTGGCCCGAAGCCACAAAAAAGTTAACAAGAAAACAAACGCTCCCGTTAGCGTGCTTAAGCTAGTAGGCGAATACTCTCCGTGTGTCGGCGATTTTACTAGCCAAATCTCAGAAATAGAAGAATGAGCGAACGTTTGTCTAGAAAAGGGAGACGCCGCAAAAAACAATGACATGCTCAAAAAACAATCCAAGTACAAAACTTGAAAACGACAGATTCGCTAGCCCTTTACAGTCAAACCGCACCCCACTTAAGCCGCACAATAGTCAGTCAAACTGCATAATTGCTCCATCAGCTTTTGATATATACCAGTCTGATACACCGTAAAGTGTTGCAGCGATCACCCAAAGCTCTGTAGAAATCAATAGTTTTTACAGAAAGAAAGCCTAATTATAAACGTCGCTTGGAGAAAATACTGAGATTAACCGCCTCAGCCTATGCAAGAAACGGGTTACAAGGCAACGCTTAGATCACGCTTGGCTCACCGAGCGATATCCTGATAGAGTGCCTAGCCTTTCGATGCTGGTCGCTTTCGAGCTTTCTTCCAGTCTTCTTTTCTTATGCAAATTTATCTGGACTACAGTGCGACGACCCCGCCGCGACCTGAAGTGATCGCCGCTATGCAAAGCGCCATGACTGAACATTGGGGCAATGCGTCGAGCTTGCATCAATGGGGTAATCGGGCCGCGATGATTTTAGAGCGATCGCGCCTTCAAGTCGCTAGCTTGATTAACGCCCTTACTGCCGAATCGATTATCTTCACAGCAGGCGGCAGCGAAGCGAATAATTTAGCTATTTTCGGCGTTGCTAATCAGATACAGACGCAGCGGATTGAGGGGCCTGTTGCGCCTTTTCATCTGATTATTTCAGCCGTTGAGCATTCGGCGATTTCTGCCCCCGCCCGACAGCTTCAAGCGCTGGGCTGGCAAGTCACTCAGCTACCGGTAAACGCCCAAGGCGCAGTCGATCCGCAGAAGCTGCAAGCTGCCCTGCAACCCAACACAGCGCTCGTTTCAATTATTTATGGCCAAAGCGAGGTCGGCACCCTTCAGCCAATTGCTGAACTCGGCGCGATTGTAAAAGCTCATGGCGCGCTCTTCCACACCGACGCGGTGCAGGTAGCAGGCCGCTTACCCATAGATGTGCAGCAACTGCCAGTAGATTTACTCTCGCTGTCTAGTCACAAAATCTACGGCCCTCAAGGAGCAGGCGCACTTTACATTAGGCCCGGTGTAGCGTTACCTTCGGCGATTATTTTAGGAGGTGGCCAAGAACAAGGCTTACGCTCAGGAACTCAAGCCATCCCTAATATCGTTGGCTTCGGCATGGCGGCTGAGCTTGCCGCTGTTGAAATGCCAGCAGAAACTTTGCGGCTAATACAGTTGCGCGATCGCCTCTTTGCCCTGCTTACTGGCATCCCTGAACTCGTGCCAACCGGCGATCTGCGCCATCGCTTGCCCCATCACGTTAGCTTTTGCCTACCTCACAGCGATATCACCGGCAAAGCCCTCGTCCGCCAAATGAACCTAGCAGGCATCGGCATCAGCGCCGGATCGGCCTGTCACAGCGGCCAGCTCAGCCCTAGCCCAATTTTGCAGGCGATGGGATATAGCGATCACACGGCCAGAACCGGCATCCGCCTCACCTTGGGCAAGCACACCACCACTGCCGACATTGACTGGAGTGCCCTTGCTCTCAAGCAAATCCTTGCTCGCACCCCCGCTCACCGCATCCTCTGTCTAGAAGGCGCAGTATAATCCTTTTTATTTATTTTTGTCCTTATCCTATGCCACCCACCATTCCTACCACTCTCCCTGAAGCCACAGAACAAGCCAAAACCGCCGTTCAAGCCGCCATCCGAGCTGGAAAGACCCGCCTTCAAGTTGAGATGGTTATCCCTGAACTCAAGCATCAGCCGATCGCTCAGCAATTTTTGGGCCTCTTTGGCACTCAGCAGTTCAAAGTCCTTTTTCCCGATGCCGGAGCTGCAGCCCTAGCGCGTCGCGATTGGGAAAATCCTGACTTTGTAATCCGTGGTTTGAATGAGCTAGCCGAACCGGTAGAAGCCGATGACGATCTATATTTGGTCGTCAACCCGTCTTCTATTGAGGTAGCTGCGGTCGAATCGCTGTGCAACGCAGCAGGCGATCGCCCCGTCGTCCTTCTCAATCCCGCCCTTGAAGACGTGGCCGTCGTTGGCATTGGCTACGCGGCAAGGCAGTTGCGCGATCGCTTCCTCAGTCAAATCGAATCTTGCTACTACCTCAAGCCGATAGAAAACGCCGCCATTTACCGCTGCTATCCCGGCCCTTGGCAAATTTGGCGAGAAACCGCTCCAGGCACCTATGAATGGGCCTGTGATCTTCCCAAAATCCCTTCTAGCGAAGATATCGACCGCATTCTTTACGGCGATCTGGCCGCTTCAGACGCGCCTAATAGTCCCACTAGCTTTCCAGCCACACGGAAAAAAGGCTTTCTCGCCGAACTTCAACAATTCCTCCGTGCCCTCACCCAATAGCTCTCTTTTCCTCCTCATCTCTCCCTTTCCTCATGTCTCTCACCCTTCTTTACTACCTTCTCCTTGCCCTTATGCTTCTCGGCCTAATCGGCGCTTTTGTCCCCGCGCTGCCTGGAATTAGCCTGATTGTTGTGGCTATCTTAATCTGGACGGTAGCAGCCCCTATGACCACAAGCACTGCTTTAATTACCGCGATCGCAGCTCTGATCTTGAGCCTTGGCGTCAGTTATTTAGCGACTTACCTCGGTGCTAGAAGCGTTGGAGCTAGCAAATGGGGTCAAACTGGATCCATTATTGGCCTCATTATTGGATTTTTAGGGCTGCTGCCTGCACTACCAGTAGGAGGACCGCTATTAGGCATTTTGGTAGGCACGATGTCAGGTGCTTTTATTGGCGAGTTTCTCTACCGCAAAGAATTGGAAATTCCGAAAAGGCTAGCGTTTTCAGGCAAAGTGAGCTTAGCTGTGGTGGTCAGCTCACTGCTCGGTACGCTAATAGAGGGGTTATTAGCGCTGACAGCGATTATTGTTTTCGTCGTGACAACTTGGTCAACGGTCAGATGGCCGGTTGGTCAATAAAATCACTAACTGACCTCCGACATATGGCTGGTTTTTATAAAATTCGGTGCCATTTGGAACCTATTCATTGTGAGAGGCGTCTCCTGGTTTAAGTAGTTGCAGTGATTTTACTGAGTTACATAGAAGATAGATGATCTAAAAGTTGGGTCACTCATAATAGACCACTCGGAGAATAGACCACTCGGAGATCTGACTGAATCTGCAACTGTGCAAACCCCCATGCAGCATTAGACAATGACAGGAATAGTGTCAACAGTTATAAGGCAAAGGACTCAGCTTGCGCAGCAGAAACCGTTACATAAGGCACCTAAGTGGCCATCACATAAGCCATCACATAAGCACTCAAAGCAGTTAAAACAATCATCCCATCAGCAACTATTCCGCCAGCAGTCACTACACCAGCAGTCGAAGCAGACGCATTTCGATCAGGCTAGATTAGTCCAAACGCATCTCGCAATCTTAAAACTAGGGGTTTCTATCTGGAACCAGTGGCGCGCTAGCGAACCCCTCACTTCACCCAATCTCCAAAGAGCCGATCTTAGAGGGCTGCATTTAGAAAATATCAATCTCTGTCGGGCTAACCTGCGTGGAGCTAACCTGCGCGGTACATACTGTTACGATGCCGACTTTCAGTATGCCGATTTGCGTGGGGCAAGCCTCACCCGCGCCGGACTGATTGGCGCTAATTTACACAAAGCCGATTTAACAGGTGCTGTTGTCAAACAAGCTTATCTGGCGCAAAGCGATCTCAGTAATGCCAAGTTCATTCGTGCAAATATGCAATCTGCCGACTTTCAAGGCGCTTTGCTGACACAAGCTGTCTTAACAGATGCTGAGATTGCCGAAGCTGATTTCAGCGCTAGCTTTGATCTCACCTTATCTCAGCTTAAGGTGACCAAGGATGCTCATTTGGCCTGCTTATCACCTGACCTCAAGACTCAATTAGAAATGATGCCTGTAATCGCTAAACTCGTTGTCCCATCACCTGTAGCAACCTTCACGAAACCTGTAGCGGCTATCTCTCAGATAGATAATCCGGCCGCGCAAGCGTCAAGGAGTCGAGCAGCAGCACCCGCTAAATCGGCGCTGGCTATAGATAGTCAGTTTGGGATAGTTAGTTTGGGATAGTCAGTTTGGGAAATCTAGTGCGGATATCGAATGTTAGCCTTTCTAAGGCGCTCGACGGCTTCGGCAAGGCGATCGCACTCTGCAATTAAGCTAATTCGCACATAGCCTTCACCGCCTTCGCCGAAGGCAGTGCCTGGCGTCACCACAACGCCTGCTTTTTGCAGCAATAGAAAAGCAAACTCAGCCGACTTAATCCCTGGTGGACAATCTACCCACAAATACATGGCGGCGCTGGGTCTGGCTACTTTCCATCCTAGTGTCGCTAGCGCCTCAATCAAAAAGTCTCGGCGAATGCGATAGCGTTGTTGCACTGCTTCTAAATAGTGATCGGGCAACTGTAGAGCAGTTTCTGCCGCTGTTTGCAATGCTGAAAAGATGCCGTAATCGAGATTCGTTTTGAGTGTGCGTAAGCCCTGGATAACATGTCGATTGCCAACCACAAAGCCGACTCGCCAGCCTGCCATATTGTAAGTTTTGGACAACGTGTGGAATTCTACGCTAACGTCTTTCGCGCCCGGAATTTCTAGCAAGCTAGTAGGCTGATAGCCATCAAAGGCAAGTTCCGCATAGCAAAGATCGTGAATCAGCAGTATTTGATGCCGACGAGCAAACGCCACCGCTTCTTCAAAGAATTCGCGGGGAGCGACTGCGCCCGTGGGATTGTTAGGATAGTTAAAATAAAGTACCTTGGCGCGTTCGGCTGAGTCTTTTGAAATATCGTTAAAGTCTAGAACCCAGTTATTCTCGGCTTTAAGAGCAATGGTGTGGATGTCAGCGCCAGCGATCGCTGGCCCACGAAAGTGCGCTGGGTAAGCAGGTGTTGGCACCAGCACCACATCCCCAGGATTGATGTAAGCCATAGCCAAATGGCCCAGCCCTTCTTTAGAGCCCATCAACGGCAGCGCTTCGCCATCCGGGTCGAGAGAAACCCCATAGCGGCGGTGATACCAGCTAGTGATAGTTTTACGAAAGCTAGCGGTGCCTTCAAATGGAGGATAGCCGTGGTTGCTAGGATCGCTAATCGCCGCTAGCGCCGCGTCTATCACGGGCTGTGGCGTCGGCCCACCCGGATTGCCCATACCCAAATCGATCAAATCAACGCCTTGAGCCCGCGCATTGGCCTTTAGCTCATCTAACCGGGCAAACACGTAGGGGGGAAGCGAACTTAACCGCTCAGCCGGTTTTAACCAATCTAGCGTCATCAAACTACCTTTTGAGGCATTTCAAAGGGGACTGTAAGCAGGGTTCTCTGAGCCAAAAAAAATTAGCAGAGATCTGGAAGGGGATGACTGCAAAAAAGAATCACTGCAATGGAACGCTGCAAGATACTTATCTTACGCCAGTAGCTGCAACTGTTTGGCCAATTATCTGGCCAATTATCTGGCCAGATAATCGCTCAGCAGGCAAAATCTGCGTGACCCCTGCCGAGTCGCTACTGCCGCCAACCGGCACAGTTGTCGAAACCATCGCCGCCATCACCTGTTCAGGCGTCACGGTAAACGGTAGGTGGTGAATATCTGAACCGGCTTGACAGGCAACGGTAGCCGCCTGCTGAAGCTGAGCGACGGTTAGCTGACCCATGCCGAGATCTGATAGCGTAGTCGGCAAATTCAGCTCACTGTAAAACTTTAAAAGCTGCTGTCTAGCGGTCGCGGCCAGCGCATTTTTGGGCCCCATTTCTTCCAATCGGAGCTGCACCAAAATGCCATAGGCGACTTTCTCGCCGTGCAGCGTTCCGTGAGCGGCGACATGAGTTAGCCCATTGTGAACCGCGTGAGCAGCGACGGTACGGCACTGTGCACCACCCATGCCGCCAATCACACCCGCCATCAGCACGGCGGCATCGACGACTTCGCGCCAATCATCACTGCCTGGATTTTGCAGGGCAGCGGCTGATTTTTGAAACAAAATATCGCGCAAGACTCTGGCCTGCTGCACTGCACCAATCACCAAGGTATGGACAGAATGACCGCTGCTGACAGAGGCTTCGTACCATTTGGCAATGGCATCGCCAATTCCTGCCAATAACGTCCGCTGCGGCGCACTCGCCACCAAATCATAGTCGAGCACAATCATGTCTGGGCAGCGTGACAGCGCCACATCATACCGAAAAGCCCCCGCATCGGAGTAGATATTAGAGAGGGCCGTCCAGCCTGCGCAGGTAGCGGCAGAGGTGGGCACCGTCGCCACGGGAAGCTGCCGCTGATGGGCTAATAGCTTGGCAGCATCGAGGGCTTTGCCGCCGCCAATGCCGATGATGCAGTCGGTGTCACCACGGTTGGCGGCGGCATGTAAGGCGCTGAGGGTGGCTTCGCTACAGGCTTGGATCGGCTGAATTTGGAGGGCGTGATCGGCCTCATGAGGGGCGATCGCACTCGTCATTTCTGCCAGCGGCGAGGTCAAAAAAGGTAAAGCCGCAGCAAGAGCGCGATCGCCGCCCACAAGCAGCGGCCTTTTTCCCAACCGTGCAAACAACGGCCCACTCTTTGCCAACACGCCATTGCCACGAACCACCTGAGCCGGAGCAATGTTCAAAATCGGAAAAGTTAATGAGGCCATGCAATCCCCTTTGACAACATTTGACGGCAATTGTTTGCCTAAGTGCACTGACTTAAATCTGTATTGACTTAAATCCATTGACCTAAGCGGTTAATCTTTAAAGCTTTATTATGACGCAGCCTGATTGGCCTTTGCTAGCTTAGCGGGATAGATCTCTACTGCGGGCGATTGATTCGCTAGATCGCTACCGGGCGTCACCTGACCGACATACACTAGCTCCGAAACACCGGGCTGATGAACAATTACTCTCGCTCTAATAGTCGGCACCGCCTGTCCCGCGCCGCCAATCCGGCTGGGTTTGAGCAAATTACTAGCCGCTTGCAATAGCGTTGCTTCTAGCTCTGTTTCGGTAATCGTATTGGGCACGGCAATCACCACTTGAGATGCTCCCGAGTCAAACACGGTGATGTAAGGCAGCGCGCCCGGAATTACCGCTCGGACTAAAGGCTGAAAACTCAGACCAAAAAAACCAACGGTCAATACGCCCATAAAGCCAGTTGCGCCGACGAGACGAAAGCGAAAGTCCCATTTTAGAAAAAAAGCCAGCGCGGTCACTACCGCCAACACAACGGTGCCAATAGCCAGCCAGATAGCGCCTTGAGAAAACTGTTCGGGAGTGAGCATAAGGCGAAAACGTCGAAAAGATGTCCCAATTATAGAGGTTCTGCTAGAGGTTCTACGGAACCTTCCCATAGAAGCTTCCGAGGTCAGCAGCCGCTGAGATTTAGGCGAGCGTTAGGAGCGATCGCCCTTACTGTCGGGATAACTAACAGGACAACCAAAGCTACCTTTATCGTCTACAACCTCGCGCCATGTCTCAACGCTTTCGACGCTGGCGATGGTTTTGGCCCTTTGCCATTGCCCTTTGCCTCACCCTCGCCAGTAGCCTTTGGCGAATTAACAGCGCTTCGCAAACAACGCTTGTCCCGGCCCTCAGTCCTTTGCCTCAAGATCCCATTATTCAGGTCTTTTTCAATCAATCTGAAGCCAGTGTCTACACCGATCCTTACCGCCATATTGAGCGCTATGGCGACGATTTGGAGCAAATCATCATCACTGCAATTGAGCAATCGACTCAATCTATCGATGTAGCGGTGCAAGCACTGAATTTGCCTCGCGTTGCTCAAGCCTTAGTCCAGAGCGCTCAGCGCGGCATTCGCGTTCGTCTAGTGCTGGAAAATCAGTATGCTAACCCGACATCGGCTACCGCCCAAGCAGAACAAACAGCAGCTTGGGCGGCGATCGCAGATACCGATGGCGACGGTACCCTAACGCCCACTGAAATCGCCCAGGCCGACGCGCTTCAAATTTTGCGCAGCGCCCAAATTCCGCTGATAGATGACACAGCAGACGGCTCTAAAGGCAGCGGCCTGATGCACCACAAATTTATGATTGTCGATAGCCGCTGGGTAGTGACCGGTTCAGCCAATTTCACCCTCTCTGGCATTCATGGCGATGGCGATGAGCCGGCTAGTCGCGGCAATGCCAACGCCTTACTCAAAATTGACAGTCCCGCCCTGGCGCAGCACTTCAGCATTGAATTCAATCAGCTCTGGGGTGACGGCCCCGGTGCTAGCCCCGACAGCCTGTTCGGCCTAAAAAAATCTCACCGCGCCGCTCAAGACTTCACTTTACCCACGAGCAACATCACCTTACAGTTTTCACCGATCTCTGCTGGCCAGCCCTGGGAAGCGAGTGTCAACGGCCTGATCTCCCGCACGCTTACTCAAGCGAGTCACAGCATCGACTTGGCGCTGTTTGTCTTCTCGGATCAGCTCATCACCAATGAGTTGCAGCCTAAAGCCGCTGCTGGAACGGCTCTGCGTGTATTAATTGACCCAGGCTTTGTGTACCGCAGCTACAGCGAAGCGCTTGACATGCTGGGAGTCACTCTGCGCGATCAGCGCTGCCAAGTAGAAAAGGGTAACCAGCCCTGGGCAAAATCCATCACAACAGTGGGCTTTGCCCAACTGCCTCCCGGCGATAAAATGCATCACAAATTTGCTGTAATGGACAAGGCTACGGTCATTATCGGCTCTCAAAACTGGAGCAAAGCGGCCAATAATGACAATGATGAAACCCTGCTGGTGATTCACAATCCGACCGTAGCAGCTCACTTTGAACGTGAATTTGAGCGACTTTACCGCAGTCCACAGCTGGGTAATACGTCATTGCTGCAGCGCAAAATCGCCGAAGACCAGCAGCGCTGCGCCTAAGTTTGGGCTTTCGGCACTGGCTTTGGTACTGGTTTTGGCACTGCATTGGTCTAATCACGTCCTGATAGCTGTTCCGCAATGAGCTGAGCCATTTTGGCGGCACTGTCTTGAGTGGCTAGACTCAGCGCGGCGTTGGCCATTTGGCTGAGGGTCTCGGGCGATCGCAACAGTTCTAATCCCACAGCCTGCAATTTCTCAGCCGACAGATCGGCTTGCTGATACATTTGAGCGGCTCCTGCCTTTTTAAAGGCGGCTGCATTGTAAGTTTGATGATCTTCAGCGGCAAAGGGATACGGAATCAGAATCGAAGGCGTTGCCGTAATCGCTAGCTCAATCAGCGTTCCGGCCCCGGCTCTACTGACGGCTAACGTTGCTCGCTGAAAAAGCGCTGCCATCTGGTCATAAAACGGGCGATGGATATAGTGCGGATGGCTAAAGCTATCGGCTTCAGGATCGTTGCTGCCGGTGATGTGTACGATCCATGCGCCTGCGGCTAGCCAAGCTGGGGCCGCTGATCGAACCCAACGATTGACAGCGACTGCGCCCTGACTGCCGCCGACGACGACAATCAAGGGCGCTGCTGCCGGAATATTGAGGTCAATTAGGTGAAGTTGGCCTGCTTCGGTTTGGGCTTCAGTGAAAAATTGCGATCGCACTGGCGTACCCACTACCACCGTTTTGGCCTCTGGCAAGTAGGATGCTGCTTCCGCAAAGCCGAGCGCTACCAGCGTACAGCGTGGGCTCAGCCAACGAGTTACCTTTCCGGGCAATGCATTCGACTCATGCAAAATCGCTGGCAGTCCGAGCGATCGCGCTGCCAGAATCGCTGGCGCAGCAATATAGCCACCTGTCGTAAAAACGCCCTGAAAATTGCCCTGTTTTAGTAACCGCCGCACCTGCACCAGCGATTTGACAAAATTGGCCAGCGTTTTGAGCGTACTGAGTCCAAAACTACTCTGAACGCCCCCCATCCGCACGGTATGAAGGGTGTAATGTGCGGGCACTAGCTGCGTTTCTAAGCGATCAGGCACCCCTAGCCATTCAATGCGGTAATCCGATAGCTGCTGCGCGGTCGCAAGTGCCGGAAATAAATGCCCACCCGTTCCACTTGCGGCAATCAGCAGCTTTTTGCTCACCATTACACCTTGCCCTTTTAATCTTTTTTCGATCTTTTTTTATTTTTAAGGCTTTAATCATAAAGGCTCGAATGAACCGTTTCAAACACAATCTAGGCTTAGCATTAGTTTCAATAAATAAATCCCATTACAATAGATCAGGGTACTTTGGTTTAAGATACGCTTCACAAGCCAATGGCCAAGAACAGTTACTGAAAACAGTGACTAACAAAATTTTAGAGAAGGACGAACTCATGACCTACCGCCAAGCTCGGCCGCAGAAACAGTCGCAAAAACAACCGCAAAAACGGTTTGCACAACGGCAAATCGCAGCTCTGCTGTGTGGATTTGCGATCGCGACTGCGATCAGTAGCCTAGGGCGTCAGGCCACCGCCGCCGCGCCTGATACCGCGCCTGGTGAGCTAACAGCCACCCTTGCCAACATTGAAGCTGCTGCCACCGCTGGTGATGTCGAGGCTGTCATGCAGAACTATAGCCCTGAGTTTACAAACGAAGACGGCTTCACTTACGAAACGCTGCCCGCCGCGCTTGAAACCCTATGGGAGCGCTACAGCAACCTCACCTACCGCGTTGAACTTCAGTCATGGGAGCCTATGAGTGACGGCGGCTATACGGCTGAAACGCTCACTTACATTGACGGCACTCAAAATATTGACACTCAGCCTGCCAAGCTAGAATCGGTCATCCGCTCACAGCAAGTCTACAGCGGCGGCAAAATTATTTCTCAAACTATCCTTTCTGAACGCAACCAGGTAACGTCAGGCACTACGCCGCCGACGGTATCGGTGATTTTACCGGAGCAAGTGGCACCGGGCGAACGCTACGACTTTGATGCGATTGTCATGGAGCCCTTAGGCAACCGCTATCTGCTAGGAGCCGCGATTGAAGAAGGCGCAACGGCCACTGATTTCTTTACCGGACGCCCACTTAATTTAGAGCTGCTGTCGGCGGGCGGCCTCTTTAAAATCGGTTCCGCCCCTTCATCACCCGATAGCCGCTGGGTATCTGCGCTCCTAGTGCGATCAGACGGCCTGACCGTGGTTACCCGCCGTCTACGAGTAAACTAAGCAGCCGCAAAGCGGTTTTAGCGCGCTAAATCAACCCGACTATTCACCCGATGCCGGTGACTGAGGATGCCTGGCTAAGATGCCTGATTGAGGATGCCTGACTAAGCAGTGACAAGCGTCGACTCTAGGAGCCCTTTAAATAGCGTTAGGCCATCGATATTGCCGAGAGCGGGGTCAGCAGCGCGTTCGGGGTGGGGCATCATGCCCAAAATGTTACCGGCCCGGTTGCAGATGCCCGCAATATTGTTGAGTGAGCCGTTGGGATTGGCGGCGGCGCTGGGGTTACCCGTGGCATCACAGTAGCGGAAAAGCACTTGCTGATTCTCTTCTAGAGCTTTGAGGGTATCAGGTTCGGCGTAGTAGCAGCCTTCTCCGTGGGCGATGGGAAGGGTAATGATTTGACCTTTTTGGTATTGCTGAGTCCAAGGCAGGTCGGTGCGCTCTACGCGCAAAGGGAGGCGATCGCACACAAAATGCAAATCTCGATTTCGCACCAAGGCACCGGGCAAGAGGCCCATTTCCGTCAGTACCTGAAAGCCATTGCAAATACCGATCACAAATTTGCCTTGGCGGGCATGGTCGGCGGTGGCCTGCATGGCGGGAGAAAATTGCGCGATCGCCCCACAGCGCAAATAATCGCCGTAGCTAAAGCCTCCGGGAATAACCACCACATCAATATCGGCCAGATCGCGCTCCTCGTGCCAGATTAGGCGAGTGGGCTGATGCAAAATATCACGAAGGATGTAGGCGATATCGCGATCGCAATTCGCCCCCGGAAAAACAATCACACCAAAATTCATCGCTCTTTTCCCTGCTCGGTTCTTTGCAAAATGTTCTCTCAAAAAAATGCTAACAAAAGAATGGCTAACAATGGCTAACAGGGGATTTACTCATCGCCTGAATAGCCATTTTATCAACCGTCTTTAGGCCACTGCTTTAGGCCACTGCCGCCGCAAACACCTCAATTTGATAGTTTTCTATCACTGGATTAGCCAGTAGCTGATCGCAAATCTGATCTAGCTGCTGTTGAGCAGCCAACTCGCTTTCAGCCGTTAGCTCTAATTCAATGTACTTACCAATGCGCACCTTAGAAACATTGTCATAACCCATATGGCCTAGGCCAGCGCGCACCGCTGTTCCTGCCGGATCAAGTACAGAAGGCCGCAGCGTCACATACACTTTGGCTTGATATAGAACAGTCTCAGAAAGCTGCGCCACAAGGATTATGCCTTTGATAAAAGGCAAGCTGAAAAGGACTGTGTAATCCTACCGCAATAATCTCGTTTGAATCTGCTCTAGTTTGGGCTGGGCTAGCTTAAGCTAGAAACAAGTCAATCTCCACTGACTTTTAAACCGTATTTTTTACCGTTAGTCAAAGGCAAATGAACAGCCGTCGCACTCGCAGTCAAAGTCAGGTTTTAGACCTGTTAAAACAGCTCAAAGAGGCCATCTCAGCGCAAGAACTATATCTAAACCTGCGGCAGCAACAGATCAGCATGGGGCTAGCGACAGTGTACCGAGCCCTAGACTCACTCAAATTAGAAGGCATCGTACAGGTGCGCACCCTTTCCAGCGGCGAATCATTGTATAGCCTTGCCAAAGAAGATACGCATCACCTCACCTGTGTCCGCTGCGGCGATTCCGCCGTCATGGATGAATGCCCAGTACATGGGCTAGAAAGCCATCTTACCGAGTCTCATCACTTTCAAATTTTCTACCATACGCTGGAGTTTTTTGGTCTGTGCGAGAAGTGTCAAGCGTCCTAGCCGGGGATGGCTTGAGCGATCACTTAATATTTAGAAGCTATTCTCTAAAGCTATTCTCTTACGGTAACGGGCTGACCCAGAAATCCCATGGCTTCTTCGCACCAAGCAATCCAGGCGAGCTGCTGACGAATGCCTGCGCGTAACGACAGGTACTGAAATTGGCTTTCGCGAGAGAGTTCTAGGGCTTGGGCGTAGTGCTTGGCAATTCCTTGATAGTTTTTGAGCTTTTCTTTGTGCTGGCTGTAGTAGCCTTGCAGGGTTTTAATTAAAGTCTCAGTTGGTACGGTATGACCGACCGAGACTTTGATCAGCAAGTCAGATTTAAGGGGCGAAATCGCTTCAATTTCGCCGATCCACCGTTGCAAAAGCTGCCGCCCGCTGTCAGTAACGGTATAAAACTTTTTAGTGGGGCGATTAATTTGCTCAATTTTTTCAGAAGATAGATGCTGATCCGCTTCAAGCTGAGCCAGCGCCTTATAAATTTGCTGATGGCTAGCGCTCCAAAAGCAATCAACCGATTTACTAAAGCGTTTTACCAAGTCATAGCCGCTACAGGGCTGATTAATCAGCGCCGCTAAAATCGCGTAAGAAAGCACCATATGCAAAAGCCAGAATAGTCATATATAAACATATACTGTATCCAGCCCGGCGACGCTCTCAAATCGGTAGCACCCTGCCGCGTAACCCGACCGGGGTTTCTATGGCATATCGATTGAGCAGAGTCGGCAAAATATCATAAAGCTGAGCGCCTTCAAGCTTTTGCCCTGCTTTGGGACTAGCCGGATCGTGAAAAATCATCAGACCTTGAGGCGCATGGTTGGCATCGTCAGGGCCGGTATCGTTGTTAGCAACATGCAGCGCATTCATCCCCACGCTACCCACAGAGCGGTAGGCTAAATCATCAAAGTAAACAATGAGATCGGGAGCGATACCGCGTACTTTTTGATAGGTTTCTTGAGGGATATGGGCAACTACTGCCATTGAACTGCCATCGGGAGCGGTGATGGTTTGAAGATCGGCAATGAGGCGCGATCGCACTGCCTTGAATTCCTTCAGCGCAATAGTTCCCGCCGGCTCACGGCCCTGCACATTCAAAAACACCCGCGCATAGTAGCCGCCCGCTCCCCAAGCCTGCGTTTGACTCCAATCTACCGCCACTTGATCCAGCGGCGTCGGTTCGCTCGGCGACTGCTTCAGCGTCAAGTAGCCTCGCTCAATCAGCCATTCATTGATACAAAAACCACCCATCAGTGGCTGTGCCCCGTGGTCAGAAACAACTAGCACAGCCGTATTAGAGCCGCACTGCTGAAGCAATTCGCCCACGCAGCTATCGACGTGAACATAGTAATCGTGGATGGCATTTGCAAAAGGCATATCCGGCTCGTACTGCGGATGCCGCGCATCCATCGGCTTCCAAAAAGCGTGATGAATGCGATCAACACCCATATCCACCAACATCAGAAAATCAGGTTCTTCCGCTTGCAGCAACTTCGTTGCAAGGGTAAAGCGCTGGTTGCAGAGCTGATAAATATTGTCTAAAATCTGCTGCTTATTTTCCGAACGAAACTCGGGCACATCCAGCATAAAATCAGGCATCCAAGCTAAAATCTGCTGGCCTAACGCAAGGGGATAGGTAAAAGGCGTTTGGGGATTGGGTGTCAAAAAGCAGGAAACCAGCGAACCGTTGACGGCATAGGGCGGAGAAGTCCCGGGTACGCTGAGTGCAACCACTTTCCAGCCAGCATTGCCTAACAGATCCCACAAGCGCGGAAACTTAATGGCGCGGCCATCGGCGATAGTCATTTTTTGATAGTCGCGGCTAGCGCGATTGCGAAAGCCATAAACGCCTAGCTCGCCCGGATCTCGCCCGGTCATCATACAGCTCCAGGCCGGAACGGTAATGGCAGGAATAGAGCTCTCTAGTAAGCCATAGCTGCCGGTTGCCATCAGCGCTGACAAATTTGGCAGATCGCTTCGCCACTGATCAAATACGAGTGCCGGGGCCATGCAGTCGAGGCCGATGATAATTAGGCGAGGAGAATGGGTCAACGTTCAGTCCGAGAGGAGGAGGAAATGGCAGCAAATGTACGGAATCTATACAACAGAGTAATGCCCGCGCCAACAACCGCCACTGCCGACAGCAAATGCACCGTATTAAAAGGCGTTCCCGGAAAAAACCAAGAATCTGTTCTTAAAAATTCAATAAAAAACCGGCCCAGCGGATACCAAACCAGATACATCAACGACAGATCTCCCGGCTTGAGCCGCCTTTGAAATCGATGAGAAATTGTTAGCAAAAGCGCAAACCCAATCAAGTTCCAGATAGATTCGTACAAAAACAGCGGCTGGAACCGAGTGGATTCTGGGTAAATGGTCAAATCATCGTAAGGGGCAATTCGATGGATCGGATCGATTCGCAGACCCAAGGGCATCATAGTCGGTGGGCCATACAGCTCTTGATTGATAAAATTACCCAATCGCCCAATCGCTTGAGATAGCGGCATCGCAACGGCCGCAGCATCTAGATAAGTCAGCGTCGGCAACTGCCGCAAACGAGTAAACAGCCAGAGCGCTATCCCACCGACGATAAACGCGCCGAAGATATGGATGCCACCGCCCCAAACCTGCAAAATTTGGCCTGGATTTTGCAGATAGAAGGCTCGATCTTTTGACTGAATAAAGACGTAGTAAAGCCGTGCGCCCACAAAGGCCGGAATCAGCACCCACAGCAGCATGTCCCAAAAGTTTTCTGGGTTATGGCCTCGCCGAGCCACCTCGCGCCCCCCGATCCACGAGCCAATCATGACCGCTGAGGCCATCAACAGACCGTACCAGCGCAAAGCCAAAGGGCCAAATTGAAAAATAATTGGATCAACGGGAGGGTACATCGGCTTCATCCTCTCCTAAATTTTCTAATCTTCTAAATAGCCCAGATCTTGCAGACGACGGCGCACTTCTGGATCATCGAAGCCTGTCGCCCGCGCCTGAGCGTAAACTGACTTGTGCGCCTCGGCATTGCTACCAAATGCAGCTAGCGACGCTTGCAATGACTCCACCTGCTCTGGAAAAATCTCACTCAGATCCAAATTCTCTTGCGGATCGCCCTGCACGTCGTAAAGCTCTAGCAGATCTGGGCCGATTTCAATCAGCTTGTGACCACTGGCCCAAACCGCTCGTCGGGCTTGGTCGCAAGCATGTTGTTGAACAAGGTTAGGCTGACGGTTTTGAATGAGGTTGAGGACATTTTGCGGTGTCACGGCTTCAGCAAATACTGGATTGCTCACTGTAGCTGTGGTGCGCTGATGAACCAAACTCTCCTCTCGTTCAGTTGCCATTGCTAACCCGGCGGCAGCTAGCACCGTATGAAACAAGCAGCGAGTAGAGACGACATCTTCTCGCTCTGTTGCTGAGGCAAATCCTTGGGCTAGCGGGCCGCTGGCATCGCGAATAATTAGCGGCACCTGAATCAGCTCGTTATAAATAGATAGGCTATGGCCCATCAGCTGCTTTTCGCCTAAGTGCTCACCGTGATCAGCGCAGATAATCACTAGCGTCTGATCAAGCCGACCGGACTGTTCGAGCTTTCTGAAGAAGGCTCCGACCTGCGCATCTTGAGCGGCGACTTCGGCATCGTACATGCCGTCAAGTGTGACCTTTTGCTGGGCATCAAGATCGCCCATGAGCGGCGCTAGCCAGCCATATACATCGCTATTGAATCGCCGCAAATAGGTTTGGGCCTGGCGATCTTTGAGCACATGTGGCGCAAATCGCTCAATTTGCTCATGCGGCGGGCGGTAGGGCATGTGAGTACCCATTAGATTAATGAATGTAAAAATGGGCTGGTTTGGATCTACAGTCTGGCGCTGAATCTGGCGGTGAATGTGCAGCCGAGCGGCGTCGTCTAAAGATTTGCGGGTGTTACCTTTGAAGCTGAGGGCAGTCTGCCACAGGGGCACCATCAGCGGTGTAAAAGAGAGCGCTAGTAGCCAGTCTGAGCGGGCGAAGGCATCTTGCACGGAGTTGAGCGCTTTGGCAACGATGCGCTTAAAAAGCTGTCGGTAATGATCGAGCCATCGGGAAGGAACGCCTGCTTGATTGGGGTGAGAGCTAATCAGACCGCTGTAGTTTAAAAAACTGTAGAAGCCGCGCCGCAAGCCGTTGTTAATCACCCCAACGAGCGGATTGTTGCAAAATGCGGCGGTGTAGTAGCCGCCTGCTTGTAACCGTTCAGCTAGGGTTTTTAGATGGGGCGGCATCACTGAGTATGACTGCAGCATCTGGTGCTGTGAGGGGTACAGTCCGGTAAACATGGAAGCATGGGAGGGAATAGTCCACTGGGCCGGAGCGATCGCGTTCTTAAACCGCGTAGACTGAGCTGCGATCGCGTCAATATTTGGCGAAGTTGCTTTCTCGTAGCCGTAGCAAGACAGGCGATCAGAGCGCTGCGTATCGAGCACAAGGAAGATAATATCAGGCTGAGTCAATGGCATGAACCAGGGCGATAAACTGCGTTAGATCACAGTCTAGATGAAAATATTGGTAGTGTTTCAGGCGAAAGCGTGGCGATCAACAGATGAAAAGATCAAAGGTGATATAGACGACAATTCCTGAATCGATTGTCTAGCCTATGAAACCGCCTATGAAACCGCCTATGAAGCCATTGTTGGACTGCTGACAGCTTGGGTAGGAACCGTTTGGGTAGGAGCAGGATTGAACTTACGACTTGTCTGATGTCATACCCGGTTTTTTCAAAAGGAGAGATTTTTAATCCATAAAAAAAGCCCAAAGAAAGCCCCGAGAAAATCCGAAGAAAAGTGCTAATCTGGCAGCGCATAAGCTGGAACTTCTGCCAGCGTTACCTCGTTGAGCTGTCGTACTTTGAGGTCTTGATAAAAGTTCTCTTGCAGCAGCTCTACTTTTGATTGAGACGTGAGAAACAACAGCCCCCAAAAGACTCCTACCTTTTCGTGCTTGTAGTCGGCTTCGCTAAGTTCGCCTTCAATTGGCCCCCCTAACACATCTGGACGAAAGCTAGCCCAATGGGTGAGCAATAGCTCAAAGTCCATCCAGTTGGCGCTATCTTCAAAAACATCGTCCCAGTGAGCTTCCAAAAAGGCGTTGAGGGCGTCGGCAATTTCGTTGAGATTTTCTTGATGGGCGAGTTCAGCTATAGCTTTAACCGCTTCGCGCTTGGTATGGGGCTTAGCAGCGCGCGATCGCACTCTCGAAGGCTCACTCATCGCAGTAGCGATCGCCTCTAGCTGCTCAATCAGCTCACTCAGCGTTACCTGTCGCTTAACGGGCGGCGGGGCCACCGCTCGGCGATGAATATGCTTTTCCAGATCACGCGGCAGCTCTTGAGCGCCTTGATCGAGATCGTCCTCAAAAAAATCATCCCCTTCAGGCTCGGCTTCGGGTTCTAGCTCATGGCGCACCAGCGTATCGGCCTTCAGCAATACCAGCATAGAAGCATACAAAAAAGCCTGCCCTGATTCACTCAAGCTTGACTCATAAGATGATCGCCCTTGCTCGGTCGGCGGCTTTACCAGCGGCTGATCGTTCAGCGTTTTTAAGAAGCGATCAATTACCTCAATTACCTGCACGTCCCAAGGGTCTATTTCACCCTTTTCCGCCAAGTCAATTAGAAATGCGATCGCCCCTTGGGCCAAAGAACTGGACATAAAAAGCTAGCTACTCGCAGCGATACAGTTTTATAGGCCAATTCAACCCACTTTACAGGCCAATTCAACCAGCAAATTCGACTGGCCAATTCGACTGGCCAATCTGACCGGTCGAATTGGCTGACCAATCTGGCAGTGCGCCAAGCCTATACGTGATTGTCAAACCACACAATTCTACGTCTATTTTACATACGCTTCATCCGCTGTTTCATTCGCCTGCGGCAGCATCGGCAGTTGCTCAAGCTCTACCTTGTAGCGCTCAACATCTTCTTCTAGCTGCTGAATCCGAAGCTCGCGCTGCTCAATTTCAGGGCTCTTTTGGGCAATGCTCTGTAAGTGCACCCACACGCTAAACACCCAAGCCAGCGTCGCCCCAATTCCAGCCGCAACAATCAGCTCCACACTCAGCGGCGCTTCAAAGTCCAGCCCGCTGACGATATGAATCACCGAGGGGGTCGTATTCTCAATGCCAAACAGTACCAGTGCCAGACAAATTACGAAAATCACTACGAAATTGACTTGCTTCATAGGTTTCGCCTCAACGGAAATACAAACATGAAATACAAAAACGGAAACACAGAAATCAAACCACGCAGCAATTAAATTTGCTCGACAATACTATAGCGGCTTACGGGCAAAATCGCTGATGTGGTGCAACGTTGCGTTACAGCTAAATTCTTAAAGCAAACCCCTTTAAAAAGAAAAAAGGAGAGCCCAAGCGGCTCTCCCTACCATCAGGGTGCATCTACATATCCACATTATTGACTAAAAGGGATGAGGGGTGCAACCCCTTTTTGTACTTATTTTAGGATTCGATGTCCGTATTTTAGACGGCTTAGCGGTATTAGCCCGCTAGTTTTTTGCTCAGAAGCTGATTCGTTAGCTTCGGATCCGCCCGTCCGCCCGTGCGCTTCATAACCTGACCGACAAAAAAGCCCTTAAGCTTTGTTTTCCCCGCTCGAAACTTGGCTAGTTCATCTGGGTTAGCGGCTAGCACTTCATCAATCATGGCCTCAATCTCAGCAGGATCTGAAATTTGGCTCAGCCCTTTACTCTCCACCATTTCTCGCGGTGATCCGCCATTTTTTAGCAGATCTGTCAGCATATCTTTGCCAATTTTATTGCTGATGGTGCCATCTTCAATGAGTTTCACCATTTCCGCAAGAGCTTGCGGTGTGAGCTTAATCTCACCAATGCTGAGCTTTTCGGCGTTTAGGTACCCAGAAATATCGCTCATGATCCAGTTGACGACGAGCTTGGTATCAGCCCCGGTAGCGATCGCCGCTTCAAAGTACTCAGCAACGGCCCTATCATCTGTAATAATGCCCGTATCGTAAGCCGAGAGTCCTAGCTCGGCTTCATAGCGCTGACGCTTGGCCGCTGGTAATTCAGGAAGCTGAGACTGCCATTCCTTAAGCTGGTCGGACGAGACTTCAATCGGCGGCAAATCAGGCTCAGGAAAGTAGCGGTAGTCGCTAGAGCCTTCTTTAAGGCGCATACTTTTAGTGCGCTGAGGGCCTTCTTCCCAGAGGCGAGTTTCTTGATAAATCGGTTCGCCCGCTTCGATGGCGGCAATTTGACGCTCAATTTCGTGATCGATAGCTTTAGCGATCGCGCTAAAGCTATTCATATTCTTAATTTCAACCTTAGTGCCAAATTCTGCGCGGCCCACCGGACGCACCGAAATATTCACATCACAGCGTAGCGATCCTTCCTGCATGTTGCCATCGCCCACGCCCAAGTAGCGAATTATCCGGCGAATCTCTTCCGCGTAGGCTGCTGCTTCTTCACCAGAGCGAATATCCGGCTCAGAAACAATCTCAACTAACGGCACCCCGGCGCGGTTGTAATCTACCAAAGAGTAAGCTGAACCGGCAAGGCTATCGCTGCCTGCGTGCACTAGCTTACCGGCATCTTCCTCCATATGTAGGCGGGTGATACCAATGCGCTTACGCACCGGTTTGCCATCTTTAATAATTTCGATTTCTAGCCAGCCATGCTCTGCAATGGGCAAATCAAACTGAGAAATTTGGTAGTTTTTGGGCAGATCAGGATAGAAGTACTGCTTGCGGTCAAATTTGCTGTAAGGCGCGATTTGACAGTTCAACGCCAGCCCTGCCTTGACGGCGTATTCCAGCACTTTTTCATTCAGCACCGGCAGCACACC
>JBGTNW010000144.1:0-9702 GCA_041742865.1 Phormidesmis sp.
TGACTAAAAATTAGTTCGAGTCAAATTAACGTTGAGTCAATTGCCTAGCTGAATACTTTAGCAATCCTTAGAATAATTCTCAGAAAAGTCCCGTAGGGGAGTCATCAGAGAAGTTAACCTGCCACGGCTCACCTCACAGCGTTTTTTATTTCAAGGAGATATTGATTAATGCCTATTGCTGTTGGAATGATTGAGACAAAGGGTTTTCCCGCAGTGGTTGAAGCAGCGGATGCCATGGTAAAAGCTGCCCGAGTGACCCTTGTGGGCTATGAAAAGATCGGCAGCGGTCGGGTGACGGTGATTGTCCGCGGCGATGTATCCGAGGTGCAGGCTTCTGTTTCGGCAGGAGTTGAATCCGTGAAGCGGGTCAATGGCGGTGAAGTGCTCTCGACTCATATCATTGCTCGTCCCCATGAAAATCTAGAGTTTGTGCTACCGATTCGCTACACCGAGGCGGTTGAGCAGTTCCGCTCTTAACTTGCTTCTGAGTCTGGTTATTTCGACTCGGCTAAAGATTTTGTGTTGATTTCAGTTTTTGTTTTTTAGGAAAAAAGTATGGCAATTGCAGTAGGTATGGTGGAAACATTAGGGTTTCCCGCAGTGGTTGAAGCGGCGGATGCCATGGTGAAAGCGGCGCGGGTGACCCTTGTGGGCTACGAGAAAATTGGCAGTGGCCGGGTGACAGTCATTGTTCGTGGCGATGTATCTGAAGTTCAAGCTTCCGTAGCGGCTGGCGTTGAGAACGTTAAGCGAGTTAACGGTGGTCAAGTGCTTTCGACTCACATCATTGCTCGTCCTCATGAAAACTTGGAGTTTGTCTTGCCGATTCGCTATACCGAGGCGGTTGAGCAGTTTCGTGAAAGCGTGAGCGGCATCCGCCCTTACGGCAGATAGGCGTTAGCTCATTAATGGAGCCTAGCAAAACACTCTAGTAAAACACCCTATGCGCCTAGCGAAAGTCAGAGGGACGGTGGTCAGTACCGTCAAAGATGACAGTTTAATGGGGGTCAAGCTGCTGCTCGTACAGTTAATAGATGAGTCAGGTGACCTCCAAGATGACTACGAAGTTGCGGCTGATGTTGTGGGAGCAGGTGTGGGTGAATGGGTGCTAATTAGTCGAGGGAGTAGTGCTAGGCAGCATCAAGGCTATCATCAGAGGCCGGTTGATGCTGCTGTCGTGGCGATTGTTGATACGGTTAGCCTCGATTCTGGACTGCGCTATGACAAGCGAGAAGACTTCTAACCGGTTTTGGTCAAGTCAGTAGGTGGTGGTCAGTAGCCAATGCACACCGTAGCCACCATACACCAACATACACAGTAGACCTGTAGACCTGATATCCATGAGATATCAGGTCTACAGAAGGGAGAGACACTTGCAGTGGGCGGTTTGAAATGAGAGGCGTTGTAGATCAGCTAAGCCGTTCGGCAAATCTGTTGAATTCGCCAACGCTGCATTCGTTGGCAGATGTCCATGCGTTTTCTCTTTTAGAGGGCGACGTGCGTTTGGGTGCTGGCTCGAAAGTCTTGCCGGGGACTGTCGTGACCGCTGCACCTGGTGCCTCTGTCGTGGTCAACAAAGGCTGTTCGTTGCTGTCCGGTGTACTTGTAGAAGCAATCAGTGGTGGGCAGGTAGTGGGTACCGATGGGGTGCAGTGCTCTATTTGGATTGGCGATCGCGCCACTATCGCTCACAAAGCCATCCTCCACAGCCCCGCGTTCATCGGCAAAAACTGCTTCATTGGCCTTCGCTCCACTGTGTTCAATGCCCGCTTAGGTGACGGCTGTGTCGTCATGATGCACGCCCTTGTCCAAGATGTTGAGGTGCCGCCCGGTAGATGTGTGCCTTCTGGCAGCGTCATTGTCAGTCAGCATCAGGCCGATCAGCTTCCCAATGTTCGCCCCGAGGATCTCGCCTTGGCTCAGGAAGTTGCCGGCATTACCACCTCCACAAATTCCTCTACAACCTCCTCTATAAACCGTAGTTCTGCAGGGCCTAGCCGCCAGCCAGAAGGTCGGCTTGTTTCTGTTCAAGCCGCTTCTGGTTCTGCCAATTCTGTTTCTCGTTCTGCTAACCGCCTCACTCAAAATTCTCCTCCCTCCCATTCGTCTCAAAACTCACTTGACAACTCGTCCTACGCCAGAGAAGGAGCCCATATGCAATCTAGCCGCCAACAAGACAAAAGACTCGCCCCCGAAATCGTCCAGCAAGTACGTCAATACCTCGCTCAGGGCTACCGCGTTGGTATGGAGCACGCCGATGTGCGCCGCTATCGAAGTGGCGTATGGGAAACCTGCACCCCCATTAAAGAAACGCGCGATCAGGCTGTTTTCGAGGCGCTAGAGCGTTGCTTAGCAGAGCATGAAGGTGAGTATGTGCGCATGTTTGGCATTGATACTCAAGTCAAGCAGCGAGTCGGTATGGTGACTGTGCAGCGCCCCGACGGTCGGCCAGGGGCGACCAATAATCTTAAATCCGGTGCGGCGACGCCACAAAATGGGAGTGCCTATGCTGCTAATGTTCACGCGGCTAATAGAAACGGTGGCGGCAGCAGTAACAGCGGTGGGTTGAGTCCCGAAGCCGTGCAAGAAGTGCGCAACTTGCTGCGGGGTGGCTACGCGATTGGCACCGAACATGCGGATGTCCGGCGCTATCGCAGCAACGTGTGGAAAAGCTGCTCACCGATTCAATCGAACAATGAGCAAGAGGTGCTGTCGCGGTTGGATCATTGTCTAGCGGAGCACAGCGGCGAATACGTGCGGATGTTTGGGATTAATACTCAAGCTAAGCAGCGGTTAGGCTCTGTTACGATTCAGCGGGCAGATGGTAAGCCCGCCGCTGTCTCACCGAGCCGTGCACCTGCAAATACAGCTCCAGCTAGCAGCGGTTCATACGGTTCTGGCTCATATGGGTCTGGCTCATACGGTTCTAGCTCATATGGTAATACTCAAGCTGTCGGTGGCATCGCTGCCCAGACCGTGAATCAAATTCTTGCTCAGGGCAATCAAGTCGGCGTGGAGTACGCCGATGTCCGGCGCTATCGCAGCGGCATTTGGCAAACTGCCCCCTCAGTGCAATCTATCAATCAGCTACAGGGCTTTCTGACGCAAAATGCCGATAAGTATGTGCGCATTTTTGGAGTGAATAAATCACTCAAAACGCGCGGTTCTGCCACAACAATTCAAAAGCCTGGGCAAACCGTTGATGCTCCCTCCGGGGCTCAAAGCGCACCTGATAGAAGAGATCCGATTAATGCTAATCCGCCTCATTATGACGATCCGGCCTTTTTGCAGTCGGGTAAAGGAAATGGCGGTGCAGTCGATTCTGAAGTGATGGATCAAGTCACTCAGTTGGTGAATCAGGGCTGTCGGATTGCCATTGAATTTGCCGATAAGCGTCGCTTCCGTAGCGGTATTTGGCAGACTGGGCCAGCAATCGATGCGCGTCGCCCAGCAGAGGCGATTTCAGCGCTTGGCAAGCAGTTAGCTCAGCATCAGGGCGACTATGTAAGGCTGGTGGGCGTCGATCCAACTGCTAAGCGACGGGTGTTAGAGAAGACTATTCAACGTCCTTAGGGTTGAGTGTTTAAGTGACTATGATTGGTTTTTAAAGTCCACCCCCCTACCAATGCTATGGCCCAGCGGGCACCGAGTTTAGTCAGCGATACTCATTACTGTGTGATGGGTGATGTCACCATAGAAGCGACAGCAGCGATCGCTTCAGGAGTTGTTTTGCAAGCCGCTAGCGGTAGCCGAATTGTGGTGGGTAAAGGCGTGTGCTTGGCAGCAGGTGTATGCATTCAATCACGCGCGGGGGTTCTCAGCATTGCCGATGGGGCTAGCTTAGGCGCTAATGTGTTGGTTGTTGGCCACGGTAGCATTGGCGCTAATGCCTGCATCAGCGCGGGCAGCACCCTCATCAATCCGGCGGTAGAAGCCGCAGCTATCTTGCCACCGGATACGTTGATTGAGCCATTTCAGGCCGCTATGAGCCCTTCTGGCATGAGCCCTCCGACTGTTCCGGTAGCAAATGGTTTTGCTAGTAATAATGGTTTTGATAATAATAAAGTCAAGCAGTCGTTTGGATACAGCCATTCGACTAATAGCGTACAATCAGGCTATAGCGCTTCCCAAAATGGCGCTGCTCAAAGTGACACTGCTCAAAATGGCCAGAGTGCTTCCTCTCTAGAAGTGCGGCCTTCTTACGATAGAGTCTATGGCCGCGAACAAGTTTCTCAGCTAATTTCAACGCTGTTTCCTCATCGACAGCCTTTGGACGGTAACGCCTCTCTTTAACCTCCTATGCACTCAGATGCTACACCCCTTCGCAAGCCGACCATAACAGCCCGTAACTGGCTGTACGATACGGCGCTGGGGATGGTCTCTACCACTAGCTTCCCGGCGATCATTGGTACGGCTGACGCGATGATGAAGTCAGCTAACGTGTTTTTAGTTGGCTATGAAAAAACGGGGGGCGGGCACTGTACCGCGATTGTGCGCGGCGGCGTAGCTGATGTGCGAATGGCAGTGCAGGCCGGAGAAGAAACTGCTAAGCAGTTTGGGCAGTTTGTGTCGGCGACGATGATTCCGCGTCCGATGGCGAATTTAGAAGCAGTCCTACCGATCAATACGCGCCTAGATGCGCTCGAAGGCGTGGGGCAATCGATGGGTGGCAGCGCCCTTGGGCTGTTAGAGACCAGAGGCTTTCCGGCCATGGTGGGCGCGGCTGATGCGATGACCAAATCGGCTGACATTACGTTGCTCTCTCACGAGACCATTGGTGAAGGGCTGTGCACGATTATTATTCAGGGTTCGCTCGCGAATGTGGTGGTTGCGGTCGAAGCTGGGATGAATGAGGCGGAGCGCATTGGTGAGCTCAATTCGGTGATGGTTATTCCTCGACCGCTAGGGGATCTAGAGCAGAGCTTGCCGAAGACCCAGACCGTGGAGGAGCAGCAGCCGATGCGACTGCCGCTAAGACTAGAAGAGCGGCAGATTGAGCAAGTCCCTGAGCGACAAAAAGAATTGATTCCGGCGCGATCGCCCGAGTTTGAACCCGCCAAGAAAAAAGAACTAGCTGCGCCGATTGAGCAGTTAGAGACCGAAGAGCTGTAGATAAGATCAAATTAGATCAAAATCAAACACAAAAATCAAGCCAAAACCTGCAATTGACGAATGAATTGTTCGACTCTGTTGCTGACTTGCTCAATTAAATCCGGGTCATCGGCGGCGAACCATTCTATGCGGGGCTCTTTGCGAAACCAAGTGCGCTGGCGTTTAGCAAATTGGCAGGTGCGCTGCACGGTGAACGCGATCGCCGCTTCTAAAGAAATCTCTCCAGCCAAATGCTGCTGCATCTCGGCGTAGCCTAAAGTTTTTAATAAAGGCAAATCAGGGCCATACTGCTCAATTAAACCGGTCACTTCAGTGGCAAACCCGGCTGCCACCATATCGTAAGTACGAGTGGTAATGCGCGATCGCAGCTTCTGGGCATCACAAGCGAGTCCTATATATAAGATCGGATAGCTCGGTGGCTGCTCACCCTGCTGACTAGAAATTGTGCGCCCCGTCACGTAAAACACCTCTAGCGATCGCAGCGTTCTGACCTGATCATGGGGGTGAATCCGCTCAGCAGCAGCCGAATCTACCTGCCGAAGCAAAGCATAGCAGTAGGGCTGGCCGAGAGTAGTGAGCTGCGATCGCAATTCTAACTGCGGCGCTACCTGCGGAATTTTGAGTCCTTTGGCCACCGCATTGAGATAGAGCCCCGTGCCGCCGACTAAGAGCGGATGCCGCTGGGCTTGATGATGGGTGAGCGGATCAATGGCGTGATGAATATCAGCAATAGCCTGCTGGGCCCGCTGCTGATAATCTGCTACAGTCAGCGTTTCAGTCGGCTCGCAAATATCAATTAGCTGATGGGGCACCGCTTGACGATCAGCGACAGAAGGCTTCGCCGTGCCAATATCAAACGCCCGATACACCTGACGAGAATCAGCGCTGAGAATCACCGCCGGCCAGCGCTGAGCTATTGCCATTGCCAAACCCGACTTTCCAGAGGCCGTCGGGCCCGCAATAATAATCAAATGTGGATTACTATAGTACAAACGAACTTTTTTCTTAGGATTGCTGATCGGTGGATCTAACGGTATGGCTTGATCGACTGCCTTATCGGCGATCAAGCAAATCAATACTCTACTAATATAGAGGCGCTTTTGCTGAGAAATAGCGGTGTTGTAAGGGCGAAAATTTTGTTTTGGCGGTAGCCCCTTCACCAATACCCCTTTAAAAGCAGGCTATGACCCCATTTTTATACGTGCGCTGAAGTGGCTCTAAAATCGCTTTCAACGCCTTTATGCTAGAATTCATAGGCGCAATATCATTTTGCAACTTAAAAGTGGTCTTTTGGCGCTTGAACAGCACTTGCAAAGATCGAAATATCAATCGAAGTATCAGCCAAAGTATCAACGGTCATCGCTAACCTCAGGAGAACTGACCTAGGAGAACATGTATGGTGAATAGCAATAACTACGGCGCTCAGCAGATTCAGGTTTTAGAAGGACTTGAGCCTGTTCGCAAGCGGCCTGGAATGTACATTGGGAGCACTGGCCCACGCGGTCTGCACCACTTGGTGTACGAAGTTATTGATAACTCCGTCGATGAAGCGCTAGCCGGTCACTGCAAGCGCATTACCGCTGCCCTTAATGCCGATGGTTCAGTGACAGTCGTCGATGACGGTCGCGGCATTCCGACTGATATTCACCCCACCACTGGCAAATCAGCCCTAGAAACCGTACTGACTGTGCTACACGCAGGCGGGAAGTTTGGCGGCGACAGTGGCTACAAAGTCTCAGGTGGCCTGCACGGCGTCGGCGTTTCGGTTGTCAATGCGCTATCTGAATGGGTCGAAGTGACCGTCTGGCGCGAGGGCAATGTACACACGCAGCGCTTTGAGCAAGGCAACCCGATCGGGACGCTCAAAACTGCGAAAGGCAGCGATAGAACCGGTACGCAGGTGATCTTTAAGCCCGATGCCACGATTTTTACCCACACCACCGAGTTTGATTACGACACCCTAGCTCGGCGCTTGCGCGAACTGGCCTACCTGAATGCAGGCGTCGATATTACCTTCACCGACTATCGATTAGATCTGATTAAAGCCAAAGAGCCGAGAGAGTCACGCTACTGCTATGAAGGCGGCATCAAAGAATATGTAGCGTACATCAACAGCGATAAAGAGCCCCTGCATCCCGACATTATCTACGTCAATGCTGATAAGAATGGTGTGCAGGTGGAAGCCGCTTTGCAATGGTGTAGTGACGCTTTCTCAGACAACTTAATGGGCTTTGCCAACAATATTCGCACTATCGATGGCGGCACTCACCTAGAAGGGCTCAAAGCGGTGCTGACACGCACCATGAACGTATTTGCTCGCAAGCGCAAAAAGCGCAAAGAGGCGGAGTCGAATATGGCGGGTGAAAACATTCGCGAAGGTCTCACCGCAGTGGTGTCCGTAAAGGTGCCCGATCCCGAGTTTGAGGGCCAAACCAAAACCAAGTTAGGTAACACCGAAGTTCGCGGCATTGTCGATTCGCTCGTAGGTGAAGCGCTCAGCGAATATCTAGACTTTAACCCTAGTGTGGCAGATGCCATTTTAGACAAAGCGATTCAGGCGTTTAATGCGGCTGAGGCGGCTAAAAAAGCGCGCGATTTGGTGCGTCGCAAGTCGGTTCTGGAGTCTTCGACGCTACCTGGTAAGCTTTCCGACTGTAGCTCTCGCGATCCGCGTGAGTCGGAGATTTTTATTGTAGAGGGAGATTCTGCGGGCGGTAGCGCTAAGCAGGGGCGCGATCGCCGCTTCCAAGCGATCTTGCCGCTGCGAGGCAAAATTCTCAACATTGAAAAAACCGACGACTCTAAAATCTATAAAAACAACGAAGTTCAGTCGCTGATTACCGCCCTAGGTCTCGGCATCAAAGGGGAGGACTTTAACCCCGAAAACCTTCGCTACCACCGCATTTGTCTAATGACTGATGCCGATGTTGATGGGTCGCACATTCGGACGCTGCTGCTGACGTTCTTTTATCGCTATCAGCGTGATTTAGTCGATCAGGGCTACATTTACATTGCCTGCCCGCCGCTGTACAAGCTAGAGCGAGGTCGTAACCACACCTACTGCTATAGCGAAAGAGAGCTGCAAGAAGGTATTGAAGCCTTACCTGCTAATGCTAAGTACAACATCCAGCGCTTTAAGGGCTTGGGTGAAATGATGCCACAGCAGCTGTGGGACACTACTATGAACCCAGAAAGCCGCACGCTGAAGCGCATTGAAATTGAGGATGCAGCAGAAGCAGATCGGATCTTTACGGTGTTGATGGGCGATCGCGTTGCCCCCCGCCGCGAATTTATCGAAACCTACGGCCCAAGGCTCAACATGACTGATTTAGACATCTAAGCCATTACATAATTCGTTACAGATAAATCCTCGTTAACAACCTGATAGGCCCGGATCTCACTGCTTTATGAGATTCGGGCCTCATTTTGTATCCGATAACGTGAAAAAATGTTGCGGAATCTTTCTAAGGGTAGAGTCCTCGCTCTAAGCTTTAAAGCAGTTCAAAAAACAAAGTCTAGGTTTTCCTTTGGCTTGCTTTCTCGCTAAAGATCTTTATAGCCAAAAGATCTTTATAGCCAAGAGCTTTATCGCTAAAGAATAAGATAGCTAAAGAACAAAGTAGCGAAAGAAGTCCAAAGAACCGTTTACAAAACATAAAAAACATGAGCAACAATTTAGCGACCCAGCTCCGTGAGGGCACTAAAAAGGCTCACACCATGGCAGAAAACGTCGGATTTGTGCGATGCTTCTTACGCGGTGTGGTTGAGAAAAAGTCGTACCGCAAGCTAGTGGGCAACTTTTACTTCATCTATTGCGCGCTAGAAGAAGAGCTAGAAAAGCATAAGAATCATCCCATCGTTTCTAAAATTTACTTTCCCGAGCTAAATCGGAAAGAAAGTCTAGAAACCGATTTGGCCTTTTACTATGGCCCTAATTGGAGAAATGAAATTACCCTCAGCAAAGGCGGCAAAAGGTACGTTGAGCGCATTCGTGAAATCTCAGCAACTCAGCCTGAACTATTGGTGGGCCATTCTTACACCCGCTATTTGGGCGATCTCTCGGGCGGCCAAATTCTTAAAACCATCTCTCAGCGGGCAATGAACCTTACCGGCAGCGATGGCGTTGCCTTTTATGAGTTTCCCACTATCACCGATGGCAAAGCCTTCAAAAATAACTACCGCGCTTCACTGAGCGAAGCCCCGGTAGATGAACCCACCGCCGAGCGAATTGTTGAAGAAGCCAACGATGCTTTTGGTATCAATATGGAGCTATTCCAAGAGCTAGAAGGCAACTTGATCAAAGCGATTGGAGTGATGCTCTTTAACAGCCTAACCGGCAGCCGTCGTCGGGGTAGTACTGAGCTAGCAACTGAAGGCTAGTTTATAGCAGCGTGCGGATGCGCATTCGTACGCTGCGACTCACTTGGCCTGTTGTGCCGTAAAGGTTTCACAGAGATCTCTGTACGCTAGCCAAGTGAAAAACGCTATAGGTTAGTGCAAAGCGGCATCAAGGATCGGTATTAGACGAGTGTGCACTCATCAGCCTGACTATAGCGGTGTACAGATGCCTTCGGACACCGCTAGTTGCTA
>JBGTNW010000145.1:0-3326 GCA_041742865.1 Phormidesmis sp.
TGGGCCGACGCCTCAGCATCAAGGGTCTAAACTTTTTAGGCTTTGTCCAGCGTAAGCTGCCTCGCCCCGCCCCCAAGGAAAAGAAATGACAGTCAACTCTAGCCTCTCTGCCGTCCCCCCGGCCTCTGCTTCGGCCCTGCCCAATGACTTGTTGCCGGGGCGGATGCCTGCTCATGTGGCGGTGATTATGGATGGCAATGGTCGCTGGGCCAAGCAGCGTGGCTTGCCTAGAATCATGGGTCACCGCAAGGGCGTCGATACGCTCAAGAAGCTGCTGCGCTGCTGCCGCGATTGGGGCATTGGGGCGTTAACGGCTTATGCCTTTTCGACCGAAAACTGGGGCCGGCCCACGCATGAGGTAGACTTTTTGATGACGCTGTTTGAGCGGGTGCTGCGCCAAGAACTGAAAGAAATGATGGAAGAGGATGTGCGCATTCAGTTTGTGGGCAATTTGGCAGCGCTGCCGGAGACGTTGCAGCGCGAAATTGACCGGGCAGTGACGCAGACCCAGGCTAATCAAGGTATTCGGTTTTCGGTGGCCACTAATTATGGGGGCCGGGAGGAGATTTTACAGGCTTGCAGGGCGATCGCGACTCAAGTTAGGCAAGGCCATCTCAACCCCGAAGATATCGACGAATCCTTGTTCAGCCGCCATCTCTACACGGGTGACATCAGCGATCCAGATTTATTGATCCGCACAAGCGGCGAAATGCGCATCAGTAATTTTCTGCTATGGCAGCTTGCCTACTCGGAGTTTTACATCACCGACACGCTGTGGCCTGATTTTGATACCGATGAGTTTCATCAGGCGATGAAGGCATTTCAGCAGCGCGATCGCCGCTTCGGCAAAGTCAGTAGCAGTAGCTCGGATGATTAAGGGGATAATTGCTAAGGGTTTCTGTAGCTAGCCACTCTGACTGTCAGCGTGCCTAAAGCCGGATCGTGGGTCAAAACAAAAGCGCCCGTAGCTTCTTCTTGACTAGAGAGGAAATCAATATGCTGATCGCCCCATTCCACTAAAGTACGCTCTATTCGTAGCTCAGCAATGACTTGAACCGATTCTGCTGTCTCGCCGCCTGTATTTTTAACGGTAAAGGGAATGTAGTATTTTCCCTGCCGGTACTCAGTCGCTGAGGTGATTTCTAGCGTAGGTGGTAAAGAATTGTGCTTGCGCACCCACAAGTAGCCGGCTCCGCCTAACACACCGATTAGTATCATCGAAGCAATGGCAAAGCTAATCTGCTCAGCCATCGAGCGAGGTTCATCAGGCGGCTGGGTTGGGGCGGCTGTGATGGTTTCATCGGCGGTTTTATAGGGCTAGTCTCCCGGCTGCGCCACCAATCGTTGCCGGTAGTCCTAAGATTAAAGCCTGCCGAAAAGCCAATTCAAACGGCGCGCTCAGATCAAGTTTTCTAAAAAAGATCAGCATGAGGGCTGCGGCTAGGAGCGAAATTAAATAAGAAATAACTGTCTCACTCAGCGGACTCTGGAAGATTCCGGTTTGTGATCGCCGCTGCTTTTGATTAGCAAAGTTCGCCTCAAAAACAATGCCATAAGACAGCCCTAATGAAACCAGCACATTCAGCACCAGCCAAGGCTCATCAATCGCGGATACCAAAACAGTGACCTCATCGGTAGGGGCAATGCTGAAGGCAATAATAGTTGCGCCCACTAAGGTCGCACCGATGTCGGCAATGGTTTCATTTAAGGCGTTTTTAGAATCGGATCGCTGCTTTAAAGCAGCGGGCTCTAGCTGCCCCGGTGACTGGTTAGTCTATCGGCGGCCTGAGCGTCTGTATTGTTGGCCTCTTGCAGCCATTGATTAGAGAGCGATACGCCTAGTGAAAACGGTACGCTTTCAAAAATTATTTTGCCAAGGGCTTCACCAAAGGGTGTCTCTAATGTGATTTACCGCAGGAGAACGAGGATCAGCGTGGCGCAGATGATGCCTAGCGCGATCGCTTCTACCGCATCCTTGATGGCTTCATTTTCGCGGGTAGCTTTCACTTTACGAAACCCCTCCGTACGACTTAGCAGGTAGCTCACCCCTAGCGTTGTCAGCAGTACAATAATCAGCCGCAGCGGCGATACCGATGAGCCTATCCACCAAACTTCAATGGTGTAGAGCAGGGGAATGCCAAACAAAAAACCACCGCAAATGCCGCGTACCAAATCATCAAATTCACGGCTGATCTGGGTGGATCTACGGCTTTTAGATGAGGCCATATAACAGGGTTGGTTCTACGGAAACATTGCGTCCGGAAATGGTTACTTATTATAGCCTGACGATAGTGAGAGCATGACTTTCGCCATAGGGATCCGTACAGAGCTGATTTAAGATCTTTTGCTTTTTGGGCAAGAAAGGTAAGCTGTAATTACTGCTTGCGCATTAATTTAGCGACAAGCAATGTACCTTCAATCGCTTATTCGGGTAGATTTTCGCCCATTGAGGGGCACGAGTGAGGCAGTCGTCTGCTGTACACTGTCGAGCGAAATCGAACCGCAAAGCGTATGAGCAGAGCGGATCCATACACCGTCCGCTTGTGGCGGTAACGTCCAGTGAGAATTTTTAAGTGAGAATTTTCAACTGAGTCGCGCAGTGGTAATACCTAGTCCGAGATAAACACTACCTTCAGCATAGCGTTGTCTGCTCGCCAGCCATTTGTTATCTCGTAGCGAATAACCGATTGAGCCTGCTAGGGATGCATAGAGTAGGTCAATGACAATCGCCAAACCCACGAATAGAAGACCAAGCGTCAGCAATTGCAAAGCAACACCGTTCCCCGTAGAAGTTACAAACTGCGGCAGAAAAGCAAAGAAGAAAAGCATTGTTTTGGGATTTAATAATTCGATCATTACTCCCTGCCAAAAAACTTGCTTTAAACTCTCATGCTGATCTATTTTTTTGTGTTGAATCTCTTTGGGCGGTAGCAGTTTGCAAACACCCAGAAAAATTAAATAAGCGACGCCCAAGAACTTTAAGCAATTGAAAATCGTGATAGAGGACGACAGCAAAGCTGAAACTCCAAATGCTGCTGCCATAACATGAAAAAATGTTCCAAGTTCTACGCCTAGCACAGCTGCAACCCCCGCTATGTGACCTTGTTTGATACTCTGAACCGCTATATAAAGTACCGCAGGACCGGGTATTAACAAGATGAAAAGAGATGCAGCAACGAATAGGTAGAGACTGTCCAGAATTTTGTGTAAGCGGTCTAAAATCCTATCAATTCAGGAGACCGCCCCATGGCCCGTAAGCAAAAAGAACCGAACCGCGTTGATGACCTGCTAGATGAGTTGCTGGCAGACTGTCACAGTCCAGAAGA
>JBGTNW010000146.1:0-4837 GCA_041742865.1 Phormidesmis sp.
GGTGGTTACGTTAACGTTGCTCCTATCGTTGGCTACCGCGCCATCAAATCTACGAATAGTGCGGTCAATAGCACCAATATTAACGGCGCGAATCTCGGTGTCAGGCTGCGCTTGGTGCCGTCTCGTACGGGCGCTGCCGACATCACCCTCGATCAGTCGTGGGTGGTAGGCAATAGCGAAAGCCTCAGCGTCACTCAGCTCAATTTGGGCTACGCAATTACCAACGATCTGCGCATCTCTACTGATTTAGAGTGGCAGAGCAGTGCTAGCCGAGGCGATCGCCGCGTGGGCATTAATCTCGAATGGGCGCTCTAGTATGGGCGCTGTGATGGCTTAAACGGCATAATACATAGCATAAAAAAACAGCTCAATTCATTCAGCTTATACAGAGTCATGGCTAAACCTACCCAAGCCCACATTTCTAAAATCATTGCTAAGAGTGAGAGCCCTTTTGTGCGCGATCGCACCCTCAAGCAAACCGAATATTACATGGGTGCCAAGCTTTTAGAAGTCGGCATCAACCCCAATAAAGGCGTCATCTATCGCTGGAAAACTGTCGACAAAGGCACTAGCGAAGAATGGACCTACAGCGCCTATTGGGGCGATTCGCGCGAAAAAATTGAGGCCGAGGAAGCCTAGTCGCTTGGGCAATTGCCTAAAAAATAACCTGAAAAATAACCTAAGAAACGCTGACGCTGCTATTGGCCTCAGCGATTTCGAGCAGTTCTTCGCTCATCGGTTGGTTGTGTAGCACCATCGTGGTCGTGCTATTGCACTCAAAGCCAATCCGCTCATAAAAACGCTGTTGATGCGTTGTCATCAAATACGTCCGCTCTACCTTATTCATATGAGGATGCGCAATCAGCGTCTCTACTAGCCTGCGTCCCAATCCTGCCCCTTGATAATCAGGGTGAATCACCACATCCCAAATCGTAGCTCGAAAAACACCGTCAGAAGTCGCTCGTGCAAAGCCAATCATCACGTCGTGATCCCAAGCCGTGACAATGGGCTTGCTATGAGCGATCGCCGCTAGCATCTCCTCAGAGCGGCGATCTTTTGCCCAAAAGGCCGCTACTCTAAACAATCCACAGAGCTGATCTAGCTGCTTTGGACTAAACGTCTCTGTGTAGCAAAACTGAATATGCCGACTGTCCATAACCATATTCATACCCATAGAAGAGATGTCCTCGTTAAAGCTTTACACTGAAGCAATCTGTCAGAAGCTGCTTAGCAGGTATCTAAAGCGGCCTGTTAGAAGCTGATTAGCAGGTAGCCATTGGCAGGTAACGCTCTGTCAAGTATTTTGTGCAAATCTACATTAAATACTAAGCCTAGTCACTCAATTTTCCGAGAGGTTTCCAACCTGTTTTTGGGGTAAAAGTAGCCCTTTCATGACTTACTCATAGGGTTTAGTTCCTAGTTTTGAGGTTGGTAATCCCCTTTATGATCCTAAAATCGTCAGTTCGCCAGCGGCTTTACCGCAAAGCTTTTACGTTTGCGATGATAGTTGGATTAAGCCTATGGCTAGGCATGGGCTTAGGTATCAGCCAAACTCACGCAGGCGGGGCGCAATTAGAAATTTCGGAAATTCTAACTGAAACCTTGCCAGAAACTTCCGATAATTCCTATGGTATGGTCGATCCGATTGATGATCGGCAGCGCGCAGGCTACCAAACCTATCTGAATCAATGTGCAACCTGCCACGTTGCTTTACCGGCGGCTGTGTTGCCGAGCCAAACGTGGCAAACGCTGACAGCTGATTCAGCCCATTACGGCATTTCCCTGCCGCCGATTGACGCTTTTACTCAACGTCTCATGCTCAATTATCTGCAAACCTACTCACGGCCTAGTCGCAATCGCCGTGCGATTCCCTATCGCCTATCAGATTCTGCCCATTTTCAAGCCCTTCACCCCCAAGTGAGTTTGCCCCAACCGCTTACGCTCAATAGCTGCGTGGGCTGTCATCTAGGGGCTACTGAGCAAAATTACAGCAGCGCTGTTGAGTAAGCGCTTAGCTAAGGATTCAGCTAAGCTGTTAGCCCAAAGCTGTCTAAAGCGTCTGCGGGATGTAACCTGTGAAATTTAAAGCTGTGTAGTTGAAAGCCGTGTAGTTGAAAGCTGTAGTGTAAACCGCCCGAAATACCGCCTTCCGAGAGGGCATTCCCTGCTCGTAATATTTAGATAGAATTAGCTACAATGCCGCCTACAATTTTCTTAAGGTGTGCGCTGCGTCCATCCTTTTCCGCCCGTCGTTTCTTTGCCATGACATGTTTAAAAGATTTTTAGGCGATCCCAACACTCGCAAACTCAAAAAATATCAGCCCGACATCAAAGAAATTAACCTGCTCGAAGAAGACATGCAGGCACTTTCAGATGCCGCACTGACCGCTAAGACGGTTGAGTTTCGCGATCGCCTAAAGACCGGCGAAGACATCGAAGACCTCTTAACTGAAGCCTTTGCCGTGGTGCGAGAAGCCAGCAGACGAGTGCTAGGAATGCGCCACTACGATGTGCAGTTGCTCGGCGGCATGGTGCTTCACGACGGCCAAATTGCAGAAATGAAAACAGGTGAAGGTAAAACCTTGGTTTCTACGCTGCCTGCCTATCTCAATGCACTCTCTGGCAAAGGCGTTCACATTGTGACGGTGAATGATTACCTGGCGCGACGTGACGCGGAATGGATGGGTCAAGTGCACCGCTTTTTGGGGCTGAGCGTCGGCCTGATTCAGCAAGGCATGAGCCCGACTGAGCGCAAAAAAAACTACGCCTGTGACATCACCTACGGCACCAATAGCGAATTTGGCTTCGACTACCTGCGCGACAACATGTCTACGCAAATGGAAGATGTGGTGCAGCGTCCGTTTAACTTTTGCGTGATTGATGAAGTCGATTCGATTTTGGTGGATGAAGCCCGGACGCCCTTGATTATTTCTGGCCAGGTAGAGCGACCCGGCGAAAAATACACTCAGGCCGCTGAAGTCGCCGCTCAGCTAGAAGCTGACGAAGTAGACTACGAAGTCGATGAAAAAGCTCGGAACGTATTGCTCACCGATGAAGGCTACGAAAAAGCTGAAAACCTGCTCAAAGTCACCGATCTATTCGATCCGCAAGATCCTTGGGCTCACTACATTTTCAATGCGATCAAGGCCAAAGAGCTGTTCACTAAAGACGTGAACTACATTGTGCGCAATGGCGAAATTGTCATTGTCGATGAATTTACCGGCAGAGTCATGACCGGACGCCGCTGGAGCGATGGCTTGCACCAGGCGATTGAAGCCAAAGAACATGTTGAAATTCAGCCCGAAACCCAGACACTGGCTTCTATTACCTATCAAAACTTTTTCTTGCTCTATCCCAAGCTCTCGGGCATGACCGGTACGGCCAAAACTGAAGAAGCTGAGTTTGAGAAAATTTACACCCTCGAAGTCACGATTATTACGACCAATCGGCCTTCTCAGCGCTACGACATGCCAGATGTGGTGTACAAAACCGAAAATGCCAAGTGGAGTGCGATCGCGCAAGAATGCGCCGCCATGCACGAAACCGGTCGGCCTGTCCTGGTGGGTACTACTAGCGTCGAAAAATCAGAAGTGCTCTCACTGCTGCTCAAAAATCTCAATGTGGAGCACAATCTGCTCAACGCCAAACCCGAAAACGTTGAGCGCGAATCAGAAATCGTCGCCCAAGCCGGTCGGCGTGGCTCTGTCACCATCGCCACCAACATGGCCGGACGCGGCACCGATATTATCCTAGGTGGTAACGCCGACTACATGGCACGGCTCAAAGTGCGAGAGTACTTCATGCCCCGCTTAGTAAAACCTGAAGATGATGAAAAATTTGGCATCGCTCAAATTGCGGGCACGAGAAGTGGCGCAGGTGCCCAAGGCTTTGGCGACAGCCAAAAGAAAAAAACCTGGCGAGTCGCCCCACAAATCTTTCCGACCGATCTATCACTAGATGCCAAAACTGCGCTCAAAGAAGCTGTTGCGTTCGCGGTAAAAACGTACGGCGAACAAAGCCTTTCTGAACTCGCCGCTGAAGATAAAGTCGCTGTCGCCGCTGAGAAAGCGCCGACTGATGATCCCGTGATTCAAAAGCTCCGCGACGTTTATAACCAAATTCTTAAAGAGTATGAGGTCTTTACGTCCTCTGAGCATGATGAGGTGGTTGGCCTCGGCGGGCTGCATGTAATTGGCACCGAGCGCCACGAGTCGCGCCGAGTCGATAATCAGCTCAGAGGCCGGGCAGGTCGTCAGGGCGATCCGGGTTCGACCAAGTTTTTCCTCAGCTTAGAAGATAACCTGCTGCGCATTTTTGGCGGCGATCGCGTGGCCGGACTGATGAATGCTTTCCGGGTTGAAGAAGATATGCCGATTGAGTCCGGGATGCTGACGCGATCGCTCGAAGGCGCACAAAAAAAAGTCGAGACCTACTACTACGACATTCGCAAACAGGTCTTTGAATACGACGAGGTAATGAACAATCAGCGCCGCGCCATTTACGCCGAGCGCCACCGCGTTTTAGAAGGTCAAGATCTCAAAGAGCTAGTCATCAACTATGCAGAGCAAACGATGAACGACATCGTAGAAGCCTACGTCAATCCGGAACTGCCCTCAGAAGAATGGGACTTGAGTAGCGTCGTGAGCAAAGTGCAAGAATTTGTATATTTGCTAGCTGATCTAACTCCTGAGCAGCTCGAAAACCTCTCAATGGGCGAGATCAAAACCTTTTTGGCAGAGCAAGTCCGCATTGCCTACGACCTCAAAGAAGCTCAAGTTGATCTGCTCAAGCCCGGTCTAATGCGCGAAGCCGAGCGCTTCTTTATCCTTCAGCAAAT
>JBGTNW010000147.1:0-2302 GCA_041742865.1 Phormidesmis sp.
TTATCCGGGCTGCTGAGCTGACTTACATAGTGCTGAGCAATTTGTAAATCCACCTTCGCTAAGGTCATTTCTACTTTAGAAATCACCATTTTAAAGAAAGGCCACTTAGCGTAAAAGTAGCGCAGCATCTCCAAATGCTCAGCCTGATTTTCATCCATAAATTCTTTTAGAGCCGTGCCCACCCCGTACCAAGAGGGCAGCAAAAAGCGAGTCTGCGTCCAGCTAAACACCCACGGAATTGCCCGCAGCCCGTCTAGATTTCGCTTGCCCTTACGCCGCGCTGGACGAGAACTAATTTGCAGTTGAGAAATCTCTTGCACTGGGGTCACCTGATGGAAAAAATCCACCAGATCAGGCTGTTCGTAAATCAACGCCCGGTAATGCTGGCGCGATCTAACACTCAGTCGCTCCATGATTTCATTCCAAGGCTCAATAGTGTCAAAGCTACTGCCCAAAACACTGCCCTGAATCACCGCTGTCGTCACCGTCTCTAGATTGTAAAGCGCCAGATCCGGCAGGTTGTATTTAGAGGCGAGCACCTCACCTTGCTCAGTGATTTTAATGCGGCCATCTACACTGCGACCGGGCTGCGCCAAAATGGCCTCATACGCAGGCCCGCCGCCGCGACCGACCGAGCCGCCGCGACCGTGGAAAATGCGCAGCGCCACGCCATATTCTTCGGCGATCGCCTGCAATGCCTGCTGCGCTTTATGAATCTCCCAATTGCTGCTGAGAAAGCCTGAATCTTTATTGCTATCCGAGTAGCCCAGCATCACTTCTTGCAAAGCTGTTCCAGCCGTTGCCGGATCCGTTGTGGCGGCTGACATGGCCGTATACCCGCCCTGTAGCATCGCTCGGTACAAAGGCAATTCCCAGAGCTGGCGCATCACTTCCGGGGCTCGCCGCAAATCTTCAACCGTCTCAAATAAAGGCACTATTTTAAGCGCCCCGACACCCGTTGCCGGATCGTAAAGTCCGGCTTCTTTGGCCAGTAGTGCCACCTCTAACAAATCGCTGGCCGTGTGGCTCATGCTGATGATGTAGCTCTGGCAAATGTCAGGGCCAAATTCTTGATGGAGCTTACGCACCATGCGGAAGGTGGCAATAATTTCAGTGGCTCTTTCAGAAAACGGCAGCTCACCCGGAATCAGCGGTCGGCGGGTGCGCAGTTCCCCAATTAGCCAACCGGTTTTCTCGGCTTCACTCATGTCGTTATAGGGTTTATCGAGCACACCCAGATACTCAGTAACTTCGTTAATGGTGTCGGAATGCTGCGTGCTTTCTTGACGAATGTCGAGCTGAGCGAGGTTAAACCCGTAAATTTCAACTTGGCAAACCAGCTCTTCTAAATCTTGACAAACTAAGCCTGTTTCTTTGAGATTGCTTTGAATAAGCTGGAGTTCAGCGAGAAAATCATCGCCAGAGCGATAGATCCGCCCGCTAGCCACATGGCTATCTAGATTGATTTCTTGCTCTTGTAGATATTCGCCATGAATGAGCTTTTGCGATCGCTCTAACGTATTTTTTAATCGATGTTCAATGTAGGCCAGCTTTAGCCGGTAGGGCTCTTGCCGGTAGCGAATAGCAAGCTCGTCATAAAGCTCTGGCACTTGGGTCTGATCTTGTTCTAAAGATTCCAGCAAATCGGGCAGCACTTCGCTCCAGTGCAAAGACAGGCTTAAGAGGTGCGTGAGCTTGTCAATGGAGGTGATGTATTTGCCAACGACCATGTTGCGCTGAAAGTTGGCGGTTTTCCAAGTAATTTGCGGGGTGACAGAGGGATTGCCATCGCGATCACTGCCCACCCAAGAGCCAAACCGACAAAAGTTCTGACGAGGCGGCTTAAGATTGGGGAAAGTGCCTTCCAAAGCCCGGCAAATCCGCTGATGCAGCTGTGGAATTGTCTCAAAGAGCACCACATCAAAATAATGCAGCGTAAAGTCTACCTCATCGAGCACCGAAGGCTTGAACTGATGTAGCTCATCGGTGCGCCACCACAGCCGAATTTCTTCGACTAGCTGAGCTTGAAGCGCTTTTATTTCCCAAGATGAATCTAGCCCTAGCCCCCGAGCGCTGTCTTCTTCACGATCTAGCTGACGCAAAATAGCCGAAATTCGCCGCTGCTTATCGCGAATAGTGTGGCGCACAATTTCAGTGGGGTGCGCGGTAAAGACCAAGCGCACGTCTAGCTGATTGAGCAGGCGCTGGATCATTTTAGGCGGTACATTCAGCCGCTTGAGATGGGGAAATAGCCAGTAAAAGGTGCCGACATCGCGGCTAAGTTCAGCGGTCGATGCGGCGG